>JACKFF010000001.1:600000-900000 GCA_020632595.1 Nitrospiraceae bacterium | reverse complement strand
TTATTGGGACAGGCGGGTATTTTAGTCCTCCCGTAGTCGTAGCGGCCTGGTTGTTGAATATTCCCAGAGTCTTGTTGGAACCGAACGCCATGCCGGGCTTGGCCAATCGGGTGTTGGGCCCATTGGCCGATAGAATCTTTCTAGCCTTTGACAGCGCGCAGTCTTTTTTCCCCTCATCGAAAGTCAAGGTGATTGGCACACCCATTCGAAAGGCGTTTGTCTTGGAACGTTCTCCGATTCCTCCGCAGAAGATCTCGCATCTGTTGGTCTTTGGCGGGAGTCAGGGGGCTCGGGCGATAAATTCCGCCATGTTGAAGGCTGTGGAGATTTCATCGAACCTGCGGGAGCAGGTAACCATCACCCACCAGACCGGAGCGGACGATTTGGAACGGGTCAAGGCCGGCTATGCACAAATGGGGGTTCACGCAGATGTCCGCCCCTTTCTCTTTGATATGCCTCATGAGCTTTCCAAGGCGGATCTCATCGTCTGTCGGGCCGGGGCCAGCACATTGGCTGAGTTATCAGCATATGGAAAGGTCGGAATCCTGATCCCGTTTCCCCAGGCGACGCACAATCATCAGGAAATGAATGCCAGGTCCATGGAAGCGGCGGGAGCGGCTCGAGTGCTCTTGCAAGCCGACCTCACCGGGCAGCGCCTGGCAGAAGAAATTGAACGATGGATGTCGGATATTCCCCACCTCCAGGAAATGGCACGACAGAGCTGGGCTCTCAGAAAAGTCAACGCCACAGAGCAGATGGTGAATCAATGCCTCCTGCTGGTGAGGCATCCGGTCGCGACGTGAAATACAGGCATGATGGGAAAAAATGGTACGGATGAACAAGCAAAAGAGTCAAAGAGGAAACCATTGTCTGAACCTATTCAATCTTTAATGAGGAGGGACTCTTACAGGGAATGAAGAATATGTGCTGTCAGGGCCACGTCTGGTAGATCCAGAATAGTCGTCGTGTCCTACGCGAGGCTTGTGATGAAGTCGCGAGCCCGGTGGAACGACCCGGTATTGAGACTGTACCGCCAGACTTACAGGCCATGCGTGCCCGGCGGTGGGCGCATCAACTGACCGTCTTCAATGATCCTCCCTTCAACCCTGGAAGTCTAAAACATTATGTTTCGAAAAATTCAGCACATTCATTTGGTCGGTATCGGGGGAAGTGGAATGAGTGGCATCGCAGAGGTGCTCCTCACGCTAGGGTATAAGGTGACCGGCTCCGATGTGGGGTCGTCTGACACGATCCGACGGTTAGAGGAATTAGGGGGCACGGTGTTTATCGGGCATCAGGAATCGAACGTGGAAGGGGCACAAGTCGTGGTGGTGTCATCGGCCATAGCTGGGTCCAATCCGGAAATTCGTGCGGCCCGGGCCAAAGTGATCCCGGTCATTCCGCGAGCGGAAATGCTGGCAGAGCTGATGCGATTGAAGTATGGCATTGCCATTGCGGGCGCTCATGGAAAAACCACTACGACGTCGATGGTCGCATCGATTCTTGCGCAAGCCGGCCTCGATCCCACATTCGTGATTGGGGGCAAGGTCAATGCCATGGGGACCCATGCGCGTTTAGGGCGGAGTGATCTGCTGATCGCGGAAGCCGACGAGAGTGACGGGTCGTTTTTGCGGTTGTCGCCTTCAATCGTGGTCGTGACGAATATCGACCGTGAGCATCTCGATCATTACGGAAACATGGAAGGTCTTCAAGAGGCGTTTTTAGAATTTATCAATAAAATTCCATTCTACGGCGTGGCGATTGTGTGTGCCGATGATCCCTGGATTCGCAAGCTCCTGCCCCGGGTGGTGAAGCGATACCACACGTATGGCATGAGTGATTTTTCGGGTGTGCTGACCTCCGATTTGTTTGCGACGGATATTGAAACCAAAGCGATGGGTGTGGAATTTCGGGCGCATTACCGGGATCAAAAGCTCGGGCCTTTCCGCATTCGAATCCCTGGTGTGCATAACGTGGCCAATGCGTTAGCGGCCATCGGGGTGGCATTGGAATTGGACGTACCTGTGGATTTGATCCGGGCAGGGTTGGCCGCCTTTGCCGGAGTCGAGCGGCGGTTTCAGATTCGTGGAGAAAAAAACGGCATTGTGGTGGTGGACGACTATGGGCACCATCCAACCGAGATTCGTGCCACGCTGGCGGCTGCCCGAGCCGCGTGGCAGCGCCCGTTGATCGTGGTATTTCAACCGCATCGGTTTTCAAGAACGAGGGACCTGGCCGATGAGTTCGCCAAGGCGTTCGAACAGGCGGATCGCGTGTATGTCATGGATATCTATCCGGCGGGTGAGGCGCCGATCCCCGGGATCACCGGACAAATGATGGCCGACACCATTCGGGCGTCTGGTCATCCTTCTGTCCAATGGCTCAATCGTGACACCGGTTTGATCACCAAATTGCGTGAGGAGCTTCGTGAGGGCGATATCCTGTTGACCCTTGGCGCGGGGGATGTCTGGAAAGTCGGAACTGAATTATTGGAATCGTTGTAACCGAATGTGGTGAGTCATGAAAGTCGAGGGTTGTACAGATGAAGACCGGCCGGCTGACACTGACAGCAAAACGGCTTCAACGAGCCGTGCAGCATGTGCACGGAGAAGTCCACTGGAACGAATCCCTGGCGCCTCTTCTGTCGTTGCAGGTGGGAGGCCCCGCGGATGTCCTGGTCTTTCCCCTGGACGTGGAAGACGTCATACGCGTGCTCGTGGGGGCTCGGACAGAAGGGATTCCCTTCGTGGTGTTGGGCGGGACCAATGTGGTCGTTCGCGATAAAGGGATTCGAGGCATTGTTATGCAATTGAAACACTTGTCCGGGATACATGAGGAGGCCGGTCACATGGTATATGCCCAGGCGGGTGTGCGGTTGCCCAGGTTAATGCAGTTCGCGGTGGGCCATCATCTGTCCGGAATGGAGTGGGCGGCTGGAATTCCGGGAACCGTCGGTGGAGGGGTGGTGATGAATGCCGGAACGCGGTTGGGGGAAATGCAGGAGGTCTTGCATGCCGTTGATTTGGTGAATCTTCGTGGACATCGCGTGCGAATTGAGTCTTCCAACATGTCATTTACCTATCGGAAGGCGACGCTCCCCAAAGGCGTTGTCGTTGGCGCGTGGGTCCAGTTGGCTCTCTCGGATAAAGCGCAGGTTGAAGCGAAAACCAAAACCTATCTGCGGTACCGGCGCGAGACCCAACCGTTAACCCTTCCGAATGCCGGGTCCGTGTTTAAAAACCCGCCTGGAGATTCTGCCGGACGACTCGTTGAAGCCGCAGGATTAAAGGGTGTGCGGATTGGAGACGCTGAAGTTTCGACCAAACATGCCAATTTTATTGTGAATAGAGGAGCGGCCACCGCCGACCAGGTCTTGGCCTTGATTCGAAAAGTCCGGCAAACCGTGGCGAAAAAGTTTGGGGTCCGTCTTCAGCTTGAATGGAAAATCATTGGAGAATCGTAGAGATGCCGGGATTGTTGGTGGTGACAAAGAAAAGTAGTCAAAGTGAAAGGCTTATCACAAGGTGAAGACACAGAGAATGATGACACAGAAATCTTTGCGAATCGGTGTGCTGATGGGTGGATCTTCAGCTGAGAGAGAGATTTCGCTCAAGACGGGGCGTTCAATCTGCGATGCGTTGAAACGACGGGGGTATACGGTGATCCCCATTGAAGTGGATGACACATTGCCGCATCAGATCCGGGCAAAGAAAATTTCGGTGGCCTTTCTCGCCTTGCATGGACCGGGAGGGGAAGATGGCACAGTTCAAGGGATGTTGGAAGTCATGAAGATGCCGTACACCGGATCGGGCGTGACTGCGAGTGCCGTCTGCATGAACAAGGGATTGACGCGCGTGGTCCTTGAGGCTGCCAAGGTACCGGTCCCGCCGGGTATGACCGTATCCGGGAAAATGATTCCGGTTCGTCCTCCTCCCGGCTTAGGCTTGCCTGTGGTGGTAAAGCCTTGTGCCGAGGGATCGACGTTTGGTGTCTCGATCGTTCGCAAGCCATCCCAATGGAAGGAGGCCTTGCAAGAAGCCTATCGATACGGAGAGCAGGCGGTAGTGGAAAAATATATTCCGGGTCGTGAAGTGGCGGTGGGCGTTTTTGGCAATGAGGTCCTGCCCGGTGTAGAAATCATCGTTCCCGGGGGCTTTTACGATTTTACGGCCAAATATGGAAAGGCGGCCACTCGTTATGTGTGTCCGGCTTCGCTTTCTTCAAAGCTGGAAACCGCTCTCCGTGATTACAGCCTTCGTGCCTATCACGCGTTAGGGTGTCGCGGTGCCGCTCGAGTCGATTTTCGCATTCATACCAACGGACGTCCCTATATTCTCGAATTGAACACCATTCCCGGCATGACTGAACGGAGTTTGCTTCCCATGGCAGCCGCACAGATCGGGTGGGACTATGATGATCTGGTTGAACGGATATTGGGTGAGGCTCTACCGAAAAGGATGATATCGTCATCCGGGAAAATTAGGAGCACCAGGAGTTCTGCGTCATGATATCGGGAGAATCCCTAAACACGAAACGGCCCCGAAAAAACCGGCCCCTTAAAAAAACCGTAGGATCGGGGAAAGCCAAGTCGTCATCGACAGCCTTGCGGGTCCGGCGCGTTGTGATCGGAGGTGTCCTGGCCTGTCTTATCGTGGTGGTTGCGGTGGGCGGACGTCAGGTGATGCGGTGGGCGGATGAGTGGACGGAAATCCAACAGATCACGGTTGTGGGTCTGGATCGAGTCACGCGAGATGAAGTTCTGGCGAAGCTGGACTTGGCGCCGCAGACCAGTTTGTTCTCTGTGGATTCAGAGCTGCTCGCGACCAGGTTGGAATCGCATCCTTGGATTGGGTCGGTCGCCTTTGAGCGGGTGTTACCCCATTCACTGGTGATCCAGGTGACTGAGCGTCAGCCGGCGGCGGTCTTTGGATCACCAACCGAACCCTATTATCTGGATGCAGAAGGGTATCTGTTGCCGAAAGGAAAGGTCCAGGCAGGGACGACATTGCCCATTGTTGATGGGGTGACCTCCGCATTTATGACACAGCATCAAGCCGAAGGTCATCGACGCGCCAAGCAGGGCATTTACATTGCTGCGTTGCTGTCCCAGCAGTTTTCGGGCAGACCTCGGATTGATGTGTCTCAACCTCATACAACGATCGTGGATCTCCCCAATGTCCGGTTTCAATTCGGGCGTGAGGTGGAGGACCAGTGGCAACGATTTTTGGTGTTGTATCCCACCGTGAAGGATAAAATTGAAGGTCGGTCGCAAGAAGTGGATTTGCGATTTGCTCAAAAAGTCATTTTTCGCAAGAGGACACTATAGGACATGACCAAAAAAGAACACATTGTCGTGGGACTGGATATCGGGACAACAAAAATTTGTGCGGTGGTCGGGGAAATCCAGGATGATCGCTCTATTCATGTGATCGGGGTGGGCTCACATCGTTCGAACGGGTTGAGAAAAGGCATGGTCGTCAACATGGACAGTACGGTGGAGTCCATCAAGCGGGCCGTGGAGGAAGCAGAATTGATGTCGGCGGTTCAAATCAATTCGGTATATACGGGGATTGCGGGGAGCCATATCGGGAGTGAAAGTGCGCAAGGGGTGGTGGCCTTAAAAAAACGAGAAGTGACCAAGGCGGATGTCCGTCGGGCCGTTGATACCGCACGCGCCTGTGCCGTGCCGGCTCCGGACCGCCAAATTCTTCATGTGCTTCCTCGGGAATTTATCGTGGATGATCAGGAAGGAATTCGGGATCCATTAGGCATTGCGGGATCACGGTTGGAAGTCGATGTGCATATTGTGACGGGAGCGGTCACCTCGGCACAAAACCTTATCCGGTGTGTCAGCCGGGCGGGATTGGATGTCGTCGATATTGTTTTACAGCCGTTAGCCTCCAGCGCGGCTGTGCTGACCCATGAGGAAAAAGACCTGGGGGTTGTGATGGTGGATATCGGGGGAGGCACCACCGATATCGCGATCTTTGTCGAGGGATGTATCCGGCACTCGGCAGTTCTTCCCATCGGAGGGAGCCATCTCACCGGGGATCTGGCCATGGGATTGAAAACCGCACCGGAGGAGGCGGAGAAAATTAAACTGAAATATGGGGTGGCCAGTAGTCTCTTGGTGAATGAGGACGAAGGCATTGAAGTGCCGAGTGTCGGAGGACGACCGCCCCGGGTGATGCCTCGAGCATTGGTCGCGGAAATTCTTTCCCCACGGGTGGAGGAAATGTTCGAGCTCGTGCTTCGTGAAATCCGTCGTGCCGGATATGACGGCATGCTGGTGGCTGGAGGCGTGTTGACGGGAGGAACCTCCTTACTCCCTGGCATGGCCGAGGTGGCGGAACACGTGCTGAATCTGTCGGTGCGTTTAGGGAGGCCGATCGGAGTGGAAGGTTTACGGGAAATAGTCAGTAACCCAAGCTACTCGACGGCTGTGGGACTCATCGTCCATTCGGTGAGTCACGAAAATGAGTTTGAACTAGTGGGACCGGGAGCCGGCAAAGGCAAAAAATCCGGGCGGTGGGCCGGTGGTCTGGTCGGGAAAATGAAGGGATGGATCATGAACTTTTTTTAAATCATGACAAGAAAGGAGGATCATGGATCCGTGCCTACTTCGCGAGCCAAGGTGAGTCATCAATCAAATGTCCCCGCGGGCGATCAGGGGAGTGGTAGAAAGGAGGAGTCGTATGTTTTCACTGTCTGATGAGGAGCAATCGGTTATTAACATCAAAGTGGTCGGTGTCGGAGGTGCCGGGTGCAACGCCGTGAATACGATGATTGAAGCCGGCTTAAGCCGGGTAGAATTTGTCGTGGCCAATACCGATTTGCAAGCCCTGGGCCGCTCGCTCGCGTCGTACAAAATCCAATTGGGTCCGGAGCGGACGCGGGGCCTGGGGGCAGGAGCCAAGCCGGAGGTGGGAAAAGAATCGGCAATGGAAAGTGAACACCAGATCCGTGAAGCCCTGGAAGGATCGGATATGGTCTTTGTCACGGCAGGTATGGGTGGTGGAACGGGCACGGGCGGTGCTCCCGTTGCCGCAAAAATTGCCAAAGAGTTGGGCATTCTCACGGTCGGGGTAGTGACCAAACCCTTCCAATATGAGGGGAACCGGCGGACCAGCTTTGCCGAAGAAGGGATCCGTGAATTGAAAAAATATGTGGATTCCCTCTTGATCATTCCCAACCAGAAACTCCTGGGAATGGTCGATAAAAGTACCCCGCTTGTGGAGGCGTTTAAGATTGCGGATGATGTGTTGCGTCAGGCCATTCAAGGCATTTCTGATGTTATTACCACTCCGGGTTTGGTCAATGTGGATTTCGCCGATGTGCGAACCGTCATGGGCTATTCCGGGCGTGCGGTGATGGGGATGGGAACGGGTCGGGGTCCGACGCGAGCCAGCGATGCCGCCAGACTAGCCATTGCCAGCCCCTTGCTGGAAGATGGAAGCGTGGAAGGGGCAAGAGGGTTGTTGTTGAATATTACAGGGGGCCCCAATCTCACGTTGCATGAAGTCAACGAAGCGTCCAATATTGCCAGGGAAGCGGCAGATCCTCAAGCCAATATCATCGTAGGTCAGGTCATTAATCCCGAGCTAGGGGATGAATTGACCGTGACGGTCATTGCCACAGGATTCGAACAGACCGAGTCGGTCATGCGGTTTTCCAATGCGCATCAACCGACTCTTGTTGTGGAGCCTGTTAAAAAACCCGCATTGGTGGCCGTGCCTGCGGAAAATGGGGCTAGCAACGGTTCTGAGGATCTCGACCGACCCACCTATATGCGACGACAGGCGACTGCCAGGCCGGTTCCTGAAAAGACCAGTCTGCTGGTGGATGATGATTGGGATGTGCCGACTTTTTTACGGAGGAAAGCGGAGAACTAATCCCATGAACATGGAGAAAGGTTCCTTCCCAAAGGGGTCCGGAGTGTCTGATGACGGATTGACGAGTGATATGATCCCCGTGCGGCATTTCTTCGGGACCCGGAGTACGCCGGTAGGATTAGCCACCCATATAGAACTCGGGCACATTGCGAGTGGGCCGCGGGATTTTCCTGCTGTCGTCGCGCTCAAGCAAATCCATAGTACCCGGGTGGTCGTCATCCACACCCATAGAGGGCTAGGAACATTAGAGCAGACCGAGGGTGACGCCTTGGTTACCAATCAGCCTGAGACCCTCGTGGTTGTGCGCACGGCGGATTGTGTCCCGGTGCTGCTTGTCGAGAAAGCCAGGGGAGTGGTTGGGGCCATTCACGCCGGATGGCGCGGCGCCGTGGGCGGCATCGTGGCAGAAACCATTCGGTCTTGTGTGAATGAATTTGGAGCAAAACCGGAGCACATGCATCTGGCGATCGGTCCCTCTATCGGACCGTGTTGTTACGAAGTCGATGAACAGGTCATCAACCCGTTGCGAAGCAAGTACCCAGCATGGCCCGGGGTGCTTCAAGAAACCCACGAAGGGAAAGGGGTCTTAGACCTTAAACAACTGATCTATCACCAGATCCGCGCCGGTGGCGTTCCTGACTCTCAGATTGGACGGGTGGACCATTGCACCCGTTGTCGGGACGATCTCTTTTATTCCTACAGGCGGGAGGGGCAGGTGAATGGGACTATGTATAGTGGAATTATCCTGCCTGCTGCCTAAAGATTGATTTCGCCTGCCGGGAGTGGCAAGGTTTTATGCGATGTAGGGACGCATTGCTGACCCATCCTGAGCGATTCGCCCCATCTTGGGGTTTTTCCAAGAAAAAGTGCTGGGAGAAGAGGGTATTGCAGTTTCCCAACCGGAGGCGAGGAATTGCATGGCGCGTCCCTAAGGAGACGCAACCTTTGTGTGGAGCACAATGTTCCATAGCCAGTGCTCCGTCCGGCTCCATAAGAGGAGATGGATGCTCCCCTGTAGGGCGGGGTCATTTGTTCCGCTTAGACAAGGCCCGACAGGGAATGAGAACGACCACTCTTTGAGCCGGACGGCAGGCGTCGGATTATGGGGACGAACCTTTCAGGGACGCACAGGAAAGAGCGATGAGCCCTATATTCGGTTTGATGTGTTTACTCCCTGCCCGTGACTCAAGCGGCAATCCCGATTACAATAGAAGTCAAATGAAAAATTTTCGGTGTTCTTGTTGAAGGATGGCGACGTTTCCAACTCCATTACCCATAGGATTCAAATCATCCAGGAGAACATCCGGCAGGCTGCCATTCGTGTCGGGCGGGATCCTTCCGGTATTCGGTTGGTGGCGGCGACCAAAACCGTCCCCGCTGTCGATTTAGAAGAAGCCTATAGAGCGGGCGTGCAAATATTTGGAGAAAACCGGCTTCAGGAGGCTCAGGAGAAGCGTCAGATTCTGGGGCCACGAGAAGACTTAGTCTGGCACTTCATTGGTCGGATGCAACGTCGGAAACTCAAGGACCTTGTCGGGAATTTTTCGATGCTGCATTCTGTGGAAAGTCTGGAGCAGGCCGAGAGCATTAATGCTTTGGCCGGGAAACTTGGGATTCAACAAGCCGTGTTACTCGAAGTGAATGTCGGGGGGGAAGCCAGCAAGGGAGGATTCATCTCACAGGAGGTGGAAGCCGGGATAGAGCAACTCGACCGGCTCCCTCACCTCGAGATCCAGGGGCTCATGACGCTTCCGCCGTGGAAGGAAAATCCTGAAGACGTTCGTCCCTATTTTACGCAAGTTTGTCGATTGCGAGATGGGCTGGCTCGACAGACATGGCGTCGTGTACGGATGACCGAATTGTCCATGGGCATGTCTCATGACTACGAGATCGCGATAGAAGAAGGGGCGACGATGGTTCGGATCGGAACGGCTATTTTTGGAAGTCGAGGGAAAGCCGTCAGTCCCGGCACCCTGGAATGAATCGGCCGATGTCGATAAGGCTGTTGAATATTTGAAAAAGATTTCAGTTTGTCGGCATGTGGGTAAACGGGAGCTATACTAAAAAAGAGTGTTCAACAAAGGCACGTCCAGCAAAGCCGCCGCCACTTGGGCGGGTGGAGTGTATAAGGGAGTACGTGAGCACGGCCAAGTGACGACCTGCCTGCGCGAAAGTCGCGCCGGCGAAGTCAGGGAACGTCGCTGGCGGTCCCTGCAGCCAGACTCAGGGCATGCTTTTTCAGCACTCTTATCTGTAAAGGAGGATCATGTTTATTGCGGGTAACGTTCTACAGGCGATTGCGACCATCCTGGATACGATTTTATGGATCTATATGTGGGTTATCATTATTCGGGCCTTGATATCCTGGGTGAACCCTGATCCCTGGAATCCTATTGTTCAGTTTTTAGAAAGAGTAACGGAGCCGGTCCTTTCTCAAATCCGGCGTCGGGTTGGCATGCTAGGATTGGGAATTGATTTATCTCCGATCATTGCTATCCTTATTATTATGTTTTTCCAGATTGCCGTGGTAGCATCTTTGAAGGATCTTGCAATCAGAATGCACTAGCCGGTGAGGGGAAAGGAGTCGTCATGAAAATTACACCGTTGGACATTCAGCATAAAGTCTTTGATACCCAATGGCGAGGCTATCACAAGACGCAGGTGGACCAATTTTTGGAAGAAATCGCCGAGTCGGTGGAGGAACTGACCAAGGACAACCTGGTGCTCAAAGAGAAATTGTCGGGGAAAGATGATGAAGTGGGGCAACTCAAACGAGCGGAAACCACGCTGACCAGTACACTTATTTCAACCCAATCCTTTGTGGACCAACTCAAGCATGGGGCCCAACGGGATGCGGATCTTTTGGTGAAAGAAGCGGAGTTGAAAGCCGAAGAAATACTGGCGCAAAGTCGGGCCGAACTGGCCGAAATGCGTCGAATGATCTCGACACTCAAGCAACAGCGGGCGCTGGTATTGGATCGCTTACGGTTGACGCTGAGTTCCTTCCATCGGTTAGTAGAAATTGAAGAGCGACCAGACGACGCGTTTGAAGGGGAAGGTGAGCCGGAAATGAGTGCAGAGCGTGCCTCCCATCGGGAAGCAGGCTAGACGTTTCCACCCCCTCAGTACATTGTGGATCAGACCGATCCCATAGTGCGTCTCCTCCTTGAAGGAATTCACTCGCAGGTGTTTCCGGGTGCGGTTTTGTTCGTTCGGCACCAGGGCTATATTCGAATGCATTATGCTGTGGGTCTTACCTCGGGACTTCCGGATGCCTATCCTGTCCAACTTCAGACCATCTACGATCTCGCTTCCCTCACCAAGCCTCTGGCAACCGCATCAGCTATCCTGCTCCTGGCGCAGGATGGACATCTGGATCTAGCAACGTCCATCGACACGTGGCTCCCTGAAACGAAAAATTTTCCATTAGGCCGGGTGCGTCTTAAGGACGTGCTCTCTCATCAAAGCGGCCTTCCAGCCTGGCGTCCGTTTTACCGGTCTTTCCCTCCTGCTCTCCCCTCAGATGTCCCATCCCGTCAGGAACGAGCCAAAGCCTTTCTGGAGTTAATCCTCAAGGAACCGATAGAATCGGCGGCACCCCCCAAAAGCCTCTACAGTGATTTGGGCTATATGGTGCTCGGGTTTATCGTGGAACGGATTACCAATCAATCATTGGACGATTTTTGTCGGAGTCGGATCTATGGGCCCCTACATGCGAGCCCACTCGGCTATCGAGGGCCGAATGTGCCTCCCACATTGGATTCATCGATTGGCGGGTGCGCACCCACTGAACCGGACCCATGGCGTGGGCGTCTTTTGCAGGGTGAGGTGCATGATGAAAATGCATTTGCGCTGGGAGGCATTGCCGGGCACGCAGGACTCTTTGGAACAGCCGAGGCCGTAGGGCAGGTCACCCAAGCCTGGCTGAAAAGTTATAAAGGAAACTCCGGTGTATTTGATTCTCACCTGGTCAAACAGTTTGTGGCGGCACAGCCTGGAACCAGTTGGGCCTTAGGCTGGGATACGCCTTCCCGACCCTCCTCCTCCGGCCAGTGGTTTTCGCCGGAATCATTCGGGCACCTGGGATTTACCGGCACGAGTATCTGGATAGACCCGACTCGTGAATTGGAGGTTATTTTTCTTTCTAATCGAGTCCACCCAACTCGGGACAATCAAGCCATCAAAACCTTTCGTCCCAAATTGCATGATGCGATTATCCAAGAACTTTCAGGGCATGGCTAAAGACAAGGGTGAGGCTGATCTCATCAGGAGGCTAAGCCATAGCTTACGACCGCTCAGCCTGGAACCAGTTTGGTGTTGAGGTGTAGGATACGCCCTCCCACTCATCTTTTTCAGGCACCTGGTTATCTCCAGAATCGTTCGGCCATTTTCGGGTTGCCGGACCGAGTATTGGATAGGTCTTGAATACGGGACACTCTTTGAGGGGGAATTCTTTTCAACGTTCCGGGAACCCGGAAGAATTTTCTAAATTGATTCATGCCATTTTTCCTTCGCTGCCTTCATCAGTTCATCAACGATCATTTTTGCCCCTGTTTTGGATGGATGATCATCATCGGCATAGAAGACTTCCATTTCATCATGGGTGAGACATCGTCCTAATGCTTTGGTATTACAGAAAAGTTTTTCAGGATACACGCGAAGAACATTGGGGTGTTCTCCCAGGGCATCGTAGATCGAATAGGCCTCTTGTGTCCGTCGTTGAAAGACGGCATAGGAAGTCGAAACTCCACCGGATTGAAAAAAAGTAGCCAGTTTCTGGGCAGTAGGTGAGAGCTGGACTTTTTTGTAGACCGTTGTTGGAACATCCCAGCCCACTTCGGGAATGGGGTACAACAAAATAATTTTGTGTCCATGCTGAATAAGGTCATTCAGGTTCTGGACAAGTACCTGCTTGATATGCGGGAAATCATTGTTCAATCCATTCTCTAAGTGAATCCGTCGATTACCGTAGGGTTCAACGCCGCCTTCTGTATTGTCGAAGGCTTCTCCACGAAGAATTAAGGGTAAGCGACCGCCAATAATCAGTATGGCCGGTGGGTGTTGAAGCAAAAAATCGCTTCGTTGGCCGTTATAGGCAAACGAACATTGGCGATCGCTTCCCTCAGCCATGACTTTGATTCCCCGGCCATAATGGCAGGCCCCTTCCATGGTTAGGTCAATGAGGTTTTCGTGTCTCAACGTTACTGATTCCAGCATGGTGGGGCCAAGTGCCTCGAGATGGGAGTCACCGACGAGCATCCAGGTGGTGTGCTGAGGATTGTTGATAAATTGGCAGGCAGAAGCCACGGACCGTCCAAGGCAGGGTTCGCCGTCTTGGGCAAGGGTTCCCCAGGAAGTGTGCTGAGGACGAACCAACTTCTGCATGTTTTCCGGAAACCGTTCAGGGATTCCACCGCTTTGGAATCCATACCATCCGAATCCAAACAGAATAGCGGTGCAGGCGACAATGCTGCCCCAAAGAGTGCGTGTCTTAATAAGCAAGCGGTTTCTAAATGGAGTTTCAATGAGCCACCATGTGGTAATAGCCAGAAGAAAGACCATCAATATCAAACCGACCTTGTCGGAAAATGACAACATGGTTGGAGTGTGAATTCGTGCAAATGCGAGGACCGGTTGATGCCAGAGGTAGAGAGAATAGGAGATAACACCGATGGCCACTAAAGGTTTGGACGCTAACAGGGAAGACACGATGTCTCTTTTGCCTGCCGACCAGATAAGCAGCATGGTGCCGGCTACAGGTAAAACCGTCCAAAAACTCGGATGCTTCACTTGAGCGTTCAGGAACAAGAGGGAGTACAGAACCAGGGCGAGCCCCACTCCCGGAAGATAGTCATGTAACGCCGAAGGGATCCGGCGTCCGTTTTTGAATTCCAAATTAGCTAACCAGGCCCCTGCGAAAAGTTCCCACCCCCTTGTCGGCAAGAGGTAAAAGGCGGCAACGGGATGTCGCTGACTTCCCCAATTCGCCAGGAGCAATGATGTCAGAAGACCAAGACCCAGGAGGATTCCGATCGTTGGTCGGAGAAACTTCCAAGCCAGAAATAATACAATGGGGAAAAGCACGTAGTACTGCTCTTCTACAGACAAACTCCAGGTATGAAGAAAGGGTTTCAACGCGCTGGCTTCTGCGTGATAACTATCACTATTCCAGAAGAAAATGTTCGAACCAAAGAGAAGAGAAGCCAGTATACTTTCTGCGTATTCCTGAAACTGCTTTGGTAACATCCATATCCAGGCGAACGGGATGGAAATCCCCATCACGGTCAACAGGGCTGGAATGATTCGCCTCACTCGCCGTTCATAAAAATCCATAAAGGTAAAGCGATTGCACGCCATTTCACGCAAAAGGATGCCCGTGATGAGATATCCGGAAATAACAAAAAATATATCGACTCCTAAAAATCCTCCTTGGAAGAAATCGATTCCGGCGATATGCAATTGGGCGTGATACAGCACGACCCAGAGAACGGCGATGGCTCTTAGCCCATTGATCTCCGGGCGATAGGAGGTGGTGCCTTCCGATTGCTGGTGGTAAGGGGAGAGCAATCCGGTCGATGGCAAAGAAGTGGTTAGGGGGGCTTGGGAAGAGGAAGGAATGGTCAAAAGGCTAGACGGTTGCACGTCGTGTCCTTTTTCACCAATCATTTCCGCACGTTGATGAGATCAACGGACTGGACAAGGCGTAACTGCATTTATAAAGTAACAAATCGTTATGACCGTTGTCAGCAGGACGCATGCTTACTTCCACAATGCATAATTAATGCATTTCCTATTCCCAAACGAAAATAATGAGGGAGGGGATGTTGGAGAGAGCAACAGGGCGTGGAATGGTGATAATTCGTTTGTGAAAATGGGAGGAAAGATAGGATGACGGATGAAAACGTTTGACAAATTGTCGCAAAGGGAACAAATTGTCGATACGGAAATCGAGCGAAATCGCAAAGTGCGCACAGGCTAAAACAGAAGAGTGCTCAAAAAGAAATAGGGATGGGAAACATTCTGTCTATGGAAGATTTTTTAAAATAGAAATACAGGATCGAAAGGATCGGCATGGCACTTTTTTTGTTCGTGGCCTGGACGTCTTTTTCAGAGTGAGGATTCAGAAAATGCGTGTATGCTGGGAGGCATTGTCGGGCATGCGGGAATTTATGGAACAGTCGAAAGATGGGACGGGTGTGACTCACGTCTGGCTGGAGTGATACCTAGGATCCCCTAGGTTACTCGATCCTTACCTGACTTGGTTCAAACAGTTTGTGACCGCACAGCCTGGAACCAGTTGGGCCTTAGGCTGGGATACGCCTTCCCAACCTTCCTCCTCCGGCCAGTGGTTTTCGCCGGAATCATTCGGCCACCTGGGATTTACCGGAACGAGTATCTGGATAGACCCGACTCGTGAACTGGAGGTTATTTTTCTTCCTAATCGAGTCCACCCAACTCGGGACAATCAAACCATCAAAACCTTTCGTCCCAAATTGCATGATGCGATTATACAGGAATTGGGGTAAAGATCTGGTTTGAGACTCAAGCGTTGCCGGGTATCGGCCCGGCAGCCGAGCCACTTTTGTTTCGGCAAAAGTAGCCAAAACCAATGACGCCCAGCCTGGCCACAGGAGAGGGCGAACGCGAGAATTTGGAGGGCGGGCTAACTCGCGGAGCCTGGCCTGAGTTTTATCGAAGGGCTCAAACAGCTCCCGCCGGCTGATGAGAGCGTCTGCCCTGGGCCAGTCAGAAGGCGTCAGGGAAAAAGGAAGTAGAGTACTCATGCCGACTAGAATTTGAATGTCTATTACCGACAACTCCTTGATGCGATCATTCAGGAAATCTCAGCAGACTCTGAATGCGACTTTTTTGTCGTATTTATTGGAGACAACCGCAACATTCGGTGGGGAAGTTTGCTCCATTAGAACTTGCTAAGCTATGCGCTCCTCTTCGGATTATCTCGCGATGTTTAACTCAACCCCCTGGGAATTACAGGCAACTACTTCTCCCTTTCTTAGCGCTCCCTGTATCCGCAAGAAATAAAACGATTCGCACACGACCGCTTCCATTGACTTATGTATGACTTTATTGGGGAGGGGTGGTAGGATTTGAGGCCGTTAAGAAGTGCAAGAAATAGTGCTAGTTCCACTTTTCGTTTAATAAAGGGGCAGGTTTGTATCTTTGAGCAGGTATCATGGTGTCTTCTTCCAATTTTCAAACTAAAATACTTCGCCGCAAGACCTCGCCAGAGGAGTATCGGGTATATCGGGCTGGCCTTGAATGGGACTTGACAGACCCCATAGTTATTGAGAAGCGGGAGGATCTAAAGTCTGAGTACCGGTGGCATGATCGGCTGGAGCCCTACCATCATCAAGTCACAAATCTTATCACCTTCTGCCGCCGTCTGCCGGTTACGCTGCTAGCCGATGATGTCGGTCTCGGCAAAACGATCAGCGCCGGATTAATTATCAGTGAGCTGATCTCTCGCTCGCGTCTTTCAAAAATTCTCATCGTTTGCCCCAAGCTGCTTGGTCCGCAGTGGAAGGAAGAGCTGCTTGCGAAGTTCGATATCCCGTCAGAGATTGCGATCGGAAGAAACCTGGTCGAGGCTGATCCCCAGGAAATCGGTGCTATCATAACGACCTATCAATCGGCGCGATTACATCTCGATTCAATCCCGCAGGATCGGTTCCAGATGCTAGTGCTGGATGAGGCGCACAAATTGCGAAACCTTTATGGCGTTGAAAATCCACCTCAGGTAGCTCAGCGTTTCCGAAAGGCATTGGAGGAGCGTCGATTCCGCTTTGTGCTCATGCTGACTGCGACGCCAATTCAGAACCGCCTGTGGGATCTATATTCGCTGGTTGACTTGCTGACCGTCGCTCGTGGTCACCAAAATCCTTTTGGAAGCGAGGGAACGTTTGCTCGAAAGTTCATCGCTGACAACCGAGAACAGGCACGTCAGTTGAAACAAGAAGCGCGTGACGAATTTCGTTCAATCGTCTATGGCTATATGTCGAGAGTAAGACGCGGCGATGCTAGGCTCTATTTTCCCGAACGGGTCGTGCAGATGCACAAGGTCGAACCGACGATGGCAGAGCTGCAGTTGATCAAAGCTATCGCCAAGCCAATTCAGAGTCTGAATCGTTTAGTGCAGATCTCGATACTGCAAGCTTTGACCAGTAGCCCGGATGCCTTGATGGCGCAGTTGAACAACATGGAGAGGAAGGGCACAGTTCCTGTCGAGCTTGTGGCGTCAGTTCGAGCCATCGTCACCCGAATGCCTAGCAGCGCCAAGCTTCATGGGCTCGGCGGGCTGATCGACAGATTAAAACGAGAAAATCCTGAACGCTGGAGGCTAGTCGTGTTTACAGGAAGACTGGAAACCCAGACCACCATACAGGCCTTTCTGGAAAAACATGGACTTAAGGTTGGAATCATCAACGGCATGTCCGGTCCGCGAAATCAGGAGACCATTGGGCGCTTCCGAAAGAACCCGCCTGATTGTCACGTCATCGCGTCTACCGAAGCTGGTTCCGAGGGTATCAACCTCCAAGTTGCCAATGTTCTGGTCAACTACGACCTGCCCTGGAACCCAATGATCGTCGAGCAGCGTATCGGGCGTGTACAACGGTTAGCGTCTGAACATGCAAAGGTCGGTGTTTTCAATATCATGCTGCGCGGCACCTTTGAGGAGTACATTGTAGGACGCCTGATGGAAAAGCTTCAGATGGCGTCCCACGCCATCGGCGATATTGAAGCACTGCTCGAAGCATCAGGAATCAGTGGAGAGGATGAAAATGGGAGAACCGGCTTTGATGAAAAAATACGTCAGCTCGTCATCGCGGCGCTCGCGGGAAAGGACGTGGAGACAGCAACGCTCCTGGCGGAGGAAAGTATTGCCAATGCAAAGAATGAGTTGGAGCGCGAAGAAGCGACCATCAATTCAATGCTCGGCGGAATGGATGGAGCTGAATATGTCGGACCTCGCGCCCCCATTCTGCCAGGCGTCGTGCGATCCATGCAGCCAGACGATTTTACTTTGGCGGCTTTTAAAAGTTTGGGTGTGCGCGTCACCCCGCAACAGCACGACCTATATCTAGCGGAAGAAAACGGGGGACGCGAACACATACGTTTTGAGGAAAATGTCGATGTTAGCGTAAGGAGTACGTTATATGCTCCGGGTACTACCGCCTTCCTCCGATTAGTTGCTCGGGTTATTGCGACTGGTATTTATGATGTCGAAGACCTAGACCAGAACCCCGCCGAAAAAAGCGAGGAACTAATACGCCGATGGGTAACGACATTCGATGGGGCACCTAAGAGAGTAGAGGTTGAAGAGGTGCTCCGTTGTTTCCAAGGAAAGGCGGTAGTCAGGGTACGCGCTACGGTTGCGCATGACAGCTATGAACGCCTTCTTGAGGTTTCCTGTTCACCAGTTGAGCACCATTCGGAGGTAATTGGAAAAGGGTTGGGACCCTTGCCATACACAATTGAGAATCCTGTCACTCTTGGAATAAATATTAACAGGCTGGCAGACGCTGCCCAATTGGATGGTGCTATCTCCGAATTCTCTCGCTTCTACCTGGAAAGACGGGCGCAGGAGATGCAATTTGCTGGCGGAGATGAACGAAAAAAAAAGAAATTGGGGGATGAGTTCACGCCCCGCCTTGAAATGACGCTGGTCGCGCTCGACGGAAAGCTATACCGACAGCTAAAAATGAAGGCGCACTACAGTTTTGATACTGAATTCGAGTATTCCAGCATCTTAAGTGTCATACCGCATTCGGGAGAGTTGGTGGATGCTCCAGAATTTAGTCTCTGCGCTCGATCAAAAAGAACTGTTCCTAAAACATGCCTCAGGCAATGTCAAATTACGGGGGATTGGGTGTTGCAGCACTTCCTCGTTCGATCAGAGATAAGCGCAAGGCTCGCGCTACCAGAGCATACCGTTTTATGCAGCCTGAGTGGCAAGCGCATTCTCACGGACGAGGCTGAGATATCAGCAGTGAGTGGACGTATGGTTGCAACCGCCTTCCTGAAAACTTCGTCTGTAAGCGGGAAGAGGGCAGAGCCTGATTATTTTGGTCAGTGCGAATTTACTGAGGCGGATGCTCTTATTGCCGAACTTGCCACTAGTGAGGTGTCTGGTAAGCGATATATCGCGAGTGAACAGTTGCGCTCGGCGGTCTCTGGTAAAATGGGGCACAAGTCAGAATTCGTGACCTGTTACGATACGAGACAGCCTCTCTTGCGGTCAGAGGCCGAACAATGCGGAGTAACGGGAAAATACGTCAGACCGGGGATTCTGGAACAATGCGCGATTACGAAGTGTCGCGTCCTGCCTATGGAGCTTGAGCGTTGTGCTGCAACCGGAAAGCGAGCGTTAAAAAGATTGTTCGTTAAAAGTAGCTTATCTGAAGCGCAAATTCTAGAAGAGGTTGCTGTGCGATCGATAACGGGAAAATTCTGTGCCCCAATCGAGGCTAAACAATGTCTTTGGAGCGGTCTGAAATTTCATCCAGACGATCTTCGCGTCTGTAGACTCACCGGTCTTCCGATCCACTTGGAATATGCAACGGCGGACAGCAATCCCTGCCTCCAGCCGCTTTTTGATCTGATTAATGGTACCAGAAGAACCATCGACGAGCCACAACTATGGAACGCCGTGTCGACCCATGTCGCCACGACGCTTGGAAAGGGACAGTGCCGAGTAGAGGCTGCGATTATTTCGCCGGACAGGCGGAATCTCGCAGTTTCCGTGGAAGTCCGGACTCTGCTTGGATTTCGGTTGCGACAAGCTGCTTTAGTATACTCTATCGGTGACAATTCTGTTGTTGGTCGGGTGACTCAGGGGCGACGTACTTCTGAGGGATGGATTGAGATGAAACGTTAAATACTGAAACAGTCCTAGGGGACAGAAAATGGTGAAAAATTTTGGGGTATGTGGATGGGGCCGCCTTTGATATAAATCTGAATGGTACCCGTGACGCGAAACATGTCTGGCGATTAGCAGCACTGCCAGCGACAAGGTCGCGCTTCAAGGAATTTTCTCTGAAGTGCGCGATTGCTGCCGTAGCGTTTCGACTGCTGTAGCAATAGCGGCTGAGTCCGGAGCCTTTTCTCCCCATTCCTGCCAGAAGTTTCTGGTCTGGCTCAGCGGCTCTATGGCGGGAAATTTTAACTTGATTCTTGCCGGGAGAAGGATCGCGTCGCCCAGTAACAAGGCTTCGCCGGTGTCGAGCAGCGGCAAACCATCGAGGACACCCGCCAGCGAATCAGGCATGAGGCGACGTACGACATTTTGGTCCTGATCGTTGGTCAAACGTAGGATGAGGAAATTGTTACACTGACTGAGAATGGTTCGGCTCACGTCTGAGGGGCGCTGGCTAACCACAAGGAGAGATACTCCGTATTTTCGGCCTTCTTTAGCTATGCGTTCGAACGAGTAGAGGGCCTGCTTTTCAATTGCATCAGCGTCTTCACGGACCGGTAAGTAAAGATGAGCTTCATCGCACACGAATACAAAGGGTGTTCGTTTTTCAGGCTGCATCCAAAATTGGACATCATACAGCAATCGTGCAAATACACCTGTAACGACGGGGAGCACGTCCGATGGAACCTCGGAGAAGTCCACTACTTTTATGCCGTGCTTGCCCTCGCCAGCAGCAAGTAGCTTTGCGATTTGCTGAGCAAGCCAGTCATACTTGAGGGCAGAGCCGGGTGGCTTGAACATGAAACCGTACCTACGATCTTCCGCCTTTGCTTCTAGGCGAGAGAGAAAGCGTGTAAGCCGTCCTTCCCATTCACCCTTTACCTCCTTATTGTTTGCTCCTATACCCTTCGTCTTATCATCGTGTTTGAGCTTCACAAGTAGATCCAACAAATTATACGGAATCGGCGAATCGACTGTGAAGGTTGCCTTCACGTCCTGCTTCTTCTCTGCGATGAGCGTCTTTTCTTTTAACTCTCGTACGTGCAATGTAAATCTGGATGCCTGATTTGGTGCGTTTTGGTCGCTGCGGTCTAATATCATCGAGAGCATCTCTTCTCGATTCAGGAGCCAGTAGGGCAGGAAAAGTGCGTTTTCCGGTGCCTTGACGAGGTCGCCGGGACCTGCGATCTTGAACGAGGCCGCAATAGGCATTGGCACTTTGCCATCCTCCTGGGCGGACGGGTCTGCCAGCGAGGCGTATTCTCCGTGCATGTCGAACACGACGATATTCGCGTGCTTTCTGGCGTGAGCACGCTCCAAAATCAACGACACCGCGCAACTCTTACCCGAACCGGTACTCCCGAGGATTGCCGCATGCCTCTGGAAGAAACGATCGCCGTTAGCAATCGCGACAGCTGAACGGTCGATGACGAAGTGTCCGAGTTCGAGTCGTTGCTTCTCATCCAATTTCTTGCCCATTAATCCCATGAATCGCTGAAGGTTCGGGCCTTCAATGAGAAAACAATCGCGATCGATTTGCGGGAACGAATCAGCGCCACGCTTGAACCGATTGTGAACGGTGCCCTCAATAGTGCGGTAGGTGCCGAGCAAGATGACTCGGAGCGCGTCGTCAGGTATGACTTCCACTGCGAGCATCGTAGGTGCCATAGGATCAGGTTGCGATGTCTGCTCCTGTAGTTGGCGGGTCACACGCTCCGTCATGCCAATCAGAAACTCCTGTGCAGTCGACCCCTGAATTGCGACGAGGCTTCCGACAGAAGCACGTGGTAAGAGTGCAGCGTTTTCTACCGCGATGAGTACACGGCTCGTGTCCACGGAGGCGACCTTGCCGAGTTTGCTCGACGCCTCGAACGTCAGTATGGGTTCGTCACTCATGTCAATAACTCCTTCGCCAGAACGCCAAGATCCCACAAATCATGACTGAGGTGCTCGAATTGGTGTCCGTTTGTTAGTATTACGACTCCAGCCGATTCGGGCGGCTTCGAGAGGCAAATACAGCGGGGCGATTCCTTCGCCAGCTTCTCGACCTTCGGGCTCATCGATCGGTTTAAAATCAATGTGGGCGTGCCATCTTGAATTTGTTTCATAAGGTGTGTTTGCAGGTGATCGTCATTGAACCCATACCCAACCACCAGCAGACGAGTGCATTTTTTGATGTAGTCGTTGGCCAATTCGCGGTGCTTGTCGAAGGGCGAGTTATAGCCCGCTCGGTACTTATTGAGGCCAGGCGTGATGATGAGCCGTTCCGCGTCCAGATCCAAACTGCAACGCCGCGCGTCATTGCCGAATTGGTACCAGTCAAAGCTTCCATGCGGTTTTAGAACAATCGCACGCGGAAAGTGGTCGAGAACGGTAATCTTAGTGCGCGATGTGATGCCCCGGCATGATCCCATGCAACTTCGAGCATGGTCGAAAGCGCCTGCATATTGTCCGACAGCGGTGGTGTCCACATGAAATCCTGCCATTTCGCAGGCAACCTCAATCAGTCGGTCGTAGTTGGGAGTCAGAATTGGCAATCCAGTCGGAGGTTTCAATACTTTGTCTAGGAATGTTGTCAGGCGAAGTGTGCGCTCCCCTCGAAGCACCGCGCTCATGACTTTGCGTTCCTCCGGCATCAGCAGTTCGCAGGTTTTTTGTGCGATCCAAACTTCAAGTGCATCGGATGGCGGTTGTTTGAGCAGTGCCGTTTCCAATCCTTCACCGGCATCCAGCCTAGTCATGATCCGGTCCCACAATGTCTTTTCGGGTTCTTTCAGTACGCCTGCTTCATTCCTGAGATATGTTGCAAGCGCCTTCATTCCCGGAATCTCTTCAGCTTCGGACAGGCCGGACCCAATTACCAATACGAGACCATCGGTGAATTGCTCTTGGACAAATTTCAATAGTGCGTCAAAATCCATCTTCATACTCAATGTCAAGTCCGGCTCATTACTTACTATTTGCCGACTTCCACCTTCCAAGCATTGACGAGGCCAGTCAGGATATCGGATTCCAAAGAAGTAGCGGGCCCGTCCAAACGCTCTGGAATGGGCGCGTGGGGATTCTTAGTCAACTGAATAAATATGTCAACTTATTGGATGTCTTTGACTGGGTCCTTTGACCCGTCCTCTTGGTCATGAAGAATTGAGGGAATCCTTGAGGCGAAATTTGAAGGTCTTTCAAGAGAGATCCCGAAAGGTTCGTCTCTTATGGTCGACGCCTGCCGTCTGGCCAAAGGGAGGGACGCTCTCATCGGCTGGCGGGCCTTGTTCGAGCCTTGCGAGTTGGTCCGCCCTCTGTAAGATGGCGTCCCTTCTCTTTAATGAGGCCAGACGGGGCGTCATTGGTTTTGGGGCCTTTTGCCGAAACAAAAGGTCCTCGTCTGCCGGGGCGAAACCCGGCACCACAGAACATCATGTTGATACGAGAGTTGGAGAATTGGCCATCAATCTTTTCATTCCCAATTTCTTCGACGAGGGAGCCAGTGATTATGTATGATCCCCCCAAAAACCATCCCGATTATTCCAGCGCATGCGATAGAGGATTTTGGAGTTGCGCAGGACTTGAGAGGTAGTTTCAAATGCCATAGAAATACGACTGCAGTTGGATCAGACCGGCGGACTTGTACGAAACTAGATAGTACATGGTTAGGCAAGAAAAAAGAGGAGAACGAAATTGGAATACAAAGTTTTATTCACCGTTTTTTTGGCTGTTTTTCTTGCGGAGCTTGGCGATAAGACGCAATTGGCAACAATGTTGTTTGCAGCTGACACAGAAGTAAGTAAGCTCACCGTGTTCATTGGTGCTTCTTTAGCATTAATTATTGCATCAGGCATTGGTGTACTTGCAGGGAGTGCCATTTCTGAATACATAAGCGAAAAGCATCTACAGTACATTGCAGGTATTGGGTTTATAACCATTGGATTTTGGACACTCATCAAAACATAAAATCATGCCTAACAAGGCAAATGCACTGGGACAGAAGTAACGCCGTTCCTTCTTCGCTCTGCTTTTTGCTGCCTTTGCCTCTCGCTTAGCTCAAGCGTTATCTGGACAACTGTTATGAAATTAGGTTCGTTGATCCAAATACCATTGCCTGCCAGTACACCCCCGCTGACGGCGTCCTCTCTTCGCCGAGGTGCACGGCAATTGGCTGAGGTGGATCCTGATCTATGCGCTGTCTTGGATCGACTGGGGGTGCCTCCGATGTGGGGAAGGGAACCGGGATTTCCTACCCTCATTCAGATTATCCTCGAGCAGCAGGTATCGCTGGCCGCCGCCCGCACATTGTATCAGCGGCTCTCCAGCCATCTGGGTGCGATGACTCCGAAAGCAGTCTATGCCATCCAGGTCAACGGGTTGAGGGATTTCTGGCTGACGAGACAGAAAGCCTTCTATTGTTATGGTTTGGCGGCGCGAATGCTTGATGGAAGTCTCGATCTTACCGCTGTTGCCGGAGTCCGGATGATCGGGGACGTCAGATCTTATTGGCGGTTCCAGGGCTCGGGCCATGGAGCGTGGATATCTATTACCTTATGGCGCTGCGACGTCCCGATGTCTGGCCTCAAGGGGATTTGGCGCTGGCCGTCGCGCTCCGTGAAGTGAAACACCTGAGGGTTCTCCCGACGAGAGATGAGCAGCAGCTCCTGGCCAGCGACTGGGCTCCCTGGCGCTCGGTTGCCGCGCGAATCTTGTGGGCGCATTATCTTGCTGCGCGAGGTCAGTGCGTGCCGGATAACAATGGGATGCGTGTGTTGGGCTAGTGCATAACGATTCATTCACGCCGACGCCGTAGCGCGGGGCGACTTTATCCAGGAGTGCGAGCGAATATGAAGCCAGGGGACTTATTTCGATCATGGGTAGAGGCATTCAATCGTGTGGATGCGGAGGCACTGGCCGGCTTTTACACTGAAGACGCGGTGAATCATCAGGTGGCGAATGAGCCCGTTGTGGGTCGAGCGGCCATTCACAGGATGTTCGCGGAGGAGTTTGCCACAGCGAGTGCGGCAGGAAGGCCCTATATTCAGCATCGAGGGGGTCCCAAGGGTTTTCTCAGGGTGCTGGATGATAAGATTGTCTTCCAACGCGGGTAGTGGGAGAAACTGTCATTTCTGCGACTATACAACTTGCCCCTTCCTGACCGGCTATGAATATCAGAATCCTGTCCTTTCGCATATCGTTGTATGAAACGTTTTGCCGTGCACCATGCCCAAGGTACAGGTGTTATGCGTCCGTATTTTTTTAACAATATGAGGTTTCGACACTGTGAATCATGACCATCCCTCTTCGAGCACGTTAGGACGGGGCGCCACCGCTGTGATTACGCATCGTGTGCGGGACGGTCAACAAGAGGGCTATGAGGCCTGGTTGAACGAAATCGGCCCGCTATGCAGAAGTTACCCGGGCCACCTGGATTTGCAGATTATCCGTCCGATTCCCGGACTCACGGCAACCTATACGGTCATCATCCGGTTTGATACCAGGGAACACCTCCAGGGATGGATGAGTTCACAAGATAGGAAGCGACTCATCGAACAGGTGCGACCGCTCCTTGCTCAAGATGATGATTTTTTCATACGCAGTGGTTTGGATTTCTGGTTCACGCCCGAAGGCGCGAGGGCGAAGGTACCTGTCCGTTGGAAGCAATTTCTCGTGACATGGTCCGCCATCTTTCCGTTGGTGCTCGTCATTCCCATGGTTGTTGCATGGGGGCTGCGGCAACTGGGCGTACCTCACAATCATTATCTGGACTTGCTGCTTAGCACCGGTTCGGTGGTGGGGGTCATGGTCTATCTCGTGATGCCGCATTACACCAAGCTGATCCAACGCTGGTTGTTTACCTGATTTTTGAGAAGCATTCGCCTCGAAAATCGCTCCAGCCGCGTACACGAATCTGCCCCCAACTTGGTGTGGTGAAGAATCCGATGGATGACTTCAGATGCCCAGAGATATTTGCTGTTGGTGGACCAAATCGGTAGGTTCATAAGCAATCCAATAATACATAGGTAGGTAGCTGGATATTCCTTCAGCTTGAAATCAGGAGGCACACTGAATTCACAAGAGAATTATCGGTGCCCTTCATGAGCGAACCGAACCGCTAGTTTCCAGAAAATTTTCCAAAGAGTCCCCTGAGAAAAGGAAAGCCCAAATTTTTTCCGAGAATTTGGTAAATCGGATAGCTGTTGGAAAGCAGGCCGTGCGAATGGTTACGGATGTTCACTGCTATGAGTAGTGTTCTGGTTGATGTGTTCCTGTTCTTTGGAATCGGGTTGAGGTCGGGACCGTCTCTTAGAGTACTGACTGGTCAATTGGTACAGGATGGGAACAACAAATAAAATGAGGAAGGTGGCGGTCAACATGCCGCCCACAACCACGCGGGCCAAGGGCTTTTGAGCCTCGGAACCGATGCCACTTGCGAGCGCGGCAGGAACTAAGCCCAGCGCGGCTCCCAGAGTGGCCATTAGCACCGGTCGCATCTGCAGCTCCGCTCCTGAAAGGATAGCCTCCTTGAGGGGGATGCCGTTTTGTTCCAACTCCCTGATACTTGAGACGATTAAGACGCCGCCAAGGATGGCGATCCCCAATGTGGAAATGAATCCTACGGCGGCCGAAATGCTAAAGGGGGTATGAGTTAGGACGAGAGAAAGGACCCCTCCGATCATGGCAAAGGGAACCGTGGCGAGTACGATGAAGGCGTAACGGAATGAGCCGAACGTGAGGTATAGCAAAAAGAGAATCAGGACCATGGTCAGGGGTACGACAATCATCAGGCGTTGTTGTTCTTTGACCAATTGGTCATATTGCCCCGCCCATTCGAGATGATAGCCTTCCGGGAGTGTGATCCGGTCTTGGAGGTGTCGTTGGGCTTCTTGAATCGTACTCACCAGATCCCGGTCACGGATACTGAACATAATAGGGATGTATCGCTCGTGATTTTCTCGATAAATCATAAAGGCGCCGGTTTGCCGGACGATCGTAGCCAATTGTTTTAGGGGAATGCCGACCCCTTCGGGAGAACTGACCTGGATCTGCCCAATCGTGGTTTCGTCTTGTCGATATTGGGGAAGAAACCGAACCACCAATTCAAATCGCCGGTCTCCTTCGATCACTTCCGTGACGGCTTCCCCGCCGATGGCGGCCTGAACCATGGCATTGACATCGCCGACTTGTATGCCGTAACGGGCACAGGCTTGCCGGTCAACTTGAATCAGCAGGTTGGGTTGTCCCATGGTCCGGTTGATGCTGAGTTCCTTCACTCCCCGGATGTTTTTGAGTTCACCTTCTACTTTTTCCGCAAGGGATTGGAGTTCTGTGAGGTTGTGCCCATAGAGCTTAATGGAGTTTTCGCTCTTTACGCCCGACATGGCTTCTTCCACACTGTCCTGGATGAGTTGGGAGAAGTTGACTTTGAGACCGGGGATCGTTTCAAGGCGTCCCTCAATTTCTTCGATGAGACCTTCTTTAGTCAGACCGGGGCGCCATTCAGCACGGGGTTTGAGATTGACGTAATATTCCACATTAAAAAAACTTTCGGGGTCTGTTCCATCATCCGGGCGTCCGAGCTGTGAGACCGCAGTGGCCACTTCGGGGGATTCCATAAACATTTTCCGCATGCGGCTGGCCAAGGCCGAGGCATCTTCAAACCGGATATCGATTGGCATGCGAATCCGCACCCAGAGGTTCCCTTCCTCTAACGCCGGCATGAACTCTCCACCCATGAAGTTGAGTGCTAAAACGGTCACGGCCAATAGCATCCCCACCGCGCCTAGCACCTGTTTCTGGTGATGAAGTCCCCAGCGAAGAGCGGCCAGATAGGTTTGCCTGAGCATGGAAACCAGTTTGGGTTCCTGTTCGCGCATGGGTCCATTGAGCAGGAAGGAACACATGGCCGGGGCGAGGGTGCAGGCCAGCAGCAGGGAACCAGCCAGGGCCAGACCATAAGTAATGGACATGGGCGCAAAAATTTTTCCAGGGACCCCCGTCATGGTGAAAAGGGGAATGAATGCCACCACGATAATCACGGTCGAAAATAAGATTGGTCGTCCCACATGCCGGGCGGCCCTCGCAATGAGCTGAGGAGGGGTGACCCCGGGTTTGGCATGGTGGCACAGGTAAAAGAAAATGCTTTCGACCATGACCAGGGGGGCATCGACGATAATCCCGAAATCAATGGCACCCAGAGAAATGAGATTCGCGGATTGTCCCATGATGACCATGGCGGAAAAGGTGAACAGCAGAGCCAGGGGAATCGTACAGGCGACGATCAGGGCGGTGCGGAAATGCCCCAAGAAAAAGAGGAGAACGATGAGCACCAATACCATGCCGTTGATTAATATGTGCACGACCGTCTCAATGACGGTGTTGATCATGGTAGTCCGATCATAAATGGTTTTGATGTGGACCCCTGCGGGAAGTTTTTTTTGGTTTAAGTCCTGGACCTTTTGATTGACGCGTGCCAGGGTGGGCAGAGCCTGGGTGTCCCGTTGCAGAAGAATCACCCCTTCCAGTGTGTCCTCCACCTCGTTGATGCCGACTTGTCCCAAACGAATCGCATTGCCAATCGATACTTTTCCCAGATTTTCAATAAAGATGGGAGTGCCGTCCTTGACCGCTACGACGACCTTGGCTATGTCATCCAAACTGTCGATAAATCCCACTCCTCTGACATTGTAACTTTGGGGTCCTAAGGCCAAATAACTACCACCGACGTTGGCATTGCTATTGGCGAGGGCTGCTTTGATCTGAGCAAGAGTGACTCCATAGGTGAGCAGGGCGCCGGGATCCAGGTCCACGTGATATTCTTTTGTGGTCCCTCCAAACGCCGTCACATCAATGATGCCCGGTACCTGTTTAAATTCACGTCGGACCTGCCAGTCCTGGATGGTTTTGAGGTCGGTGAGAGAATAGCCGTCTCCCACTAATTCATATCGATAAATTTCTGCGATGGCCCACCAGGGAGAGAGTTCCGGTTTGACGCCATCGGGCAGATCAACGGTGTGGAGCCGATTCAGTACTTCCTGGCGGACGGCATACCAATTGGTGCCAAATTCAAAATAGACCTTGAGTTCGCTTAAACCAAAAAGAGACAGGGAACGCACATTGGTTAGGCCGGGAATGCCCTGAAGAGCCGTTTCAATGGGAATGGTGATGATTCGCTCCATTTCCTCGGCGGACCATCCAGTTTTTTGAGAAATGACTTCGACAAAGGGCGGCGAGGGATCCGGGTAGGCGACCACGTCAAGGATATGAAAGGCATAGAGCCCTCCAAAGAGCAGGAAGATCCCGAATGTACAGACCAGAGCACGTTGGACGAGGGATAGCTCGACAAGTCTGCCGATCATGATTTCGGGGGAGAAGTGGGGGCAAGGTGTTCCGAGGACAATCCCTCATCCTCGACATTCATGTCCTGACCTTTGAGGAGTACGGCCCCTTTTACCACGATCGTTTCGCCCGCCTCGAGACCGTGGAGGACGGGCATCTGGCTGGAGAAGGGGAGACCGGTTTTGATCAGACGTTTCGTGTAATGCTTGTCGCTATCCGCGACATAGACATACATCTTGCCGTCAATTTCCAGCACGGATTCTTGAGGAATAAGAGGATAGTGAAGGCTCTCGCTCAGTTTGACATTCAAACGGGCAAACATCCCCGGCTTGAGTTTGCGATCGCTATTGTCCACGACCGCCCGGAGTTTAATCGTCCGGGTTGTCTGATCCACGACATCACCGATGGCTGAAATGGTGGCTGGAAATGCCATCTCGGGATACGCTTCAACGGTTACCGTCGCTTGTTGTTTGATTTTTACAAGTCCCAGGTCTCTTTCGTAGACGTCCGCAATGACCTGAACGGTCTTTAAATCCGCTACCGTAAACAGCACTTGATTGGGATCTCCACTGACCGATTGTCCCGGAGTCACGGCCCGATCCACGATGGTGCCGGAAAGGGGGCTTCGGATTTGATAGGTTGACGTAATCGTTTGTTCGGCTATGGGTTTATCGAGTTCCTCCTTGGAAACTTGAAGGGCCAGGAGCTTTTCCCGGGCTCTCCGGAATTCCGCCTTGGCTTTCACGTAATCGTTTTCAGCCTGCTTCAAATCTTTTTGAGGGAGCGCTTTGATCTCATACAGGTCTTTGGCCAGACCGTATGACCGTTGGGCGTAGGATAAGTCAGAATGTTCTTTGATGAATTCCGAATACGCCGAAGCAATCTCGGGACTTTCAATGGTGACCAGGAGATCTCCCGCTTTCACGAAATCTCCCAATTGTCCATGTATTTTTTGTACCCGACCGACCAGGGCTGAAGAGACTTTTGAATATCGATCCTCCCCATAGGACACTTTTCCTGCTAAGGACAAGACGGGGTGGGAGGGTCCAACGGTCACTAGGGCTGTGACGATTTGTGTTTCCGGTGTTGAGAGAGAGTGGTGTGTCGTGTCGGGTGTCGCAGGGGCCAGTTCCGTTGTTGCGGAGGTTTCTGAGGGGCTTTCCTGGCTGCAGGCGATCCCGATCAATATCATCATGAAAAGTAGGCATGGGTATACACGAGGTCCGGATGTCATAAAATATCCTGGCCGGCGGCTCGTTCTAAAAGGAATAGATTTCGTTGGTAGTCAAAGAGGGCTTCCAAATAGTTTTGCAGGATGGTCTGTGAGGTGCGGGCGGCATCGAGCAAATCTATGAGCGTGACGCCACCTTTTTGATAGGCTTTTTCGAGAATGGAGAATGTGGTTTTGGCATCGTCCAGCACTCCTGCCTGATAGGCCTCAACCAGGCGTTGGGATTGGGTTAAATTCCGGTAATTCACTTCAATCTCATTTTGGACTTCCAGCGTCGTCTTGTGGAGATCGACTTGCGCGACTTGAATGGCGATTTCCGCCTGAGCAATGCCTCCCTGATTTCGGTCAAAGACCGGGAGCGGCACTTCCAGGTTGAGGCTATATAATTGTTGGTTGCTCCCACCTTGCGGGCCCTGCATGGTGAATGCGCCTCCGACAATGGGATCGGGAATCCTGAGGGATTTAGCTAATTTTAAATTGGCTTGTTGCTGGGAAAGGACGAACCGTCTGGCTTGAAGATCCGGACGTTTGTTCAAGGCCTCCGTCCGGAGTCTTTCCATATCGGGTGTCACCCGTTTATAAATCAGGTCGGAGGTTAACACCAGGTCCGTGGTGGGAGGGAAGGCCAGGAGTAGTCGGAGATCAGCGAGTGCGGTTTGGACTTCCTGCGTAAATTTGATGACCTGTGCGCCGAAGTCTACTGCCTGGAGGCGAAGACGAATGAGATCCACTTCGGCAATGAAGCCTTTTTTAAAGCGCAATTCCCCAATTGTTAGGATCCGATGAAACCGCTCCTGATTATCTTTCGCGAGATTAAGACGCCGGGATGCCAATTGGACCTGGTAATACGTGTCTTTCAGGGTGAGCGTCAGTTGACGAATAGCATCCGTGAATGTCGCCTCGGAAGCCTGGATGCCATAGCCCGCGCTTTCCATCCGATAGCCCCGTTTCCCGGCAAGTAAAAACATCTGTTCGAGCTGTGGAGTAATATAGCGAGTGCCGGCAAAGGTTTGCTTCCCGGTAAATGCGGCTCCTCCATAGAGTAAAAAAGTCGGGTTGGGAAAAAGTTTAGCTGTGATGGCGATTCCCTTAGCATTATCGATCCCGTATTTCGTCATCAAGAGATCAAGATTCTTTTCCAGGAACAAGGATAAGGAATCGTCCAGGCTCAAGGTCACTGTGGTGGGAGTTGCCGCTGATGCCTGCTTTGAAGCTTTGATTGAATCCGGTTGCGCCCATGTGGTTTCGAATTGAATCCCAACCATGACCGCCGTAAAAACCAGGGCGTGGGTGAAGCGTATGAGCAACGTCATTTTGGTGGCTGGCATGGGCAATCCCGGAACGCCTGGATCACCATGAAGGGGAGGAGAGTGGAGAACAAAAGCTACCCAATGGCAACCTTCCTTTTCCGAATATCGAGACCTGAGAACTTGAGGTAAAAGAAAAAGCCCCAGGTTAAAAGGGAGTGTACCATATCGCCCAAGAACCCTTGAGAGCAAGATGATAATTTTACTAATGTCGGAAAATCTGCCGAAGGTAAGCCGCACACGTTTCCCTCTCCCCTACTATTTTGGAAATAGCTTCGGTGCAGAAGATCCTCACATGGACTTCGTGATTTGCACATTGCAAGAGGCATTCCATGGGTTAGTAGCATTTGCATTGATGGGGAAGGAAGAAAACCTCCATAGTAAACAACCTGTTTTTACAGCCTAACCTTGAAATGAAGGGTTTGCTGGTGGGCGCGGGAAGAAACTTTAGGAAAGTCTGTTCCCGAAATGGACAGTCTGTCGTCACCTTGTTGGGGGCGATAATTGGTAGGGTGGCTATGGGTGGGTAATCCTCCTTCATCCTCTTTCGTGGGGCGACTCTGAAAACGGAGATGATTAAGTGGAACCTCAGGAGTCTCACCCCAATGTTCTTGGAGGGAAATAAAAAGACTTTACTCCCATAAGCGGATTGGATCGTGTATGCGCATAATTTTCATTTTGCGATGGTAATACTGGGGACATTCCCTCGGGGGGCATCGGTGACGGTCATTTGAAATAGTTGGTACAGCAGACGAAATGCCTCCTGATTCCATGATCGTTTCTCCTCATCGGCGATGGAATAATAATGTCCCTCATGGGTGACGGAAAGTTTGGTATTAGGGCGTTCAATAGTGGATTCGATAATGTCCAAGACCCGGACCGGATTTTCTGAGACGCTTCCCGTTCCTGGATCAGGATCCACATGATACTCCGGCTCACTTGCGATGGATCGACCCAGAAAATTGAGAATGCCGTGAAAACTCCGGAGCCGAAAGGCCCCTTGTATCGGGTATTCGCCTCCCGGGTTGCCGGGTCGGATATCGACCAGGATATCGTTCGGCGGCCAACGATCCGCCTTGGCTTGTAGAGTCAATCGCTCCAGATTGGAGATGGTGCTGGGGTCATAATTCGTAATCACCGTGTGCCCGATCGACCGTTTTTGGATGGTATAGATTTCATTATCCGCATCAACAATGATGCGGTAATTGTTTTCCAGGGTTTGAAAGTCTCCGGCAGAAAAGGAGGATAATGGCAGGATCCATTCCCGGTCATATACCAAGGGTTCTATATAGAGCTGATTGTTGTCCTGTAAACGGGAAAGGTGAAGGACGATTTGTCGAAATTTGGGATATCCGGTCTTATCCGACGGTCGGTTAAAGTAAGCGGTTTCCTCATTATTGGTGGTCGTACGGATTTCCCCGGCCATGAGCCGGAGGAGTAAATCAATGTCGACCCCTTGTCTCAGCAGGAGGGTCAATTTTCCTTCCCGGAGAGGGGTTAGGAGACGTTGGGTAAAATCTTCTCCTTCAATGGGACTAATGGTAAATGTGGGGTTTTCAGCGATACTGCCCCCAAAGACGGGCGCCAAGGCAAATCCGCCATCTAACCCACCAAGCGGTGGGGTTGCCCCGGCGGCAAATTGATAATTAAAGGTGGCGGCAATACTGGAAATGGCTGTGAAATGCACTGGTTGATGATGGTGGGATCTGGCAATATTGAGGAGCAATTGTTCGACCAGGGATCTGGTTACCGAATGGTCATACGCAATGACCACATGTTCCAGAGCTTTCGGGGAAAAACAGCCGGTCAAAAGAACGGGCAGAATCCAGAAAATGGATGAAAACCAAAAAGATTGACGATGGTGTTGCTTATTCAACTTGTCCTTCCCCCTTAGTCATTGCTGTTTCTCCTACTGAAATTTATCCCTAGAACTGCCTTATGGGCTTCTCTGCCGATATGTTACTTGGAAGTGCGTTCTGCATTCTGGCTTTCGGTATCCGGGAGAGGAAGCGTGACGACATTTTTGAGGACATCGACCGCAAGTTGCGCAAACCTTTTCAGCGCTCCAGCGAAGGATTTCAAGAGTGCGTAAATAATGTCAGGTTCGGTTCGGGGTCCTTTGACCTCAAACACCGCGGTCATGAGGCCCTTTTGGTCACCTTTCATTAAAGAGCCCAACGGAGGGATGTCCTTGAGCAAATTCGAATTGGCCCTAAACGGACTGAAGGCTACCATGCCATGGAGTTTTTCGGTGGGAAGGTCATAGGTGCCTGCGGCAGTTAACTGGATGACCGGACTTTTCAGTGCCAAATCTTGGGAACTCAGTAGCCCATTCTCTGTGGAAAACGATCCTTCTATTTGATCGTGCGACAGACCCTTTTCCAGAAGGTTGACTTTACCGATTGACAAACTCGGCGCATTCAACATTCCAAGGATTTTTAACGGGAGCGGGCCGGTTTGTATTAGTCCCTTCTGGAGTTGCACCCGCCTTTTTCCACTCAAGGAGCGTTGAATTAGCTTCCGGCTACCAAGACTCATGTGTAGCGAGGTTACCAAAGACGCTCTTCCTGTCAAGGGAGATGGCGTAGCGGCCTAAGGTGCCGGGAGGTTTTCAATGAGAATCCCCTTGAGGGTGAGATCTCCCTTTCCCGTCTGATTTTTTTGTCGCCACTTTAACATAATGGCTTGAGTTTCCTTTTTCGTTTTTGAGGAAGTGGATTGTGATGTGTGGGTGGTTGATTCCATTTTTCCTTTCACATATCAAGGGCTCCAATCCCAACTCCCTCCCTCCAAGCCCCATCTGACGGCGGTACTGGAGAGACCAAGATTTTTTTCTCCGATGACGACGCCTGGGGAAAACATAGCTCCGTTCCACTTCCGGTTTGGAGGAACACACGAACATAGGGTCGATCCCTCCACGATAATTGACCTTGTGCTTCGAAGGTATAGGGAAGAATGGACCATGTGCCCTTTTTCATTCTGATTGCCTTATCCAGGCCCAATCCTTTTATCTGAAATTGACCAGTGGGTTCCGTTTGGCAATTCCGCGCAAGAGTCTACCCAGGATGTCGGCGCCCGTAATAATCCGTTTGTGGGTTGGTGTCCAAATCAGAACCAGATCGTGGTCAATGACGTCATCTTCAAGGTGTTCCAGATTGACCTTGAATTGTGTCAGAAGGTCACCAAGCGGAATATTTGCGTGCTCAAAAATGATAGGTCGGTGACAATGTCGAAAAGGTTTGTCTCGATGTTCCACAAGAAGTTCACGCAAGAATCCATCAGCATCTAACACGACGTGAGGGACGTGTTCTTCATCCGTGATCACCACCCATTTTTCCTTTGACCCATGGATCTGCTGAACGAAGTGGTCGGAGGCAGAAGGGGTGATGGCGGGAAAGCGCACATTTGTCCCGTCAAAGGGGAGCGAAATGATGCTTTGAGGATGGAGCGGCGATCCTTCCTCAAGTGCCGAGATATCATCAAGATTGAGGAAATTGGATGCTCCATGGCCCTCGACTCCACTGATGTCTGTTTCAGGAGCTTGCGCATGAATTTTGATTAAGGTATCGAGCTCATGCTCTTTAAGCCAGGTGATCCCTTCTTTCCCGACCAGGCGATCGAGAAGAAGAGCTGATGGTTTGGCCACAGGATAAAAGATGATCTGCAAGAGATGAACCACCGGAGTGAATTTCGCTCCCAATCTCAATGCATTTCGTGAAAAATAGGCTTGGGGAAGAATTTCCCCAAAAAGTGTAATCCCAAACAAAACGAGAAAAAAACGCCATTAGGCCGACCATTTGATCCTCGGCGAGAAGCGTCAGGAGGACATTGACGGCCACGTTACTCCAGAGCAGTGTGGCAAGGAGGAAGTTCGCATCCTGCCGGATTTGTAAGATCGTGTTGGCCGTCTTGTCACCTTGTTTCGCTGAGAGTTCCAGGTGAATGCGGCTTAGGCTGAAGAACCCAAGGGTCAAGCCTGAGCAAATGGCTGATCCGGTCAAACAGAAAAGGATACCAATCCAACTGAGAAGTGAAATCGTCATATCTGAAAGTCTATACGACCCAATATGTGTGAGAGAGATCTCTTATGAACCTTGTCCCGAAACAGGGATGCTGTACAGGTGGGAATGGTGTATTGGGGTTGGACAATTGGCTAATGTTTCGTATCGTAAGTCATGATGATATGTTAGTCATGTACATCTCATGGGGGAGGGCACATGGCCAACCACTCTCGATCCATCGTTCTGAAGGCTGCCGAAAGGGCTGAGTTGGAGAGGCTCCCACGATCTCCCTCGGTCTCGGCGGGACTTGCCCGCCGGGGACGCGTGGTGTTGCTGATGGCCGATAACGTTTCGGGTGCTGAGATCGCACGCATGAGCGGGGACTCGGTCGTTCAGATTAGCCGGCTCCTTCGGCGCGTTGCCGAGGAGAGACTGTTGGGGCTTCAGGACAAGCCACGCTCGAGCCGGCTTCTTGATTAGTGCCCGCAAGCGGGCCCAAGTTGTTGCGATGACACTGAAACCTCCTCCTCCCGGCGTGACGCACTGGAGCTCTCGCGATCTGGCGGGCGAGGTCGAGGTGTCTCACAGCACCGTCCACCGGATCTGGCGGGCTCATGACCTGCAGCCGCATCGGATCGAGACGTTCAAGTTCAGCAGCGACCCCCAAGCCGAGGCGAAGATTCACGATGTTGTCGGACTGTACCTCAACCCTCCAACCAATGCCGTGGTCTTGAGCGTCGACGAGAAGACCCAGATCCAGGCTCTCAACCGAACCCAGCCGATCCTGCCTCTTCGGCCTGGACTGCCGGCCCGCCAGACCCACGACTACTGTCGCAACGGCCTGACGAGCCTCTACGCGGCTTTGGCGGTTGCCTCTGGGAAGGTCGTTGGGGAGTGCAGAGACCGCCACACCGGCGCCGACGTCCTCCGGTTCCTCAAGATTCTGGCCCGTTGCTACCGCAAGCGCGATCTGCACGTCATCCTCGACAACTCGTCGCCACGCGAAACTCCGGAAGTGCGAGCGTGGCAGGAAAGCCATCCCCGTGTGCATTTCCATTTCACCCCAACGGGCGCCTCCTGGCTGAACATGGTTGAGGCCTGGTTCGGTATTCTTATCCGCAAATCGGTTCGCCGAGGGTCCTTTGACACGGTCCGTGCCCTGATTAAGCATATTCGACACTACATCGACCGGTGGAACGATAACCCAACGCCGTTCGTTTGGACCAAAGAGCCTGCCGACATCATCAAGAAGGCCCTTCGGCGTGCCCATTAACATGACTTTCAAGACGAGACACTAGATTGCAGGATAGTTTCACGCGGGTGCCTATTCTAAGAGAGCTGAAAACAGGGTTGCGAGCCCTAAAAAACTAAAAAATCCTGCCACATCGGTTACGGTGGTTAAGATGATCGATGATGATTGAGCCGGATCTTGTTTCAGGGATCGAAGGATGATGGGAATGATTGCCCCGGAAAATCCGGCCATGACCATGGAGATAATCATGGAAACGCCGATGACCATGGTTAATCCCCAGGATTGGCTCCAGACGAATACGGCGGTACATGTCGTCGCGGCCACTGCCACTCCATTGGCCAAGGCGACATAGGATTCTTTCAGGGTCACGCGGAGCCATTGAGAAGGACGGATATCCCGCAAGGCTAATCCACGCATGACTACCGCGAGCGCTTGAGCCCCTGTATTCCCCGATTGCCCGGCCACGACAGGGAGCAAAACGGCCAATGCCGTGAATCTGGCAATAGTGTCCTCAAATAACCCCACCACAAACGCTGCCAAAAAGGCTGTGAGCAGATTGATTTGTAGCCAGGGGAGACGTTTGCGAATGGCGAATCCCGGCGGCGACAGGGCTCGTTCGTCCTTGCTGGCACCCACCATGGTTTGCATGCTAATGGTGGCTTCTTCTTTTTCAACCTGAATGATGTCTTGACTGCTGATGATTCCGAGGAGGCGGCCGTCCAAATCGGTGACCGGAATAGTCAGGACCTTCCATTCGTTGCAAATTTCTACGACTTGTTCCTGATTTTCCAGGGGATGAATGGTCGGTAATTCTCGTTTCATCAAGACCGCAAGTCTCTTCTTTGGAGGGGCTAAAAACAGATCCCTGAGGGATAAAACGCCCACGAGGATCTGACTGCGATCAATAATGTAGATTTCATTGAGATGCTGGGTGTCATGGGTGCGAACCTGTCGGATAGCTTCCTCGACTGTCAGGTCCTCCGGGAGCGCAAAGAATTTAACATCCATGAGCATGCCGACCGAATCCTCCGAATACTCCATGAATGGACCAATGTCGGCTGAGACGAGCAGGGGGAGGGCACCCAAAATGGCTTCACGAGTCTCATCCGGCATTCGCTGGAGGAGAGAGGCGGCCACTGCGGGTTGGAGATGAGGAAGCGCACTCAGGAGTAATGGTTGCGGAATGATTCCGAGGAGGTCTGCGGCCAATGAGGGTGACATGACCGAGAGGACCTTTGCGATCACTGTGGGGGGTAAATCGGCAAGTATGGGGATCACCTCCTGGGGATCATAGGACTCAAACACATGTGCGGCTTCATCAGGAAATTTGGCAATAAAGGCCAGATGCATTTGTTCAGTCGTTGCAGGTGTCGTCATGGTGTTTCCTGTTCTTTCCGGGGAGGGGTGGGCGGTGTGGATGTGCTCAGGGATTCTCCCAGGGCGGTCATCAGGCCGATTCCTGAGAGGGAATACGCTTCCCACAGTTGCAGGAGGGCATCGGAGAGAAATGCCGGTTGATACTCCCCGGAACGTGACTGGAGGAAGTGCCTCAGTGTTCGATGTCGAAGCGCGCCAATAAACGTACGGTCTTGATCAATGACCGGAAGGCTGTCGTATTGAGCCCATGCGGGGTGGGCGACAATGTCCAGGGCATTGGCCGTAGCCGGGATCGCTTTCACTTCCGGCTGCATGATGGAGGACACGGTGATCGTCGGTTCGGCTCCAAGCAGCTCTTTCATGAGGATGACTCCGCGCAGGATCGTCTGATGATCAATGATGTATAAATAGTAGATGGCTTGCCCGACGGTTTGGGTCACCCGCTGTAAGGCGTTCGCGACGGTGATGTCCGGGGGAAGCGTCAGAACATGCGGATCGGCGAGGCTGCCGGCGGTATGGTCCGGCAAATTGATTGATCGCCGAAGATGTGCACCGATGGCCGGGTCAACCTGATCCAGGAGAGAGGTTTGTGTGGATGAATCATACTGTCGAAGGACTGCCCGTGCCGACCGGGTTGATAACCGGCTGAGTATGACTGCGCTGGTTGCCGGTGGATACTGTTTAAGAATTTCGGCCGTTGGGCCGGGAAGACAATACTCCAGAAAGGCGGCAATATGTTGGGGCTCCATGGTGTGCAACATTTCTCCCGCTGACTGAGCCGGAAGTTCCTCCACGTAGCGTGCCGCCTCCAATGGATGTTCCTGGATAAAGGTTTCCCGAAGCTGTTGAGTCAAATTCATCGGCTTATCCCTCCGTTGGAGAAAGAATGCTGGTGACCTCAGTAAATTGTGCGGCAGGAATCACGACCCGTCCTTTCGCCGTATCCAGGACGACGACCATGGGAGTTATGGCTGTGACGGTGCCATTGTAGGCGCCAACCTGAATTTTTTCCCCGATTCGGACAATGGGTTGAATGTAGTGGGCGGCAATCAGATTCTTCACGGCTGAGCGAGAACCGATTCCGAATGATAAGGCGGCTCCGGCAATGAGTCCGGCAATGAGAATGACAATGATTTGGTTGAGCAGCGATGTGTCAATTCCCAACTCATTGATGGCCGTCACCAGAACCAGCAGAGTAGCGGCTATATAGACCGTTTGCGCGATGATGGTGCCTTGCCGGATTCCGGAAGAATCACACGCAACAGAGATCAGGTCGCGTACAAAGTTTGTGGCCAGGAGGCCTAGTACGAGAATAAGGGTAGCCATGCCGATTTTGGGCAGATAGTGGACCAGTCCGGTTAAGGTTTCGGACAAAAGGGCGAGACTTAAGGCTTCGGTGGCGGAGATCAGAAAGAGGAGAAATACCAGCCAAAATCCCAGAAGGCCAACAATTTGTGAAATTGTTTTTTGGCTACCGATTTTTTTGAGCAGCGTCAGAACACCGGTGCCCCCCAGTAAACGATCGACGCCGATCATATGCAACACGCGGCTCGTTCCCGCTTCAACGATTTTTCCCAAGAGAATTCCCAGGCCTAACAACATCAAAGCTCCTAGGCTTTTGGGAAGATAGGCCATAAACAGCTTGAAACTATACTCAAACGATTCCTCAAGCGTTGCGGTCCAAAGGGTGATATCCATGGGATTGACCTCCTTAGAAATAAATAAGCAGAAATACGGTAAACATTCCGACAATGAGCTGAACGATCAGAGAGACGATATTCCTTATGGCGCCGGCTGGGTCGACAAGTGTCACGTGGCGTTCGATCATTCTGAGAGAGCATGTCCTTGCCGGAGTGGCATTTGGCGGCGTTGCGCCCACATGTTATCACTTGGGGTTTTCTCTTCCCCTGGGCCCTCAACCATTAATTGAGAGGGAGATGAGAAGGTTCTGTGTTCTCAGATGTTTCTTCTGATGCGGGGACCTGGTTCAACGGAGAGTCCGGCAGAGGTTCGGGTTCGATTGTGGATGAGGGTTGGGCCGGTTCGGGGACCGGCCGTGTGAGTTTGTTGACTTTAATGACTGGGGGGTCAGTCACAAAAGGTTCGTATTGCTTGACGTCCAACGTCACAGAATCCTGTTCTTCGACAAGCAGGTCAATCTCTGGAACCTGTTTCCTAAAGGTGGCAAGGATGGTGCCATCTCGCGTGGTGACAGTCATTAACAATCGGTCCTGCTGGCGTTCCTTATGTGTGACCGTCCCGGTCAGAGGATGGACCGCTTCTTGAAGGAATTGGGGTATATAGGGTTGGGCATATCGGGCGGCAAGAAACGGTGCCCCTAAACCCAATCCTACTCCTAAGACAAACACCGATATGTAGACCATCAAGGATTTCATTCACGTCTTCTCCGCGGTTACAGAAGGACTATTGTGCCCCTTCCTTTTTTAAAGGAAGACTCTGCGAAAGACGAATTTTCCTGCGTGCAAATGAACGATCCCCAGTCACATAGGGTGTTTCTCCGGTCATGTCGCGTAGAACTTTCGTTTACTTGGAGAGGAAGTGCTTCAATTTTTGGAGATATCGTGGATGGCGCCTAGATCGTTGTCACTTGAATGTTCATAAGGCCACATATGAAAGAATGATTGAAACATTTCAAACCGGGGCAAGAGGATCACCTGTGATGTCTACATTTTTTGGGGGCCTCTCAGCCTGGTGTCATTCTAGCAATGCTGTGAGAGCTTCTCAAATGCTATGGAGTAATGTGGAAGTGGTTTGCAAGAGGAGTAACTCCAGACAATGCCCAAAGCCGTGGGAGGCCTTCCTGCTCCGATTGAGGTCTAAGCCCTCTGTTCAGGTCGATAAGGATGAGATGGACAAAGGAACGGAGGTTCGGACATGAAGATCTCTTTGAGGGAAAGGAATTTCGACACCATTCTTCCGAAACTTCCTGACGATGGCGCAATTAATATCGGATTGAACCTGTCTTCTGCCTTGTGGATCTTCCACCCAGGCTAATAAACGCATGTTCCAGGCGGAATCTCCGAAACCCATCAGCCAGGCCTTCGGTTCTGGGTGGGGTAACACCATAGGGTTTTCTTTTGCCGCTTCCAAAAGCGAACTGATTACTTTGTCTAAATCTGAATTGTAAGAAACTCCCACCTCAATCTCTAAACGGGTTTTAGGGTCACCGTGCGACCAGTTGATAACCGTGGAGGAGATAAATTCGGAGTTGGGTACAACGATGGCCACGTTGTTCAGAGAGCGAATGGTGGTGGATCGAATGTTGATTTCTGCGACATCTCCCTCAGTGTCTCCCACGGTGATGCGGTCCCCGATCTGGATGTGTTGTTCGAACAGCAACATGAGTCCCGCGATGAAATTGGACGTCAGATTTTGCAGGCCGAATCCAATTCCGACGGAGAGAAATCCAAAAATGACGACAAGCCCGCTCAGGTCGACGCCGATAACTTGAAAGGCAATCACGGTTCCGATAAGAATCAGGAAGTATTGAATAATCCGGGTTAAGGTGTATTGTGTCGCCTTGGGCATCTTGGAGCGTTTGAGTAATTGGTCCATCAGAAAACGTCGTATCAGGGTGTTGATGATCATAAAGCCACTCATGATGAACACAAAAAACGCCAGAGACGAGAGGGTAATCGGGGTCTGATTGATGGTGAATAAGGGATAGGTGAAAAAGTGATCCAATCCGTTCAGGACCGTTGAAAGATCCATGGTGGCGCTCCTTTGAGGTGTTATGAATTTATTGCCCCATTATGATTGAAGATGCGACTTTTTCTGAGGTTTGTCATTTTTTGACGTGCCGGTTTAGATGAATTAACCAGAAAAATGTCTGAAAAGATAGAGGAGAACAAAGCGGAAGGAAGAGCATATGACAGATGAATCTTGCCACTTGGGGTTAACTGGTTTCGAGGGGACAAGGAGGGGTAGCTTGGCGTTAAGACTTGGTGCGGTTAAAGAAAAGTCGGATTAAACAGAGTCTGAAGTGGTCCAAATAAACCAGACATTCGCGAGAGTGTCAAGCTTCAACCCGAATGAGGTGAGAAGTGGGGGCACGACAAAGTTTTTTCCCCGACTTTAGCGGAGGAGCCTTACAACTCGTTAGGCAGCAGGGTATTTCGTACTTTAAGCCTGGCAGACACTCGATATCGGCGGTACCACCAATACGGACTCGAATGAGAATCGGCTCAATGGGGTGTACAGGAGTGGAGCGGTCGATCCTGGTAAGGAACCGATTGAACGATTAGGGCGCGAAGGGTCTGGGTTATCTAGGCGGGATTGCCGGGCAACCCGTGTGGTGAGCAACGCATGAATTCGGCAAAATCTTTTGCCCTACCCGGGGAGCTGGCGGGGAGGCCTATCTTCCCGTGAAGCGCAAGGGGTAGGTGGCCCCAGTGTAGACGGGCAGAGCAGAGGAGTGTTGAAGCGGACCTCCCAAATCAACGGTTTATGGTCCAGCTGTGGATGTCGTCGAGCAGTTTGGTGGCACCGTCCATGCTTCGGGTGAGATCCGGAAGCGAAGGGAGGTGTCAGGCAGCTCCTTATTTCGTTCACCGGAGATCGTCTAGCTCAGGCGTTGGTCACGCGTCATCTATTGTTCTTTGAGGAGCTGGCGTTGCACGAAGACTTCTATGGGAGTTCGTCCAGGCCGTTCGGCTCTGAGTGCGGTGGCGACAACTCCCCCAACGGATGAAGAAACAAGTGGCTAATGTCGGTGATCGAGAGGGGGGTTCTGAAATATAAAGGTCCTCATGATGTGGTTTGGTTTGAGCCCCAAGATTTGGCTTACGGATATTCAACCCAGGTTTCTTTTTCCGCCAGGTATTGTTGGCCTTTGAAATTGAGGCGGGTGCGCATGGTGGTAAAACCTAATTCCCGAAGTTGATCGATAAGGTCCTTCAGGCTTTCCTGCACGGTTCGATAGACCTGGGACTGGAGATTGAGGGCTTCATACATGACCGTTCCCGAGTATCCGCGTTCCACCCGTTTAATGGGGATCATTCGATTGAAATATCGGTCGCTAGGATCCATGCCCTCCAATTGATGCTTTTCCACGACGGCATTTCTGACTCGAAAGGATAAGGGAAGCGATGTCATGTGCTCTGGCTCCGGCTTAACGATGGGTGGCGGTATTTTTTCCTTTTGTGGAAATGGATTATAGGCCGCCTCGATGAGGGTCGCAAGCGTGGTTGACTTCACTCAGAATCCCAACGTAACCTTCCCTACGCTTAGGAAAAATACGTTTGTGAGAAAGGGGTTGTGGCGAAATGGTCCGCGAGTCATCGGGTGCCGACATTCCAATCAACCTTCCTAACAGTCTCACAGTCCTCAGAATTCTCCTTGTTCCGGTCTTCGTGGGGTTTTTGCTCTACGAATACTATGATTATGCCCTCGTGACATTATTAGTCGCGGCGGTGACGGATGGCCTGGATGGGGCCATTGCCCGTATCACTGATCAGCGCACTCGCCTCGGCGAGTATCTCGATCCTCTGGCTGACAAATTACTCCTCATGTCGGCCATTGTAACCTTATCTGTTCTCCATTTTATCCCGATCTGGGCGGTGATTCTTGTGGTGAGTCGTGATGCCATTCTCCTCACGGGGACTATATTGGCCAATTTAACGGAAATCGACATCGATATTACTCCCACCTGGCTGGGAAAGGGTACCACTTTTGCCCAAATTTGCTATGTCATCATAGTACTGCTCTTTGCGACCGGGCGTGTTCCTTCCGCAAGCATTATTCCTTTTCTCACGGTAATGGTGATCCTGACGACTGGTTCTGGAGTGCATTATCTATTTCGGGGAATTCAACGGCTCAATTCCTCGGGCAAGAAAGAAGGCTAAAACAGGAGGATGCAGTTGAATCGAGAGCGGGTCGGCCTACAGTTAGTGGATGCGAAAGTGATCTCCTCAGATGATTTGTCTCAGGCGCTTGATATTCAGCAGGGAGAAGGAGGGCGTCTTGGGAGCATTCTGGTTCGGATGGGGGTTCTGTCTGAATCTACCTTATTAGCGTTTCTCAGCCAGCACTATGGAGTTGCCACCGTAGAATTGTCTACGTGCTCGATTGACGGGAGTCTTCGGGGATTGGTTCCTTATGACGTGGTCCGCCGGCACCTCGTTTTGCCGATTCGGAAAACCACTTCACGACTGAGTCTGGCTATGGCCGACCCCACGAATGCTTCTTTGTTGGATGATTTGCGATTCCGGACAGGGTTGCACATCATCCCCATGGTAGCAACCGAATCGGATTTACGGACGGCGATCTCCCATGTGTATGGCCAGGGTCCAGAAAAATCTTCCTCACCCACCGAACCCATGCAAAAAGATGAGGAGGGTACTTTCAAAAACCGGGGAAATGGCGACCGCATTTCACCCAATTCGATGGGAACGCCTGTTGGCCCTGTCTGTGCCTCTGCTAACGGTTTGCGTGATCAAGAAAGATCCATAATTCTTCAGGATAAAGCAGAAATATCTGGCGTGAAGCGTCATGTCAAAATTGATAAAGATTCTTCAGCTGTGGAGGTTGTGAATGGGCTTGTGCGGCAGGCCATTGAAATGGAGGCGAGTGATATTCATATTGAGCCGATGGAGACTATGATCCGGGTTCGCTTTCGGTTGGATGGTGTCTTGTGCCCGATTCAAAATTTGCCTAAAGACCTTCATCAGGCATTACTCGCCAGGGTGAAAATTCTTTCCGATCTGGATATTGCGGAGCGTCGGTTACCCCAGGATGGACGGATGAAGATAGAGGGGGTTCCCCATGTTGATATTCGAGTGGCCATTCTGCCCTGTTTATTTGGCGAAAAAGCGGTCCTGCGTCTCTTGAATCAGTCAGGGCTGGCGTTACATTTAACCAATATCGGGCTTAACCAGCCTGATTTGGACCGGTTGACGACGGCTTTGGAAAATCCTTATGGGATGATCCTGGTGACAGGGCCTACGGGGAGCGGGAAGACAACAACCCTCTATAGCGCGTTACAATTTTTGAATACTCCTCAGATGAATATTGTCACTGTCGAAGATCCCGTGGAATACCAAATCCAGGGCATCAATCAGATGCAAATTCATGAAGAGATTGGATTGAATTTTGCGGCCGGGTTGCGTGCTTTTTTGCGCCAGGATCCTGACGTCATGATGGTGGGGGAAATTCGTGATCGAGAAACCGCGCAAATCGCAATTCAGGCTTCTTTGACTGGCCATCGAGTTCTTTCAACTCTGCATACCATGAATGCCCCAGGGGCGATTACCCGGCTCATCGATATGAGCATTGAGCCGTTTTTGGTGTCTTCCGCCGTCTCACTCATTGTGGGCCAACGATTAGTGCGGAAAATTTGTGATCATTGTCGGGAGCTGGAGCCGGTATCTCAATTTCAGCTGCGGGAGCTGGGGTTTGAAGAGCATGTGCTCGGGTCGGTTCAGGCGATGAAAGGGCGTGGGTGTGTGTTTTGCCACCAGACCGGATTTAAAGGACGCATGGCCTTATTTGAGACCCTGCCTATTTTTGAAGGGCTGCATGAAAAAATTTTGGCACGGGCCTCGACGAATGACTTGATCAACTGTTCGATAGGCGAAGGATTTCGCACACTTAGACAAGCGGGGCTGGCGGCGGTTCAAGGTGGCTTGACGACCGTTAGTGAGGTGTTTGCGGAAACGAGATCTGATGCTTTTGTGTAAGGACGTCTGAAGAGGAACGGATGCTCAATGGAATTGACTGAACTCCTGGGTGAATTGTGCCGGCAGGGCGGATCGGATTTGCACCTGGTTTCCGGCAGTGTGCCTCGCCTCCGGGTGGACGGACATTTACGCCCGATGGAGTCTCCGCCATTGACCAACCAGGACATGTTTCAGTTAACCGCGAGTCTGTTGACGGATGCCCAGCATCAACAGGTTATGAAGACCGGAACCTGGGATGGGGCCTACAGCGTGCCTGCTATCGGTCGGTTTCGGGTCCATGTCTATACCCAGCAGGGATCCTTGGCCATGGCCATTCGAACAGTGTCCGGGAAGATTCCGACGTTTGAAGAATTAGGGCTACCACCCATTATTGGGGAATTAATGAAAAAGCCCCAAGGGCTGATTTTGGTAACCGGGCCGACCGGAAGCGGGAAAAGTACGACATTGGCCTCAATGTTGGATCATATAAATGAAGCGCGGCCTGCCCATATTATTTCGTTAGAAGACCCCATTGAGATCCTACATTCACATAAAAAAAGTTTGGTATCTCAAATGGAAGTGGGATCCGATGTCCGGGAATTCCAATCTGCACTGAAAGGTATCTTACGCCAGGATCCCGATGTGGTGTTTTTGGGCGAATTGCGGGATCTCGAGACCATTCAGGCGGCTCTCACCATGGCTGAAACCGGACATCTTACAGTGGCCACTTTGCACACGAATTCTGCGATTCACACGCTGACACGATTGATCTCGGTGTTTCCCTCCCATCAGCAACAAGAAATTCGTATTCAGTTGTCGATGGTGCTGGAAGGTATTCTGGCACAGAGGCTTTTGCCACGTTCAGAGGGACGGGGCCGGGTTCTGGCTTTGGAAATTCTGATTACCTCTCCGGCCATACGAAATCTGATTCGGGAAGACAAGATCCATCAAATGTATTCCATGATGCAAACGGGACAAGCTCAATATGGCATGCAAACCATGAATCAAGCGTTGGCCGACTTGGCTGGCCAAGGAGTGATATCCTCTGAACTCGCTATGGGACTCACAACTCTTCCTGATGAGTTATCCAAGCTACTGGAGCGCACGGGTCGGGAGCGACCTGGAGCGATGTCCTTGGCCAGGTTGCGTCCTCGGATGTAGAAGTCATTGAGAGCCTTCTTGATCTTCCACGGAAAAAGTGAGCAATAATTCGAAATGCCGAGATTTGAATATCGTGCCAAAAATTTGGATGGACAGACTGTCCACGGGGAAGTAATGGCTGCTACTTCCAGTGAGGCTTTGCAGCTTCTTCGCAGGCAAGACGTCTTGGTAACCGGTCTGCAGGAAAAAGCTGAAAGGGTATTCAATCTCAGTGGCCATCTGACCAGCTGGAGCCGCCGGTGGAACTGGAGAGGCGTGAGCAATAAAGAATTGGTGGTCTTTACCCATCAGCTGGCAACCTTGATTCGGGCGGGTGTGCCTCTGTTGGAATGCCTGGACATTCTCTCCAGTGAAGCTGAAAACCCGGCCTTGCAACAAGTGGTTAAGCATATCCGAGAGGATGTGGAGGGCGGAGCCTTGTTGGCTCATGCCTTAAAGCGCAATCCAACTGTCTTTAATGAATTTTACCGCAGTATGGTGGAAGTAGGAGAGATGACGGGTCGCTTGGACGAGAGTTTGACCCAACTGGCAGTGTACCTTGATAAACAGGCTCAGTTGCGGGCGAAAATTTTCTCCGGATTGGCGTATCCGGCTTTGCTCCTGGCTGTGGCGTTGATTGTCCTGGTTTTTTTACTGATTTGGGTGGTCCCTCTTTTTTCGGGCTTATTCCAAGATATGGGCGAATCGCTTCCCTGGTTGACGCAAGTGGTGATTGACCTGGCTGAGGGGGTTCGGGATCACTTTTTTCTGTTGGCGGCATTTGGGGGAAGTTTGGTTATGGGTATCCGGTGGTTCCTCAAAAACCCGAAAAGTCGACAGGCCATTGATGGGTGGCTGTTAGGAGTCCCCCTTTTTGGGTCCGTGATCCAAAAAGCGGCAACGGTGCGTTTTTCCAGAACATTGGGGTTTTTAGTTCGTCGTGGGGTTCCGTTGCTGTCGGCCTTGGGTGTGGCGGGCACAGTGACTGGAAATAAAATCTTTGAGCAAAGCATCAAGCTGGCGGCCATAGCGATTCAAAATGGGCGACCCCTCTCCGAGACTTTGAGGGCTGGCCAGGTTTTTCCCACAATGGTTCCCCAAATGATTAAAGTGGGAGAATCAACCGGTTCCATGGATGTTATGCTGGAAAAAATTGCGGATCTTTTTGAGCAAGAGGTCGATCGAACAGTGGCCACTTTAACGTCGGTGTTAGAGCCCTTTATCATCTTGGTCGTGGGTTGTGGGATTGCCCTTGTCGTTATAGCGATGTATCTTCCCATTTTTTCTATCGGTTCAGTTATTGGGTGAGTCTGGAGGTTTTTCGTCATGAGTGGGAGTGATACATCTGTGACCGAAATCGTGGTGCGGGCACCGGCCAAAGTGAATCTGTTGATTCGGGTATTGGATCGATTGCCCAATGGGTATCATAATTTGTGGTCTCTCATGCATACGGTCGATGTCTTTGATCTCCTCCGAATTAGGCTTAACCCTGACCGGGAGGGTCTTGTCTTAACGTGTGGAGATGCGCCGTTACCCTTGGATAAGGGAAATTTGGTTTATCGGGCGGCTGAATTGGTACTTCAGCGTTCTGAAAAGAATATAGGGGTTGATATTGAGCTAACCAAAGTTATTCCCTTGTCGGCCGGCCTGGGAGGTGGGAGTAGTGATGCCGCTGCCACTCTGTATGGCCTTAGTCAATTGCTAGGGTTAAATTGGACCGTATCTGACTTGTGTGAGGCTGGTGCCACACTCGGAAGTGATATTCCATTTTTTTTTAACGCACCTTGTGCAGTGGTTCAGGGGTGGGGCCAGGAAGTGAAGGCCTGTTCTCTCAAAGGCGAACGGTGGGTCGTTCTCGTCAATCCCGGCTTTCCGATTCAGACAAAATGGGCATATAAACAGCTGTCCTCCCAACGGGAGGCCGTCAAACCTCTAGGTGAATTTACGAAGAGGATAAATCGTGAATTGAGCCTTTCCTGGGAGGAAGTGATCGGGATAATGGAAAATGATTTTGAACCGCCGTTGTTTCCGTTTTATCCGATTTTGGGATTCATTAAAGACACGCTGCTTTCCTTTGGGGCTCAAGCCGCACTATTATCAGGTAGTGGAGCTACTGTATTTGGGATTTTCCGAACTCAGGAAGAAGCCAGGCAGGCTTCTACTCGGTTGCGACATGATACGAGCTGGAGAATCTTTGATATCCCGATGGGTTCGACTGATTTACCTCATGACCCATTCCATGTTGGCTCGTCTTCTCAGGTTTCCAAAGTCTAAATTGAGTGATTTGAGTTGACAAGCCGCCAATCGTAGAATTACCTTTGCTCTGCTTTTTTTCCTGAAAATCTGCTACGGTTCAGGTTCACCTAGGCAAGTTGAGACTACCGCCATGCTCAGAGATTTAAAATTGATCACGGGTAACTCCAACCTTGCGTTGGCCAAAGAAATTGCCCAGTATATCGGGCAGGATTTGAGTCAGGCAACGGTTACAACCTTTAGTGATGGAGAGATCAGGGTTAGAATTGATGAGAATGTGCGGGGAGGCGATGTTTTTCTGATTCAATCCTGCTGCCACCCGGTGAATACTTCGATTATGGAGTTGTTGCTCCTGATCGATGCAGTCAAACGATCATCAGCTTCCAGGATCACGGCGGTCATTCCTTATTACGGATATGGGAGGCAGGATCGAAAAGATCAACCCCGGGTGCCCATAAGTGCCAAATTAATTGCGGATTTGATCACCGCAGCCGGCGCGAATCGGATTCTGACCATGGATCTTCATGCCGGACCGATTCAAGGATTCTTCAATATTCCCGTTGATCACCTTTATGCCATGCCTGTGATGTTGGACTATATTAAAAAGCAAAATGTCTCTGATTTGGTGATCGTTTCCCCTGATGCGGGAGGGGTCGAGCGAGCGAGAGCATTTGCCAAACGACTGAATTCCTCTCTCGCGATTATCGATAAGCGGCGGGAATCGCCGAATCAGGCTGAAGTGATGAATATTATTGGGGATGTTCAGGATAAGCATGCGTTATTGTTTGATGACATGATTGATACGGCGGGAACCATTGTACAGACAGCTCAAACCTGTATGGATAACGGAGCGTTGTCGGCCTGGGCTGGGAGTACCCATGCAGTCCTGTCCGGTCCAGCACTGGAGAGGTTGCAATCGTCTTGTCTCCGTGAGGTAATGGTCACAAACACCATTCCTTTAAATGGGAAGGATCAGCAATGTCCAAAACTGAAGACTCTCACCGTTGCTCCTTTGTTGGGTGAGGCGATTTTGAGGATTCATCGTGAAGAGTCGGTGACATCCTTGTTTGTATAAATTAGCTAACTTTTCATTCACTCTCATTTAAAAAAGGGCAAGACGATGAAATATGAACTTGAAGTTGAAAAACGGGATCAGGCTGGAAAAGGCGTGGCGCGGCAACTACGGCGACAAGGGAAAATTCCTGGAGTTCTATATGGAGGAGGGAAGTCTGAATTTGTGGCCATGGACCATAAGACGGCTCGTAATCTGGTGATTTCTCAGGTTGGCCACACTGGGTTGCTGACTGTTCGGATTTCCGGTGGGCAAGAACGGATCGCCGTCCTTCAAGACCACCAAATTGATCCCATTACCGGGGCGATTCTTCATGTGGATCTCTTTGAAGTCTCGATGAAAAAAGCCATTCGCGTTAAAGTCCCCGTGACGATAATCGGAGAAGTCCCTGTTGGTGTGAAAGAAGGCGGTATTTTGCATCAGGTCATGCGCGAACTTCATATTGAGTGTTTACCGGCTCAAATTCCGGATCACATTGAAATCGATGCATCAGGATTTGGGATTGGTGACGGTATACATGTGAAGGAAGTTACAGTCCCGACAGGTCTCAAGATTTTGGATGACGAGGATCTCATGGTTGCCCATGTTGCCACGAAAATGTCTGAAGCGAAATTAGAGTCCCTCTTGGCTCGCGAGGTGGCTGAAGGGGTGGCTCCTGTTGCTACTGCGGAAAAAGCTGCCGAGGGGGCTGCCACTGGAGGGGCTGTTGCGGCGGCAGATAAAACGAAGGCCGCGTCAGATAGTAAGGCGAAGGAAGGCAAGAAGTAGCCCTTGCATGTGTTGGTGGGACTTGGAAACCCGGGAGAGTCCTACAAATACACGCGACACAACCTGGGCTGGATGGTTCTTGAGAAAGCGGCGGATCGTTGGCGTGTGACGTGGGCCAAGCAAGAGGATGGGTTTCTTGGAAAAGGTGAAGTTAAAGGCCATCCGGTTTTGCTTCTTCTTCCTCTTGCGTGGATGAACCAAGCTGGGGTGGCAGTCCGGTCTGTTCTTCAGAAGTTGTCTCCCAATTCGCCTGATCTCATTGTTGTCCACGACGATCTGGACCTGTCTCTGGGAATGCTCAAGATCAAAACCCGAGGTGGTGCTGGTGGTCATAATGGTCTGCGTTCTGTTTTGTCCTGCCTGGAAACGGAAGAATTCTCCAGGGTTAAGGTTGGCATAGGACGTCCTCAGAATCATACGAGCCCTGCGAACTTTGTGCTTTCACCATTTTCATCAGAAGAGTGGGAGCAGGTTGTCTCAATTCTTCCGAAAGCCGTTGATGCGTTGGAATGTTTAATTTGTGAAGGGCCGGCTATTGCCATGAATCGATTTCATGTGCGGTCCTCTGAGACAGGTCTGTGAATATTTGTGTATTGACCAATCCGCCGGACAGAAGTGGATCAACCCATCCCGTTAAATTCGTGGACAAGAGCTGAGGCAGCCTCTCTCATTTCCCGGCTCTTTGATTAGTGAAATGACCTTGGTTTCTCAAAAAGCTTCGAATGCGAGCGGTTGTAATCCCGCTGACCTGAATTAGGATTCATTTGGACATTGAGATTAGATGAAGGGGGAAGCGGATTTTCGACTGTTTAGGAAGTGGCCTCTTTAGGAGAGAGACCAGTATGCCGTTTTGGGTAGGGATATTAGAATTCGACCGTCTTCCGCTTGTTTTTAAGTGTTAAAGCAGCCCATGTTCACTGAGAAACCATGCCAGGCTTTTAGGTTCGGAATTGGCCGTTTCTATTCCTAAAAGGAGTTTGACACTCCAATTTACCCTATGGTAGCTTGTGTCCCCTTTTGTGATACAACACGATTGCTCTGCCTGAAAACTAGAAAAATACTGTCAGAGGAAAGGTTACGTATGAAACTGTATGAATCACTGTGTATTCTTCGGCCCGTTCAAGCGGAAACAGAAAATGAGCGGGTGATTGAAAAAATGAAGGAAGTTCTGAATCAGGCTGGAGCGAACATTTTAAAATTGGAGAATAGCGGGAAAAAGAAGCTGGCCTATGATATTCAACATGAGCGAAAGGGGACCTATGTTACAGTTCAATTTGAAGGCCCCCCTACGGTCGTTTTTGAGTTGGAGCGCTTTCAGCGTATGGAAGATCTGGTGATGAAGTTTATGACGGTCCGGCTGAACCCAAGTGATTTGGTAGCCGTAGGTGAGGCCAGTGTGGAGGATGCAGAAGATGGTGGGATTCAATAAAGTCATATTGATTGGAAATCTGACTAGAGATCCCGAGCTTCGGTATACACCCAGCGGCACACCTGTGGTTAATTTCCCGTTAGCGGTCAACCGTCGATATCGTCAGGCCGATGATCAAAAAGAAGAGGTATGTTATGTTGATATTGTCGTGTTTGGGCGACAAGCTGAACATTGTGGTCAGTACCTCAATAAAGGTGATGGAGCCATCGTTGATGGTCGCCTACAACAACGGCGGTGGGAAACGGATGACGGGCAGAAGAGAAGCAAACATGAAGTCGTTGCTCAAACAGTAACGTTCTTGCCGAAAAAGTCCTCCTCGGGTACCTCTGGGGCAGGAGTGAGTGAGGAGTCTACTTATGATCCGGAAGAGTATTATCCAGACCCCATGCCCTAATTTTTAGCCTAGGAGAGGTTTCTGTGGAAAAAGGACGATTGTTTCAGCGGAAAAGAGTGTGCCGCTTTTGCTTCGATAAGACGCCATTGGATTACAAGGATTCAAATTTATTGAGGAATTTTCTCACGGAACGCGGACGAATTATTCCTCGTCGGACCTCCGGAAATTGCTTGCGGCATCAAAGAAAGTTAACCCAAGCGATTAAGCGTGCCAGGCATGTGGCTATCCTTTCATTTGCAGAAGAACACTGAGATCACCAGTATTCTTCGAAATGGGGCAGGTAGAAAGGTGTGGTTGTTAAATGTCTATAACCATCAATCTACTTGATGTTCCACCAACAGGTCTTCAAATTCATCATGAGGTTACGCCTTCGGACCTATTGCTCTCCCATGATGAGGGAATCCCTATTGGAAACTTAATTTGTCATGGAGACCTGTTTCTGACCGGGGAGCGGTCAGCACATTTTCAAGGGAAAATATCTGGAAGGATGGCCAGGGAATGTGTGCGTTGCCTGGATCAATTTGAGGAAGATGTATCCCTGTCGTGTGAAGCGGAATTTAAAAAGGCCGTGAAAGCGGTCAATGTGATTGTGCCGCACAGGGATAAAGGAAAAGGGGGAAAGGGACGCGACAAATCCATCGATGAGAATGCGACGGAGGAAGATGATGTATACCCTATTACAGGAAATGACATCGACCTTCTTCCGGCTATTCGAGAGCAGCTTATTCTTGCTACCCCCCTTCAATCTTTATGTAATGAAAACTGCCTCGGATTGTGCCAAGTATGCGGGAGCAATTTAAATGATGGCATATGCGGGTGTTGTACCCCAGTGACTAGCTCAGCACCAGTGCCAAATTTCCAGCAAACAAAATCAAAAAGAAATCCATCCAAGCGCTCCTCTGTTTCTGTTCGAAGAGGATCGTGAAGGCAACAGTCACCCCTTAACTGAAAAGTTGGACTAATATGGCAAATCCTAAACACAAAATTTCTAAAGCCCGTAGAGATAAGAGGCGATCTCATCTCAAGCTCACCCCGCCAAATTTGTCTACGTGCCCTCAATGTCATGAGCCCAAGCCATCTCATACGACATGTTTAAATTGTGGAACCTATAAGGGTATCGCTATCATCTCGGTTGAAGAGGGATAAACGGTATTTTCCTACTCGAGTCAGCCATCTTTTAACACCAAACCCATGAAAATAGCCGTGGACGCGATGGGGGGGGATCATGGATTATCTCCCAATGTCGAAGGAGCCATACAGGCTACAAGGGAATCCTCTCTCTCGATTATCCTGGTCGGGGACGAACCCTCTCTCCAATCTCATCTGGACAAACTGGGCGGCACCAAGGCCGGCATAGAGATTTTTCATGCGCCACAGGTTGTGGATATGCATGAATCTCCTGCGTTGATTGCCAGAAAAAAACGAGATTCTTCCATATGGAAAGCTACAGAATTAGTCAAAAATAAACACGCCGACGCATTGGTGAGTGCAGGAAATACGGGCGCTACGATGGTGTCAGCATTTTTTCTTTTGGGATTGATCCAGGGGGTAGAACGGCCGGCAATCGCCGCGACATTGCCGACTCGCCAGGGTAAGGCCATCATGCTCGATGTGGGCGCTACTGTTGATTGTACGGCCAGACAGCTCTTCCAGTTCGGAATCATGGGGCATGAATATGGGAGGCATCTCCTGGGAACTGATCGTCCAAGGGTAGGTCTATTGAGTATTGGTGAAGAAGACACAAAAGGGAATGAAGTCACCAAAGAAACCTTTAAATTGTTGAAAGATAGCCCTATTAATTTCATTGGTAATGTTGAAGGACGAGATGTTTATAGTGGGAATGCCGATGTCATAGTGACCGATGGATTTATTGGAAATGTGGCCTTGAAAATTTCTGAAGGATTGGCGGATGCGATAAAAAAAATGCTGATGAAAGAAATTGCCCAGTCAGCTCTGGGTCGACTTTCCTATCTGTTTGTGGCCGGCCCCCTTCTGCGGTTACGGAGAAAAACCGATTATGCCGAATTCGGCGGGGCTCCACTTTTAGGGGTTGAAGGTATCAGTATGATCTGTCATGGTCGTTCCTCCTCCAAGGCGATCAAGAATGCTATTCTTCGAGCTCAGGCTTTAGCGGAAGGCGGCTTGATTGAAGAAATCCAAGGTGATATTGCCCAAGGATGCAGGTGAGTTCAACACGGTGTTTCATATATGAATAGTCTGATTTTAGGGACAGGGGCCTATGTTCCCAAGCGAGTCTTGACCAATGCGGATTTAGAACGCATGGTTGAGACCTCTGATACCTGGATTATTGAACGGACAGGGATCAGGGAGCGCCGAGTGGTTGACCCGGGGCAGGCCTGTTCCGATTTAGCGGTTGAGGCGGCTCAGCGTGCGTTAATAGATGCTGATGTGGCCCCATCCGAGATCGACCTGATCCTTGTCGCCACCTGTACAGGTGATTCCCCTCTGCCTTCCACTGCCTGTCTCATCCAACATCGGTTAGGAGCGAATCGGGCAGCGGCGTGTGATATTTCCGCCGCCTGCTGCGGGTTTATCTATGCGTTGGCTATCGCAGACGCCTATGTGAAAAATGGTATGCGGCACGTATTGGTCATTGGTTCCGAAGTTATGTCGGCGATAACCGATTGGACCGATCGCAATACGTGCGTCTTATTTGGCGACGGGGCTGGGGCGGTGGTGGTAGGACAAGGCACTGAAGGTTCGGGAATCCTTTCCACCCATTTGCATGCCAATGGCGGACTCTCGGATATGATTCAGGTGCCTGGAGGCGGATCGCGGGAACCGGCATCCAAAGAGGTTCTTCAGGAAAAACGGTGTTTTATAAAAATGAAGGGCAATGAAACATTTAAAATTGCTGTTAAATCCATGGAAGAGGCCACCAAAGAGGCATTAGAGGCCAATAAATTAGCAATGGACGATGTCGATCTGTTCATTCCTCATCAGGCCAATATGCGGATATTGAATGCGGTGAGCCAGCGATTGGGGTTGGGTCGGGAAAAGTTGATGATAAATTTAGATCGATTTGGTAATACCTCTGCAGCATCGATTCCGTTGGCGCTCGATCAGGCTGTTCGGGAGGGAAGAATTCATAAAGGAAGTGTGGTGCTGTTGGCTGCATTTGGTGCAGGTCTTACCTGGGCTTCAGCGGTCGTTCGTTGGTAACGTGACTGCCGGCGGATTTCTCCTTCCTGAATGAAATTATTGGCACAAAAGCAGAGGAAGAATCTGAGGCTTCCAACAAGAACAAACCAAAAGTTTTTTGGGTTTTAAAGAGAGGGGAAATATGTCTGGAACCACCTCATGGGGGGAAAATGATTGGGCGCTGATTCTAGGAGTCTCTAGTGGTTTTGGAGAGGCGGCGGCTATGGAGCTGGCCAATTTAGGGTTGAATATCTGTGGTGTGCATCTTGATCGAAAATCAACACAAGCGAATGCGGAGCGCATTGCGTCGCAGATTCGTTTACTTGGCCGAGAGGTCCTGTTTTTCAATGTCAATGCGGCTGATCCTGAAAAGCGTGTCGACATTTTGAAGACCCTGAAACAACGGGCGGAAGAATCCGGTAAGCCGGTCTGTGTCAGGGTGTTTTTACATTCGTTAGCTTTTGGGACCCTGAAGCCCTATATTGCAGAATCCCATGCAGAAGCCATTAATAAAGCACAGATGGACATGACGTTGGATGTCATGGCTAATAGTCTGGTGTATTGGACACAGGATTTAGTGGCACAAAAATTTTTGAGAACTGGGAGTCGAATCTTTTCCATGACCAGCGCCGGAGGTGCACGTGTCTGGCGTACCTACGGGGCGGTTTCCGCTGCAAAGTCGGCCCTGGAATCTCATACGAGGCAATTAGCCCTGGAACTGGCTCCTCTGGGTATCACAGTAAACTCGCTGATGGCAGGTGTCACTGATACTCCGGCTTTGCGTAAAATACCCGGTTCTGATGAAATGCTGACCTTAGCCAAACGAAAAAATCCTTCAAACCGACTGACCACGACCCAAGATGTCGCCGATGCGTTAGGACTGTTAAGTCATCCGAAGGCCCATTGGATCACCGGAAATGTGATTTGTGTGGATGGTGGAGAGTTTATTGTTGACTAGTTTCAGGAAGCGAGAGGAGCCATGTGGTGGACTGCCTCTGAATTATGGCATTTTTTAGAGGGTGAGCGAAAAGCATGAACCCAGTTTTTGGTTTTCTGTTTCCTGGGCAAGGCTCTCAGTCTGTTGGCATGGGCAAGACTCTTTTTGAGAGGAGTCCTGAGGTTCAGGCCCTCTATAAGGAGGCCGCCGATATCTTGGGATATGATATCGCCGCGTTGTGTTTTGAGGGGCCGTCAGAACAACTCAATAGAACCGAATATACGCAGCCGGCATTGCTGGTGGCCAGTCTCGCAGCATTTCAACTGGTCCGTGATGGGCCCCTTCTTCCCGCTGCCGTTGCCGGTCATAGCTTAGGCGAATATGCCGCATTAGTGGCGGCCGGCGCGCTGAATTTTGGAGAAGCGGTTAATCTTGTACAAAAGCGCGCGCGGTATATGGCCGAGGCCGTGACTCCTGGGAGCGGGTTAGTTGCCGCGATTTTAGGCCTTTCGGAAAAGGATGTTCGAAGTGTCTGTCAAGAAGCAGGATCAATGGGCATTGTGGCTCCAGCCAATTTCAATTCTCCAGGCCAAACGGTCATTGCCGGGGAAAAAGCCGCAGTGGAGCATGCAGCAGAATTGGCCAAGAAGCGTGGAGCAAAGCGGGTCATGCCGCTTCCGGTCAGTGTCCCGGTTCATACTCCATTGATGCAGGTTGCTGCTGACAGGCTGAAAAAAGATATTGATTCTTTGAAGTGGTCTGCTTTAAAGGTACCGTTGGTTAATAATGTGGAAGCCAAAGCCCTGTTGTCGGCGGAGGAGGTTCGTGAGTCCCTTGTTCGACAATTGCCTTCTCCGGTGCGGTGGCAGGAAACCATCCAGGCCATGGCGCTTATGGGCATCACACATTTCGTGGAAATCGGTCCAGGAAAAGTTTTGACGGGATTAGTGAAGCGCATTGTTCCTGAGGCTACTACGTGGAATGTGATGGATCAGGAATCCTACGCTCACGTCCTGTCGCACTGCGCCTAAGGACAAACGGGATTGTATTTTCAAGAAGGATTTGATCAATGTTGTTGACGGAAAAAATTGCAGTCGTGACGGGTGGAGCCCAAGGAATCGGGCAGGCGATTGCGACCACATTGGCCAGGGAAGGCGCAGATGTGGTGGTCGCTGATCTTGATGCCGAACGTTGTCAGGAAACCGTGGAACTTGTTCAACAAATGGGTCGCAAAGCGTTGGCGGTTTCGGTCAATGTTGGCGAGTGGGAACAGGCAAAGGGAATGATGGAACGCGTCCTCAAAGAATGGGGGCGAGTGGATATCTTGGTCAATAACGCAGGTATTACGCGAGATGGCTTGCTGATGCGGATGAAAGAGGAGGATTGGCTTGCCGTCCTCCAGGTCAATTTGACCGGCACGTTTTTCTGTGCAAAGGCCGCTCTGCCTTCCATGAGCAAACAGCGAAGTGGTCGTATTGTCAATATTGCTTCCATTGTTGGAGCGATCGGGAACATGGGACAAGCCAATTATGCAGCGTCAAAGGCGGGTGTGATCGGCCTCACCAAAACAATTGCCCGGGAGTATGCCAGTCGAAATATTACCGTCAATGCCGTGGCCCCGGGATTTATTGACACGGCGATGACCCAACACCTTTCGCCGGAAATTAAAGAAGGATTACTCAATCAAATTGCATTAAAGCGGTTAGGGCAACCTTCGGACGTTGCCGACGCAGTGTGTTTTCTGAGTTCAGAGAAGGCCGGGTATATTACCGGGCATGTGTTACATGTGAATGGCGGGATGCATATGGCGTCCTAGCCCACGCGCAACAGGATGTGTCACTCGATAAACCTTGTAAGGAGGAGCCAACAATGGCAGTTGAAGAGCGTGTTAAAAAAATTATTGTGGAACAATTAGGTGTTGAGGAAGATGACGTGGTTCCTGAGGCCAAGTTTGTGGAAGATCTTGGAGCTGATTCCTTGGATACGGTGGAATTGGTGATGGCCTTAGAAGAAGAGTTTGAAATCGAAATTCCGGATGAAGATGCAGAAAAAATTCAAACGGTCTCGGCAGCCATCGATTTTATTAAGGAAAAAGTCTAAGAAGGCCATCGAGAGCTGTGCGAAGTTGCGATTCGTCCCTAGTTGATCACAGGCGTCGAGAAGGTAAAGCCTCAGGTTTATTCTCTGGGTTTTCCATCCATGATATGTACGGAGTTCCTCAATGACTGAATGGAGACCACGGCGAGTGGTTGTGACAGGATTGGGATTGGTTACGCCGTTGGATATTGGTGTATCCAACACATGGGATAAATTATGTAAAGGCCAATCCGGAATCGGACCCATTACCCGATTTGATGCCGGCCAGTATCCGGTGCAGATTGCGGGGGAGGTCAAGAACTTTGATCCCTCGATGTTTATTGAGAAAAAAGAAATCAAAAAGATGGATACCTTTATCCATTTTGCCATTGCCGCCAGTCAAGAGGCGGTGGATGATGCCAAGCTTGTCGTGAACCAGGATGAGGCGGATCGTGTGGGGGTCTATATTGGAGCAGGCATTGGAGGTCTTCCGGCCATTGAACATTATCATAAGGTGTTGCTGGAACGTGGCCCAGACCGGGTTTCCCCATTTTTTATCCCGATGGTCATTATTAATTTGGCCTCCGGGCAGGTGGCGATCCGTTTTGGTGCTAAGGGGCCGAATGCCTGTACGGTCACGGCCTGTGCCACAGGGAATCATTGTATCGGGGACGGGTTTCGACTGATTCAGCGGGGAGAGGCCGATGTGATGCTGGTTGGAGGAGCGGAATCAACCATTTGCCCTACAGCGGTTGCTGGATTTGCCGCGGCGAAGGCCTTGTCCAGGAGGAATGATGAACCTGAACGGGCCAGTCGGCCATTTGATAAAGACCGTGACGGGTTTGTCATTGGGGAAGGCGCCGGTGTGTTAATCCTAGAGGAATTGGAACACGCCAAATCTCGAGGCGCGCACATTTATGCCGAGGTGATCGGCTATGCTATGAATAGCGATGCCTTTCATATTACCGCTCCACCAGATGATGGGGCCGGTGCAGTGACCTGTATGGAGCGTGCGATTCAGGATGCGGGGATCGCCAAAGAATCTGTGGGATATATTAATGCTCATGCCACATCCACGTTTGCCGATCGGATTGAAACGCAGGTTATCAAACAAGTCTTTGGGGAGCGGGCCTATTCCATTCCTGTGGGGTCTACCAAGTCCATGACCGGCCATCTATTAGGGGCGGCCGGTGGAATTGAAGGGGTCTTTTCTATTTTGGCCTTGCATCATGGCATCATTCCCCCGACGATCAATTTGGAGACGCCAGATCCCGAATGCGACTTGGATTATATTCCGACTCATGCCAGACCCTGTGATATCGATGTCGCCATATCCAATGCATTTGGATTTGGTGGGGTCAATGCCTGTCTGGTATTTCGGCGTTGGAAAGGCGAATAGGCAGCATGTCCTCTTCCTCATTAGATGGGTTCGAGAGGTGTGCCTCTCAGGACTCCAAAAGCAGTTGCCCCGACCTCGCCTCGGAAAGATATGATATACTACAACGTTTTGCTTAAGAGATAAAAGAATAACCATCATGCGTGTCAACACTACCAATGCTTTGTAGGTCTCGTGGCTGCTCTTGCATTTGAAGACATTCAGGAATCGTTGGAGTATGAATTCAAGCAGCAATCCCTGCTATGTGAGGCGCTCACCCACCGTTCATTTTCTCAAACTCAACCCCAGGCGGTGAGTCCCCATAATGAACGGTTAGAATTTTTAGGGGATGCGGTGTTGGGATTGGTTGTAAGCGAAAGTCTTGCGGCGATGTTTCCGCATTCTACAGAGGGCGAACTCTCCAAAATTAAAGCCGGATTAATTAGCCGATCCACTCTTTCGAAAGCAGCGAGTCATCTCCAGTTGGGGCAGTGGTTACGATTGGGTCGGGGGGAGGAAGCCACAAAGGGCCGAGAAAAAATATCGCTGTTAGCCAACGCACTTGAAGCGATCATTGGTGCGGTGTATCTTGATGGGGGGTTGGATGCCGCGAGAGCTTTTATTCAAAAAGTTTTGACGAAGGAATTTGCTTCATTACAGAAAAGTCCTGTGTTCTCAGTGGGGTGGGATGGAAAAAGTCGACTGCAAGAATGGACGCATAAACAATTTGGAGCAACCCCCCAATATCGGCTTGTTCGGGAATCCGGGCCGGATCATGAAAAAGTTTTTGCTGTCACGGTGGAAATCCGAGGTAAAATAATGGGTCAGGGAGAGGGGCGGACGAAAAAAGAGGCTGAACAGGCTGCGGCAGCGCAAGCGATGGCACAGGCTGGGCTTGGTATTGCAGCCGAGCCAAATCATTCAATCAGGAAATCAACAGATTAGCCATGGAGGAGGAATTATGAGGGGTGTGTTGAAGGCACGGACTTTAGCCAGCGGTCTACGTCAGCTCATGATGGTGATCGGATTGTTCACCATCGTCACTGTCGGTGGTTTTCCTGTCCCAAGCGAGGCGGCAGCGGAAGAACCATCGAAGGCTGAGACCAAGGCACCTCACGTTCTGATTAAAACGAAATTTGGAGAAATGGAAGCCGTGTTATTTCCTGACTTAGCCCCCAAGCATGTTGAAAGTTTTCTCAAATTGACTAAGTCAGGGTTTTATAATGGAACCATTTTTCATCGGGTCATTCCTGGATTTATGATTCAAGGGGGAGATCCTTTGACCAAAGATCCGGCCAATCGAAGCCGTTATGGAACTGGGGGACCTGGCTATACCGTTCCAGCCGAATTTAATCGGATTATTCACGAAAAAGGCATTCTTTCCGCAGCCCGCACGGCAGATCCCAATAGCGCGGGATCGCAGTTTTTCATTATGGCGGATAAGGCTCCTCATTTGGATGGCCAGTACACCGTGTTTGGTGAGGTGGTGAAAGGTCTTGATGTCATCGATACGATCGTGAGCCAGCCCCGCGATCTGAAAGATAATCCTCTAGAGCGAATTGAAATGACGATAGACTTGATTCAGTGAACCAGGAGGTGGCCCGAAATGTGGATAAAAAATGCCGATCAATTGACCGGTTCGGTGGAAGGTTGGTCAGGTGCATAATCAAATCCACTGGGGATAATGATGCGTCCTCCTGCCCCGGTCTGGCGGGCGAGTTGTTCTGCCACATCCGGATGGCGTTCCCGAATATAGCCGAGTAATCCATGTAAGAAGCGGTGGGAACGAAGCCCTGGTCCGGAAAATTTTTGAATGAAGGTATGGGCTTGGTCCAACACGTTGGTGACCAGCGTGGGTTCTAATGGTTGGCGTTCACCGAAGACCTTAAATTCTTTTCGTAATTCTTCACCGAAGGCTGGCAATACGGCGTCCGGTATGTGGATCAGGCTGAAACTTCGTCGCAGGCTTTGGAGGCCTTCCAGCACCTCCGCATCTGCCGCATCCCGCCGATCTTGAAAAAAACGATAGGCTAGAGCCTCAAAAACATAAAATATTTCAGTCGCCCGTTCCCCTCCGAGATCCAATAATTGCCGATAGAACCCCCGACGTTCGAGTTCAAATCTGTTCCCCACACGTTTCTGCTGATAGTCATCATTGCTTTCGAGAAAGACGCAGGATGTCGGGCAACTGATATTCGTGATGCGGTTTGTGCCGCAACATTGGCTGCAAATCACGCCTCCCAGTGCGGGACAAGCCCGTTTGCCTTTACGTTGATGACAATAGAGGCATTTACTCATTCGCCGGAATCTTTCTTAAGCCAGTCAATTCCATAATCAGACCAGGATCGGGGTTTTTTGTTAGGGTTAGCATTAGAGGGACGCTCAAGACCGTTAATCTCTGCACCATTCACATACAGATAGGGAACCATGATCACATGATTGACCCGGTCAATCCCGATTCCCGAAGGGGACAACAGAAACTCCGCAATCACCTCTTTTTTGTGATTAGCCAGTATTCTCCAGACTTTCCCTGCCGTCAAATCAGACACATACATGGTGCCATATTTGTCGAAATCAATACCGTCTAAATTATGGAAACTCCCGGTGAACAAGGTGTTGGCGAACAACTCCTGAATCGTTCCAGTTTCGTCAATCTCAAAAATCTTCCCATCCTCCCATCCGACACCGACCACATGCCCGTTCCTGGGATGAATGGTAAGCCCACGCGGGTGCGATAAGCTTTCATTCCGGGCAAAGACTTTCACAGTGTGATCGTGGCCGGGATCATCGATGTGATAAATGGTATTGGAATCGGCATCACTGACATAGAGCCCGCCGTGAGGATCCGCCACCAGGCCGGCAAGGGATTGACTGTGGAATTGTGTGAAGGGAATAGAATGAAGTGATTCTCCGGTGTTTTTGTCAAATCCCCTGACCACATCCAGATCGGCCACATAAAGGGTTGAGCCCACAAGGGCCATCCCTTTCGGTGAGTTCAACGTGACTGACTTTTGCCCACCTTGGATAAAGTGGAGGTCAATCATCTTACCCTCAGTCGTCACTTTACTGATAAAACCCTTATTTTCGCGTGTTCCAGGGTCTCCATTGGCATTGGCGATGAAATAGACCTGCCCTCCATCGGCAATCATGCTTTGCGGGAACGCTAAATTCGTGACCTCTTCGGCTTGGATGGCCGTCCAACAATTCAGCACCACAAGACTGGTGAGGATCGCAATTCTGAAAGAGACAGCAAGACAATATGGCTTCATGGAAACAACCGAACTTTCGCTGAGACGATGATGACGATCAGAGCGACAAGAAATACCTAGAGGAAAAGCTGAATTGGCATGGTAAGTGAGGTTTTTGCAGGGTGTCAAGGAAGGAGGAGGCTGCCATTTCGTTGACGAAGATTTTCCCTGCCTGATATCGTAAATTACCCTAAATAAGTTGTTTGACCATTTTCAAGTAAAGGAGCCAACGTGTCCGCACAGATTATTGATGGCAAAGCATTAGCCCTGGCGATGCGAGAGAGCATTGCCGAAGAGGTTCGCCTTCTCGAAAAAGACACGGGGGTCAAGCCCGGATTAGCGGCCGTGTTAGTGGGAGATGATCCGGCCTCGGCTGTCTATGTGCGGAACAAGAAAATAGCCTGTGAAAAAGCCGGGCTCTATCCTCAGGAACATCGTCTGCCGTCGTCCACTACCCAAGAGACCTTATTGCAATTGATCCACCAGCTGAATGCCGATACTCGAATTCATGGCATCCTGGTCCAGCTCCCCTTGCCGCCCGGCATGGACAGTCAAGCGATTTTGCAAGCCGTCTCTCCAGAGAAAGATGTCGACGGGTTTCACCCGGTCAATGTGGGGCGTTTAGTCACAGGCGACCCGGTGTTTATCCCCTGTACGCCGAAAGGGGTTATTCAGATGATCGAGTCGACCGGACAGGACATTGCCGGGAAACGAGCCGTAGTGATTGGTCGTAGTAATATTGTAGGAAAACCCGTGGCCATGTTGCTCCTACATCGACATGCCACCGTCACCATCTGTCATTCACGCACCAAAGATCTTCCCGCCGTGGTTCGTGAAGCCGACATCGTGATTGCCGCAATCGGGAAGCCTCTCTTCGTCACCTCAGAGATGGTGAAACCGGGGGCGATCGTGATTGATGTGGGGATCAATCGATTAGCGGATGGAAAATTGGTCGGGGATGTGGATTTTGACCGGGTCAAAGACCGAGCGGGATGGCTCACACCCGTCCCCGGCGGTGTTGGCCCGATGACAATCGCTATGCTGCTTCAGAACACCCTAGAATCAGCCAAACGGAATGTCGGCACATAACCCTCAGGCCACACAAAAGTTGGTGCACATGACGATTCCTGAATTTACACGACAGAAGAAACAGGGCAAAAAGTTAACGGTCGTCACCGCCTATGATGCGTTATTCACGCGGATTGTGGAGCAGGCCGGGCTGGACGTCATTCTCGTGGGCGATTCTCTTGGGATGGTCGTGCAGGGCAAGCCCAATACCTTATCGGTGACCATGGAAGACATGCTCTATCACACGCGGTTGGTGGCTCAGGCCGCCAAACGGGCTATGGTGATTGGAGATATGCCGTTTATGTCTTACCAGGCCAGTGTGGAAGATGCGGTGCGCAATGCGGGGCGCTTTTTGCAAGCGGGGGCCGCCGCCGTGAAACTTGAAGGGGGACTATCAGTAATTGATCGGATCGAGGCTATGACCCGTTTTGGCATTCCCGTCATGGGTCACGTGGGCATGACACCACAGTCAGTGAATCAATCGGGCGGATATTCGGTTAAGGGGAGGGCGCAGGTTGAAGCGGAAACTATTATGAATGATGCCAAGGCGCTGGAAGCCGCCGGGGCATTTGCCGTGGTCCTGGAATGCATGCCGACTGAGTTGGCACAAGGCATCACTGAAGCCCTTTCAGTACCGACCATTGGTATCGGCGCCGGGCATGGATGTGACGGGCAGGTGTTGGTGCTTTACGACCTATTAGGCCTCTTTGATGACTTTGTCCCGAAATTTGTCAAACCCTATGCACATCTGAAGGCGGATGCTTTGCAGGCGCTCCGACGGTATAAAGAAGAAGTCGAATGCGGAAAATTCCCCACCGATGCTGAAAGTTATCATTAAAAAATTTTCACGTCCTATTCCTCTCAAAATTAGACAGAATGGATTGGACACTCTGTCCATCTTCTCAGATTACTCAGAAGGTGTTTGAAGCCATCACCTTCTTGGAATCAAATGATCCATCTGTTGGCCCCAACAAGCGGCCATAAACCAAAGGGTGAATCCTTTTCCTCTAGAATCGAACCGAGGCCCTCATCGGGGCGCTGTGGGATTACCGTTGGATTTTGCGACAGACGCTTCATTATTGATTGCAACGGGTAGATAGCGCTGAATTCCCAACGATTGGTGAATGTGTTCATGAAAAAAATGTTCAAGCAGTATGCCCTAAAGCTGGCGAAGAGTCTGTCAGCGAGATTCTCACTGTCTGTGAGTTGGAATTCGACCGAAGGCTATATGCTGGAGTATGCCAAAGAGATTATCCGTGCATTGGAAAATGACCACGAAGTGACGACTCGCCAGGACGTCATCACTGGTCTTCGACGACTTAGTCTCGATGAATTTGGATTGGTATTGCTGTCTATGCCAGACCCTGAGTATCCCAAGCTCTCACGACTTCTTCCTGCCATGGCAAGTGACGAGGTTCAGCGAAGCTGGACGGGAAACCATGGCTTGGCACTTCTCAAAGAAACGACGGCGTTCGCGCGTGCGTTGAGTTACAATTATGCGCGCGTGACCGGGCGGTCTCTGGATGATGCGACTGTCTTGGACTTTGGGTGCGGCTATGGCCGTATCGCCCAGTTGCTGTATTATTTTACTGTCGAGGAAAAAATATTCGGGGTCGACCCCCGGAAACAGTCAATTGAGCTATGTCTGGAATCCAGGCTTGGTACAAACTTTATGGTATCAGATTACCTCCCCGTATCCTTGCCGGTCGGGGCGGTGAAGTTTGATCTCATCTATGCTTTCTCCGTGTTCACCCACCTGTCCCGCAGGGCGATGACGACGTCGTTGCACACATTGCGGCAGCATATTGCGGATGATGGTCTGTTGGCCATGACCATTCGTCCGGTCGAATACTGGGAGCAGGCCTCTCATGCGTCACAGGATCAGAAAGATGTCCTTGTTGGCCGACACCGACAGGAGGGCTTCGCCTTCAATCCACACAACTGGGCGCCGATTGACGGTGACGTTACATACGGGGATTCCTCAATGACGTTGGACTGGATGACGGCCACCTTTCCCGATTGGACAATCAAAGCGACCGATCGTTGTTTGAATGACCCCCTGCAACGATATGTATTTCTGGTGCCGCGCTGACCGGGATAACCCCAACTTTTGTGGTCGGGAAATGTAGGCCTGTTTATGAAGGAAAGTCGCAAGCTGAAAGGGGGAAGAGCTTGCTTGCCACGGCAGGGTATTCCTTGTATGCTCCTGCCTAAATTGCAGATTTTCCAGTATAAAGGATGAGTCTCATGGAGCTTCCAGAGGACATGCAGCAATGCCGTCAAGAGATCGACAGGCTTGATGACGACATTCTCAATATATTGAATGAGCGATCCCAATACGTGATTAAAATTGGGCATTTGAAAAAACAACAGGATTCGTCCGCCCATCTTCACACGCCTGGTCGGGAAGTGGCGATCGTGGAACGGTTGATGCGCAAGAATCCCGGGCCGTTTCCTAGTGAAGCTCTGCGGCATGTTTACCGGGAAATTATGTCGGCGTCCCTTTCTCTCGAGGGAACACAGACGGTCGCGTATTTAGGCCCACCTGCCACGTTTACGCATCTGGCTGCCATGCGGAAGTTCGGGGGATCGGCCGATTATGTGTCGGTCAATAGCATTAAGGATGTGTTTGATGAAGTGGAACGGGGACGTATGCGGTTTGGCGTGGTTCCCATAGAAAATTCAACGGAAGGGGTGGTCAATCATACCTTGGATCTGTTCGTGGACTCACCCTTGTTGATTTATGGTGAAGTGATGCTGGAAGTTTCCCATCACTTTCTTTCGAAGGCGCAAAAATTAGAAGAAATCAAGACGGTTTATTCTCATCCCCATGCCCTCGCCCAATGCCGAAACTGGCTGGAAACCAATTTGCCTTCTGTGAATTTTGCGGAAGAGCCCAGTACGGCTAGGGCTGCTGAGCGGTGCGTGGATGATCCAACCGCCGGGGCCATTGCCTCCGAATTAGCTGCTCAGTTGTATGGGTTGAATATTCTGCGATCACGTATTGAAGATAACATTAATAATTTCACCAGGTTCCTCATTTTATCCCAAAAGGGGGCTGAGCCAACGGGTCGGGATAAAACGTCGATCATTGTCTCAGCAAAAGACCGGGTTGGAGCTTTGTATGACCTGATCCGCCCGTTTTCATCGCACGGCATTAGTATGACCAAAATTGAATCACGGCCTACCCGGCGAAAAGTTTGGGAATATCTGTTTTATATGGATTTGGAGGGACATCAGGACGATGACCGTCTGAAGAAAGCCCTGGCGGAAGTCAGGTCCCGTTGTTTGATGATGAAGGTTCTGGGATCGTATTCTTCTCATCAGTAGAGTCTAGCCCAATCTATATGCTCTTGAAGGAGGAAGGTCCGGAAGGGGTAGGGACAAAGGACCTCCCGGGTAGATATGAATATGAAGTTTTTTCGATTTTTTCCGCATACGCACAATAGAAAGAATGTAAAGCCATGCCACTGCGTGTCCACCCCACAATCGCCTCGTTAACCCCATATTCCCCAGGGAAACCCTTGGGCGAATTGGAGCGGGAGCTGGGAATTACTCAGGCCATTAAACTGGCCTCTAATGAAAATCCTTGGGGTCCTTCGCCGAACGCGCTGCAGGTTTTAGCGGGGGCAGCCGGGTCGCTTCACCGGTATCCGGATGGCGGGGCTCACTACCTTCGGCAAGCGTTAGCCGAGCGGTGGAAGGTTTCTGATGATCAGGTTCTGGTGGGCAATGGGTCAGATGAAATCATTAGTCTCTTGATTCGCGCATTTCTCTCCCCGGGTGATGAAGCGGTCATGGCTGATCTGACGTTTGTGATGTACAAGCTCTCAGTATTGGGAGGGCATGGTGTGCCGGTAGAAGTGCCTTTGAAAAATTGGGTCCATGATATGGCGGCCATGGTTGAGGCAGTCACCGACCGCACGCGGCTCTTTTTTCTCTGCAATCCGAATAATCCCACGGGCACCATGCTGACGGCACGGGAAATCGATGGGTTCCTCTCACGACTTCCCGACCATGTGGTCGTCGTATTCGATGAGGCGTACTATGAATACGTGCGACATCCCGATTTTCCCGACAGCTTGCAGTATGTTCGTGAGGGGCGACCCGTTGTGGTATTACGGACGTTTTCAAAAATTTATGGATTGGCAGGGTTGCGCGTGGGTTATGGGTATACGACCAAAGAAATCGCCGGATATGTGAATCGGGTTCGTCCCCCTTTCAACGTGAATAGCTTGGCTCAAGAAGCCGCACGAGCAGCCCTTTCCGATGACGATCATGTGGCCAAAAGCCGGGCTATGAATGAAGCCGAAATGACGTTTCTGCAAGAAAGGCTGATTGCCATGGGGTTAGAGACCGTTCCCAGTCAAGCCAACTTTTTGTATTTCAATGTAGGGATCGATGGAAGGCGTGCGTATGACGCGTTGCTTCGGGAAGGTGTCATCGTTCGGCATATTCGCGGGCCCATGCTCCGAGTAACTATTGGACAACCGACTGAAAATCGGCGCTTTCTTGAATCGTTGGCCCGAGTGCTTCCCACGTTGTCGTAGCGCAAGGATTCAGATTCATTTAATGGTTATCGTCCTAAAACCCGAAGCCACAGAGCAGAATGTTGATCACTTGATTGATCGTCTTCGCTCGTTAGGGATGGTCACACAAATCACGAAGGGGAAAGAACGGACCATTGTGGCGGTGCTTGGCGATGACCGGGTACTCCAGGGGCAACCCTTGAGCGTGTTTCCCGGTGTGGAAAGTGTGACTCCGATTCTCGCGCCTTGGAAGTTAGTGAGCCGTGAATTTCAAAAACACGATTCCGTCATCGATGTGGCCGGCGTGCAAGTTGGGGGGAGTCGGATCGTAATTATGGCCGGTCCTTGCGCGGTGGAGAAATTAGAAATTACGGTGGGCATCGCTCAAGAAGTGGCTAGGGCCGGTGCCACCATTTTGCGTGGCGGCGCGTATAAGCCTCGTACCTCGCCCTATTCCTTTCAGGGGTTGGGACAGGAAGGATTGGAGTTTTTGGCTGAGGCCAGGAGACAAACCGGCCTTCCGGTTGTGAGTGAAATTTTGGATGCCCGTGATCTCGGACATTTTTTGGAAAAAGCGGATGTGATCCAAGTTGGCGCCCGGAATATGCAAAATTTTGAACTGTTAAAAGAGGTCGGGGCTTATGACAAACCCGTCCTGTTGAAGCGTGGGCTGTCGGCCACGATTAAAGAGTTACTCTTATCCGCAGAATATATTATGTCCCGTGGCAATCGGAACGTTATGCTGTGTGAAAGGGGAATTCGCACCTTTGAGCCGCAGTATCGCAATACGCTCGATTTAAGTGCGGTGCCCACCCTAAAAGAAATGACGCATTTGCCGGTTATTGTTGATCCAAGTCACGCAACCGGGAATTGGAAGCTTGTAGCCCCTATGGCTAAAGCCGCCATTGCGGCTGGAGCTGACGGCCTGTTGATTGAAGTCCATTCTAATCCGGAATGTGCCTTGTGCGACGGAGAGGAATCGCTGAAGCCCAGCCGGTTTACCGAACTCATGAATGATTTACAAAAGGTGGCGCAGGCTGTGGGCCGGGAACTTTGATTGTTCTCTTGTGATTCCGACACTTTTGCCTTCCATCATGTCGACTTCCCACTCAGAACCGTTGTTCCGGCACGTGTCCATTATCGGGATAGGCCTGCTTGGCGGCTCTCTCGGCCTTGCACTGAAGGAACAGGGCCTGGCCAAAACGGTCGTGGGGATCGGTCGTCGACAAGAAAATCTCGAACTAGCCGTTCGAATGGGTGCCATTGATCAATTTGCGCTGGAGCCACATCGGGCGGTGAGCCAATCGGATTTAATTGTCCTGGCCACTCCTGTAGAGACCTATCTCTCGCAAATTGACCTGTGGGGAAAAGATCTGGCCCCGTCCGCCATCGTGAGTGATGTGGGAAGTGTGAAGGGCCAACTGGTCTCAAAAATTGAAGCCCGGTTGCCTCCCTCGACATTTTTTGTCGGCGCCCATCCTATTGCCGGGAAAGAAAAATCCGGGGTGGCGCACGCCGATTCGCATTTGTTTCAAGGCGCTCGATGTATTCTGACTCCGACTCCCCATACCAATGTCCAGGCACTGGAAAGGGTTCAACACCTCTGGGAAACTGTCGGATCTGTGGTGTCGTCGATGGATCCCCGGGACCACGATTGGGTCTTCGGTGCAGTGAGTCATCTGCCTCATATCGCGGCTTTTTCTCTCATGCACACCTTGGAGACATTGCAAGGACGAACATCTCAGCCTGCGGATTTGCTGAGTTTTTCTGGGGGAGGGTTACGCGATACTACGAGGATTGCGGCCAGTTCGCCTGAAATGTGGCGGGATATTTGTGTCGCCAATCATGCGAATTTGGTTGAGATGGTTGATCGCTACATTCAACAGCTACAAGATTTTCGGGAGTTGTTGAGCAAACGGGATGCATCAGCATTGTACGAAGCGATTGCTCGGGCCAAAGCCTCACGAGAACGGTTAATATGATGAGTCAGTTCACCATTCTTCCGACCCAAAACCCCCTTCGTGGCAGCCTGTCGGTACCGGGGGACAAATCCATTACGCATCGCGCCCTCATCTTTGGAGCCTTGGCGCAGGGCCAAACACGCATCGGGGGCTACTCTAGAGGCGAGGATTGCCTGCATACCCTTAATGCGATTCGTGCCTTAGGCGCTGATGTACAGGAAACGCCTGAGGGACTTGAGGTGACCGGCAAAGGACTCTGGGGTCTGCAGGAACCTTCGAATGTGTTGGATTGTGGAAATTCCGGGACGGGTTTGCGCCTTTTGGCTGGCGTCTTAGCCGGGCAAAATTTCTTCTCCGTTCTGACTGGGGATTCCTCTCTGAGAAGTCGTCCGATGGGCCGGGTGGTCACTCCTCTCCGTCAAATGGGGGCCGTGATCTCGGGAAGACGCGGCGGTGAATTGGCTCCTTTGGCTATTCAAGGCACCGGGCTCAAGGGGATTCTCTATGAATCTCCTGTCGCCAGTGCCCAAATTAAATCGTGCGTCCTCTTGGCCGGGCTCTTTGCCGAAGGGACGACCATTGTGAAGGAGCCTAGACGATCCCGTGATCATACGGAGCGTCTCTTGTCCTATTTTGGAGTTCCCCTCCAGGTTGATGGGTGCACTGTGCAACTTCAAGGCCGACCCTCTTTTGATGGAAAGCCGATTGAGGTTCCTGGAGATATCTCGGCTGCGGCGTTTTTTATGGTTGCCGCATCGATCGTTCCCGATTCGGATATCCTGCTCACTGATATAGGGTTGAATCCTGAACGAACAGGCATTCTGGATATTCTCCTCGAGATGGGAGCAGATATCACCATCGTCAACCAACGAGAAATTTCCGGGGAACCGGTGGGTGATATCCGTGTGCGGTCTGCTCCGTTGAGGGGAACGGTCATTGGGCCAGAACTCATTCCCAAAACGATTGATGAATTGCCTATATTGTGTGTGGCTGCCGCTTTGGCTCATGGACAGACACGCATTACCGGAGCACAGGAACTCCGGGTGAAAGAGACCGATCGCATTCGAGCCATGGCGACAGAATTATCCCGTCTCCATGTTAAAGTCGAGGAACAGCCGGATGGTTTAGTCATCAATGGCGGTTCCCAGATTAAGGGCGCCGTTTGTCAGAGTTATGGCGATCATCGGGTGGTAATGTCGCTGGCCATCTGCGGATTAGTGGCGGAGTCTCCGATTACCATTGAGGATGTGGCATGCGTGGAGACATCTTTCCCGGGATTCAAAGGTAAGCTGTTGGATTTATTGACAAATTCTGAGCGACTATTATAATGCTCCAGAAATTAGTTCGTAAGAGGAGAATAGGGTCGTTCAACGTCGTCGGTTACTGATCACTATTGATGGTCCAGCTGGAGTCGGGAAGAGCACTGTAGCCAAATGTTTGGCTACCCGACTGGGATATGTCTACCTGGATACGGGAGCTTTGTATCGCGCGATTGCCTGGAAGGTTCAACAAGAACAGCTTGACCCGAGCAATCTTGCTCACATCCAAGCCCTGTTGGCGAGGACCGATCTGCGACTGAAGCTGAGTAAGGATGTCCTTTCAATGTGGGTCGATGGGCAGGCTATTCATCAAGAGGTCATCAGAACGCCAGGCATTAGCCAGTTGGCCTCCTGCATTGCGGCTATTCAGTCCGTCAGGGACTGGTTACTCCCGATTCAGCGCAGGGTTGTGGGCAAAGTCGGGATTATTGCTGAAGGAAGAGATATGGGAACGCGAGTGTTCCCGAGTGCTGATGTGAAGTTTTTTCTCGATGCGGAATTGGAGGTTCGAGCGAACCGACGGCAACGGGAATTAGGTCAACAAGGGAAAGTTATTGATCTAAAGACCGTGCGTAACGATATGGCCGTCCGAGATAATCGTGACCGGACAAGAATGGTCGACCCTTTACGTCCGGCGCCTGAGGCGATCATGATTGATACCTCTCGGAAATCTGTTGAAGAAGTTGTCGGCCATATGATGCAATTCATAGCGGATCGCTTGTGAGTGGAGTGGTCTATGGGCTGTTATGGATCCTGTTCAATGGGTTGGCGCGCCTTCTGTTTCGATTTCGGATAGAGGGTTCCCAACACTTTCCCAAGACAGGAGGAATCATTGTTGCGGCAAATCATGCCAGTTACTTTGATATTCCCTTGTTAGGGTGTGCAATTCCGCGGCGGGTTTTTTTTTTAGGGAGAGCGAACTTATTTCCCAATCGGTATCTGAATTGGGCCTTGCAAAAGCTCGGCTGGATCCCTTTAAAAACGCACAGACTGGACAGGAAAGCCTTCGGGCAGGCACTCTCTTATTTGCAAGCAGGTAAACCCGTAGTTATTTTCCCCGAGGGAACAAGAACGGAAGACGGGTCCCTACAGATCGGGAAGCCTGGCCTGGGTTATTTGGTAGCTGAATCACAATGCCAGGTGATTCCTGTGTATATTTCTGGTACCTTTACAGTTCTTCCCATTCAGGCTCGATGGCCGCGGCTGTTTCCATTGAGGGTCGTCTTTGGAAAACCGTTAAAATTTTGTAAAGATGAGGGGAAGAGTGTCAAGTCATTTTATGAGGACGTATCAATAACGGTAATGGATCATATCGCTCAATTGGGTGGCGTTCCCTCTCCGACCAGGCAAGCATATGAAACAGATAGAAGAAGCAAGTTGTATGAATAATCATGGCAATCACCATTTAACCCGCCAAACTCTCCCGGAGGTATCAAAAGTCGGATGAATACTCTTACCCAACAGCCTGAAAAAATTGATCGCGAAACTCTTGCCGCTTTATACGATGAAACGTTTAAAAATATTGAAGAAGGAACGATTACCGAGGGCAGAGTCATTGATATCCAGCGAGATCGTGTGGTGGTGGATATTGGCTATAAGTCTGAAGGCATGATCCCTGCCGACCAATTTTCTCCGGAAGAGTTGGAACAGCTGGCGGTGAATGACCCGGTTCAAGTGTATATCGAGCAATGTGAGGATGCGGATGGCAATTTGCTCCTCTCCAAAGAAAAAGCCGACAAGATGAAGGTTTGGGAGGATTTGGAAGTTGCTCACAAAGATGAAAAACAAGTGCAAGGAAAAGTCATTTCCCGTATTAAGGGCGGCATGATCGTTGATATCGGCGTGAAAGCCTTTTTGCCAGGATCGCAAATTGACTTGACGCCGGTCAGAGATCTGGATGGTCTGGTCGGGAAAACGTACAACTTTAAAATTATTAAAATAAACCATCGTCGGGGCAATGTCGTAGTCTCCAGACGGGCGCTTCTCGAAGAAACTCGGGATAAACGAAGACAGTCGACCTTGTCGACCTTGTCTGAAGGGCAGTTGATCGAAGGCACTGTGAAGAACATTACGGATTATGGGGCGTTCTTGGATTTAGGAGGTATTGATGGCCTGTTACACATTACCGATATTTCCTGGGGCCGCGTGGGGCATCCATCCGATATGTTCTCCATTGGGGATCGAGTTGAAGTCTTGGTGCTGAAATACGACCGGGAAACAGGTCGTATATCCTTGGGCGTTAAGCAAAAATCTCCAGATCCCTGGACAAAAGTTGAAGAAAAATACCCGGCAAGAAGTCGCGTGAATGGGCGAGTTGTGAGCTTGACCGATTATGGTGCGTTCGTCGAATTGGAGCCAGGCGTTGAGGGTTTGGTTCATGTGTCGGAAATGTCGTGGACGCATGAGGTTCGTCACCCGTCAAAGGTTGTGTCTGTGGGCGATACCATAGAAGCTCAGGTGCTCCATGTTGACCAGCATAGCCGGAAGATTTCTCTTGGAATGAAACAAACTGCTCCTAACCCATGGGATATTATTGAAGACAAGTACCCTGAAGGCACGGAGATTGAAGGCAAAGTAAAAAGTGTCACCGATTTTGGCGCCTTTGTCGGTTTAGATGAAGGTGTCGATGGGTTAATCCATATTTCTGATATGTCATGGACCAAGCATATTAAGCATCCATCCGAGCTATTTAAGAAGGGACAATCAGTCAAAGCCGTTATTTTAAAAATTGATAAAGAAAAAGAACGGTTGTCTTTGGGGTATAAGCAGCTGATCTCGGATCCATGGGTCTCTGAGATTCCCCAGCAATATCATGTTGGCGAAGTCACAACCGGGAAAGTTTCAAAAATCGCCGACTTTGGGGTATTTGTGGAATTGGAAGGCGGTGTAGAAGGGTTGATTCACATCAGTGAGATCGGGCCGGATGTGCAGGAGCGCCTGGAAGAGAAATTTGCTGTTGGTCAGGAAGTAGCGGCGAAAATCGTCAAGGTTGATTGTGATGATCGAAAAATTGCGTTAAGTCTTTGGGAGCATTTGAAGGACCTAGAACAAACCGAGGTGGAAGAATTTAATAGCTCTCAAGGCACTGTTGATCAAAGCCTTGGGCGAGTTGTCCAAAAGAAAGATCAAGGGAATGAAGGCGAATAGGCTTCATGGGCGGGATGGTTTGGATGGGCGCGGGACTTATGGCCAATCCCGAATATTATGAGTAATGAGTATCCCCGATGGAAGCGCGTGCTGTGGATGATTCTTGGAGGCCTTGTCCTGTTTAGTGTTGGGAAAAGCCTGATTCCGGAATTATTGTTAGCAGGTAAGGATGGTGTGGCCATTGTTCGGGTTGAGGGTCCCATTCTTGATTCCTATCAGACTGTCGAGGAACTAAAAAACTTTGCTGACGATCCTTTGGTCAAAGCGATTGTGGTGAGAATTGATAGCCCAGGTGGGGGAGTGGCGCCTTCTCAGGAAATTTATAATGCCGTTAAGAGAGTGAGAAAAGAAAAGAATAAAACGGTGATTGCATCCATGGGCACGGTGGCAGCTTCTGGAGGCTATTACATTGCCGTGGGCACCGATCGCATTCTCGCTAATCCGGGTACTTTGACGGGGAGTATTGGCGTCATTATGCAATTGGCAAATTTTCACGAGTTACTTGAAAAAATCGGTGTCAAGAACCTTGTAGTCAAAAGTGGAAAATATAAAGATATCGGCTCTCCCTTTCGTCCCATGAATGATGAAGATCGCAAGGTCTTAGAGTTGGTGATGAATGATGTCCATCGTCAATTTATCGATGCGGTAGCGGATGGACGATCTCTGGATGTGGCCGAGGTCGAGCAGATAGCCGATGGGCGCGTGTTTACGGGGCAACAGGCCAAGTCAATTTTGCTAGTTGATGATATCGGTGATTTGCATGATGCCATAAAGTTAGCCGGGGAATTAGGCGGGATTGAAGGAGATCCACGAGTCATGGAGGTGAGAAAGCCGTTTTCATTCAGGGATTTACTTGAAAACACTTTCCTTGGAAGCGTTCGCGCTTTTGCCACGACTCATTTTTTCACCCCCCTGTTGTACCTTTGGGTGGCTTGATCCGGACAAGCAACGTGGATCAATTGTGCCTTTTGATAAGCGATGCTCATTGGCATAATTCAAGGTTGAAAAAGCGAGTCTCTGTGAGAAGGAGGATCGGATGACAAAAGCGGATCTCATTGAAAAGTTGGCGGAAAAGGCTCCCCAATTGAGTAGAAGGCAAGCCGAGTTAGTAGTCAACACCATTTTTGATTCTATCCGTGATTCTTTAAAGCGTGGAGAAAAAACAGAAATCCGTGGTTTTGGAAGTTTTCGTCTTAGACACCGTCAGACCAAAGAAGGGCGTAACCCTAAAACTGGAGAATCGGTGTCGGTTCCTGAAAAGCGCATGCCGTTTTTTAAAGCCGGTAAAGAGATCAAAGAATTGTTAAACCCCGAGTTACCACCTGTCTAAACCATGTCTACGATCGAGCCATCTGAAACCGAGATTCCCTGGACGAAAGAGGCTTCGTCTCGCCTGGAACGTGCTCCTTTGTTCCTGAGAGGCATGGTGCGCCGTCTTGCAGAAAAAAAAGCTAAAGAATTGGGATATACAGAAATTACGGCTGAAACTTTAGACCAATTTAAGCAGCAAATGATGGGGTCGATGGGGGGCGCGGCTGGCATGACCCAAGCTGCCGAGGATATGGCTCAAGGAAAACTCCCATGGACCGCCGAGGCGCGGAAGCGCCTAGAGGCCGTTCCGGAGTTTATGCGAAGCATGATTGGCAGGATCGCTGAGGATGTGGCAAAAGAACGCGGCCATATGGAAGTGAATGTGGAATTATTTGAAAAGGTTGAAGCCTTAGGAGATATTCCGATTGAGAAAAGCGTGTCTATGGAATGGACCGATGAAGCTTTGGCTTTGTTGAATAAGCGCATTCAGGATTCACCTCCGATTGCCATGGAATTTGTGACGGATATGTTAAAGCGGGATGCCGAGGATTTAGCCAGAGAGCAAGGGATCGCGAAAATTGATGCTGAAACTTTGATCCGTCTCTGGGAGGATCCGCCCACACGGGTGGCATGGACGGATGAGGCCTGGAAACGCCTTCATACCTCACCGGATTTTGTCCGAAGCGGTATTCGAAAAGCCGCAGAACGCCGTGCGAGAAAACTCGGGCTCACCACTATCGACTCCGAACACCTCACCACCTTCCGAAATGAGGCAATGATGAAAGCCGTCAAGCGGATTCGAAGTTTTGGGTATCAAGAACTGACCTTTGATGCGTTCGGCGATGCCATGCAAAAAGTTAAACGATTAAAGGGAAATGAGCAGGCGGAACATCGGTTGGATGAGATCAGGGATTACATGAAGAAAAAACCTGATGTTGGTGTATTGGGTGATGAACTCATGACCCGGTTTCGGAATTATTTAAAAGGAGAAGGAAAGCTGTAGTCGAGATTCGAATTGTCCTCTTCTGTTGTGCGGTTGGAAACCCCTGTGAAATTCCCACTTTCTTACTTCCCCCTAGCCCCTTCTTTCGCAAGTTGATCGACAAGGTCATTTTCCGGATTGCCGGAATGAGCCTTCACTTTGACCCAGTGAATCGTGATGCCTGATTCCTTGACCGACTGTGCGTAGGCTTGGGTAAATGGCAGTTTGGTGCGCCAGACTCCGGTTGCCCAACGTTCCAGTCCTTGGTAGTCAAAGTAGATCGTCATTTCTGTTATTCCTTGGGATTTGCACCATGTGATGGCTTTGAGGATGGCAAGAATTTCCCCAGCGACATTTCGGTGATTCATGGCTGCCTGCGGAATATCGTTCCCCTTGTCCCGGTGAATTTCAACACCATTTCTTTTGACCAGTAGACCCCATCCCAGTCGAAGAGAGCCATCGCCCTGCGGGAAGCAGGATCCATCCACCCAAACTTCGATAATGGAGGAGGATGTTGCTGTGGTTGTTCGCTTCTTTTTGATTGGTTGACTGCTTGAAGGAGATAACAGAAAAGCTTCCGCTTCTTCTCGGTGGGAGAAGGCTTTATATTCGGCTCCGGGGAAATGATGGACTTGGGCACGGCAGGCATCCCAACTTTCAAAGATGCCAATGGTGCGGCCGCGGCGGACGGCATAGAATTTCATGAAGGCTTAACGCATGGATTATTCACTGCAAAGGTCTTTAGATAGGAACAGTGTTTGAACCGAGCATGTCCCATAAGAAATAAATTTAGCTTGATTACTGTCTGGCTCCGCCCTGTAAAGTCTTAATTCTACCTTTGGCCAGGTCAATTTTTGTCACTTCATCAGGATTGTCCCCTGCCAGTATGAGGAATGTTTCATATTCCTGAATGGCGCGTTTGGGGTTAAGTGCTTCGTAAGCTTCAGCCAAATTGAATCGGGCCTGAGCATAGTTTGGCTGCAGGGACAGAGCCCGCTCATAGGCTTCGATCGCCTTGGGTGCTTTTCCTAATTGCGTTAGGACTGAGCCATAACTATTGAGAATGACTGCTGAGTAGGGCTGGATGGTCAGGGCCTGTTCCAAAGCAGTTGAGGCTTCTGAAAGTCTGCCCATGCTTCGCAAGGCCAATCCGAGACGATGGTGCGCTTCTGCCAACTGTTTCGGATCAGATATACCATATCGAATGGCTTTCTGATAGGCGTCAATGGCGAGTTCTGGTTGCTTGTTGCCACAGGACGCAAATAAGGCGATCTCTCCTCGGGCAAATTGCTGAAGTCCTAAAAATTCGTTTTCTGATTCTAATTGTCCTTTTGTGCCCGGGAGGTCTTTCTTCGGGGAATCCGGATCTTCAATATAGGAAAGAAATTTTGAGTGGCTGCCATCTAAAAGGGTTTCATACGGATCAAGGACGTAAACGGCCATGACCAGTTGGTCTTGTTTCCCTTGAGTGTGTCGCATGAAATATTGATGCGTCGTCGTGGCTTCTCCGGTTCGATGCAGGGTTCCAGAATCGGGGGTTTGTTCTTTTAGAAGCTGGGATGAGTGAAAAAAGAATTCACGAGCCGGGGGTAATTGACTCAGGGTATGGCGAAGTTTCGGATAGTCTTCTAAGGCCAGACCGCGTGGGAATACCGTGATGACCCCAACAAGAGTCTGATCTTCATTAAACATGAACCATTGTGCGTGTTTCTTGGGTGTTGCGGTTTCACGAAAGACTTCGGAGCCTCCTCCCCAAGGAGATTCCTGTCCCAAGGGTCGCAGCCAACTCGTTTGAGCCTCTGTTTTGGTTTGGCACAAGGCGGCCTTTCCTAAGAGATTGAGATCGCTTTCGGAAGGCGGAAGGTTGGAGGCAGGGGGAGTGCTGGCGCAATGTGGGAGTAAGAAAAAAAGCAAAAATAATTTGAGAAGGTTTGTCGGCTTTGTGTGGAGTCCCTTATGATAAATGATCGGTTGTAACATTACTACCGGCTCTTAAGGATCAATGATCGATGTGTCGTAAAGTAACTGCGAATAGGATAATGGAGTCCGAATTTGGTCGTTGGTGAAAAATTCACAATCAAAAAGATTTCGCTTTTATGTCTTGTGGATGTGAACAATGATAGTGCCGGGAAGAAATTGATCCAGAAAGGATGAATTATGGTGGGCGATACTGGGATCGAACCAGTGGCCTCTTCCGTGTGAAGGAAGCGCTCTTCCACTGAGCTAATCGCCCGAGAGGCGCAATTTATCATAATGCTGGGAAGGGAGCAATGAAGTCCTAGGGGGTAACAATGGTTGTCTTGACGGTAGCAGAAAGTGTGGAGTAGGCTGAGAGAGGGTGTTTCATCGACTTGACCAAGGAGGTGCACCATGGACAAGCAAGAGCGTAAATACGAATCTCGAAAACCAAGCCCTAAAGAAACAGAGGATGTTCAGGCTGATCCAAATGTTGCGGAGACCGGCCAACGTCTGAAAGAAGAAATGGATGAACTGGTTGATGAAATTGATAAAGTTTTAGAGGAAAATGCGGCTGAATTTGTCAAAAATTATGTGCAAAAAGGTGGAGAATAAATGCGATAGGTTTGTTGATTTCTAGAAATTCTCTCCTGCCCTCTTTCACTCTCCGGATAGTAAACTCCCTTGCCATTACCTGTTTTTCTCGGGATTATTTTCAGTGAATGGCTCACGGCCTCACAACCTTACGCATCGTGTTTATTCTAATTCAGTTCGATGAATGCGCAATATCCTGTCCTTCATGGGGAATGGAGCCTCTTCCTTCTAGATACCTCGGGATGGGATTGCCGAATACCGCTTCCGGAAGGAAAAGACGGAGCATTTTCCTCTGTTTTTTGCTATGATTTGCTGGCAATGTCCCGAGACAATTGGATGAAGGACTAAAAAATGGGTGTGACGCATTTGACCGATATTGTGCAACTCATGGATCAGGTGAAAGCCTATTACCCCGAGGCTGATACGGACTTCATTAAACGAGCTTATGATTATTCCGCCAAAGCACATGAAGGGCAAACTCGACGAACTGGCGAACCTTATGTCCAGCATCCATTAGCGGTCGCTGGGATTTTAACTTTTTTGAAATTGGACGTTCCCGCGATTGTCGCTGGACTATTACATGACACGCTCGAAGATACCGTAGCGACAAGAGCCGAGTTAGAAAAAGAATTTGGAAGCGACGTGGCGCGTTTAGTGGAGGGTGTCACAAAAATTGGGCAAATTCCTTTTAAAACCGATGCAGAGAAGCAGGCGGAAAATTTCCGCAAGATGGTTCTCTCTATGGCTGATGATATTCGAGTGGTGTTTATCAAGTTAGCGGATCGATTGCATAACATGCAGACACTTGAGGCGTTGTCGGACGAAAAACGGAAAAAAATTGCACAAGAAACAATGGAAATTTATGCGCCGCTAGCCAACCGGCTTGGTATGAGTTGGATTAAGCAGCAGCTGGAGGATTTGTGTTTCCAATATTTGGAACCGGATGCCTGGTCGCATTTAAAGCTACGGTTGGCTAAAAAGGATGAGGAGCGTCAGGAGTATATTCAATCCCTGATTCACCTGGCTCAGCAGGCCCTTTTGGACGCAGGGCTGCCGGGACAGATCGATGGACGTCCCAAGCATCTCTTTAGTATCTATCAGAAAATGGAGCGCCGGTCCGTCTCTTTTGACGAAATCTTTGATTTGACGGCGGTCCGTATTGTGACGGATACCAAAATGAATTGTTACGCCATTTTGGGATTGCTGCATTCCATTTGGCCTCCCGTCCCTGGTCGCTTTAAGGATTACATTGCAACTCCACGTTCTAACTTGTATCAATCGTTACACACGACAGTTGTTGGCCCGCAAGGAGAGTATGTGGAATTCCAAATCCGGACGGCGGATATGCATCGAATTAATGAATACGGTGTGGCAGCCCATTGGCTCTATAAGGAGCCTGGAAAAGTTGGCGAACGGGACGAGCAGGTCTTTAGCTGGCTCAGGCAGTTTGTGGAATGGCATAAGGATCTCGCTGATAACCGCCAGTTTATGGATTCGGTTAAATTGGATTTATTCCATGATGTTGTGTTTGTGTTTACTCCAACAGGCGAAGTCCGGGAAATCCCTGTCGGGGCCACTCCATTAGATTTTGCATATGCGATTCATACGGAAATTGGAGATCATTGTGTCGGGGCAAAAATTAATGGGAAGTTAGTTCCTCTCCGTTATCAATTAACCAGTGGGGATATGGTAGAGATTCTGACTTCTCCCTCGCAGGTACCTCATCGAGGTTGGTTGAAATTTGTCCGAACTTCCAGGGCCAAAACGAAAATCAAGCATTGGTTTAAAGTTGAAGAGCAAAAGCGGGCACTGGAACTTGGGCGACGGCTGTTGGAGCAAGAATTTCGGAGACATAATCTTCCTGTCGCACAATCGTTGAAATCTGATCGACTGTCATCAATGGCCAAAGCAAAGGGCAGTGAAACGGTGGAAGAATTGATCCGGCAGGTTGGATTCGGCCGTTTGTCTCCAGATCAAATTGTCAGTCACTTTTACGAAGGTAATGAACAGGGGGCTTCGTCTCCCACGAAGGGTGTCTCTCACTCTCCTCAGCAAAAGCTCCCTGGACTCCTTCGGGAAGGATCTGTGAAGTTTGGGGGAACCAAAGATGTTTTGATGCAACTCTCCAAGTGTTGTAAGCCGGTTCCTGGTGAGCCGATTCGTGGATATATTACCCGAGGCAGAGGGTTGACCATTCATGCGATCGATTGTCCGAACTTTCAATCATTAGAATGGGATCACAATCGTTTGGTGGAGGTGGAGTGGGATTCGGAGCTAGACGGCACGCATTCAGTTGAAGTGTCAGTTTTGACCCTGGATCGAACTGGAGTGCTGGCAAAGGTCTCCGCTGGAATTTCTCAGTGTCAAGCTAATATTACCAGGGCAGAGATTTCTACCAGAGAGGATCGAAAGGCCGTATTGGACTTTGTTATCGAAGTCAAAAATACTGCCCATCTTGAACTTATCCTGCAGGAAATTCAACGAGTTGAGGGCATTCTTTCTGCCAAGCGGGTGCGAGGATGGTAACGGCAATGTTAGGGGCAACTAAGAGGGGGTATGGATTTGTGGAGGCAATGAAATGGTCAATCGGCTTCCAGGTTGGAGTTGGAGTTTTTCTGCGATTCCGGCATTAAGTTCAAGGACTTGCCATGACTGTTTATATGAATAATGGCGTGGGCAGTGATCATCTACTCTCGTGCAAATAGGGACATTTGCTTCAATGTGAATGATGGTTCCCTTCTTATCCAGCCAGAGTATATCAAGTGGGATTTTGGTGTTTTTCATCCAAAAGGTCCAATACCCTAATTCTGGAAAAATGAAGAGCATCCCATGATCCTCCTCCATGGCCGTCCGGTACATCAGGCCTTGAGCTCTTTTATTTGAGGTATCTGCCACCTCTGCGAAGATTGTTGATCCTTTGGGCGTTGTGATGGTTGCAAGCCCGTTATCCTGTCCGTCATTTATTTCGCCAAAAGTGTTTATGGGGCATCCCATGATTAAGGCCATGCCTAACCAAAACGGCACGATGACGATCAAGGCCCAGCAATGAAAGTTCAGCTGGCTTTTCTCTTGGCATGCTAAGGGTAGGCGAAGATGCTTTATGAGGGAATCCATTTCTAGGAATGTGGCGTGGGGAGAGCGGGTTTGTCAAATAAGATTTTCTCTTGTCTTAAGCACGTAAGGTCCACAGGAGGGTCTTGACCAGACCATCTTTGGAAATTATAATGATTCGTTTACAAGAAGAGCGAATTTGTTCTGCTCCTGTTTTTAGAACAAAATGCAAATGTTTTTGTTGATGATCTGTACATGCAGGGGCTAATTTCTGCCTTGTTTGTCTTCACTTCAAAAAGATCTTCATCTTAATAATTTCCATGATGTAATTCCAAAGCGGTTTAAGTAGAAGACGGTCCTACTCATTCAAAGGGCAGGTACCCAAGCGGTCAACGGGGGCAGACTGTAAATCTGCTGCCATCGGCTTCCAAGGTTCGAACCCTTGCCTGCCCACCATGATTGACTGAAAAGGACGGGATCTAGTGGATACAGCGAGATGGGCTCTTGAGGCAAAAGTTTCTAATTATTACCGTATAGGGTTTAAACCAAGCTGCGGGCGTAGCTCAGTGGTAGAGTTCCAGCCTTCCAAGCTGGCTGTCGCGGGTTCAAATCCCGTCGCCCGCTCCATTTTTTGGGTGGGTTTAGATTTGCGTACCTGATTGAGGCAAAGATCTTCTCGAGAAAGTGATAGGGCCCATGTAGCTCAGTTGGTAGAGCACGTCCTTGGTAAGGACGAGGTCACGCGTTCGATCCGCGTCGTGGGCTCCAGCAACGATAGAATTGAAATTATTGCGTCGCATTTTTAAGGAAGAGGTAGGGCATGGCGAAGGCGAAATTTGAGCGGAAGAAGCCGCATGTCAATGTGGGGACGATCGGGCACGTTGACCATGGGAAGACGACCCTGACGTCGGCCTTGACGAAAGTGATGGGTGATACGGGGAAGGCGAAGTTTGTTCCCTATGATGAAGTCGCCAAGGCGAGTGAGAGTCAGGGGCGACGGGATCCGACCAAAATTCTCACCATTGCGATCTCCCATGTGGAATATGAGACGGACAATCGACATTATGCGCACGTCGACTGCCCGGGGCATGCGGATTATGTGAAGAACATGATTACGGGGGCGGCGCAAATGGACGGTGCGATTTTGGTGGTCAGTGCCGCCGATGGGCCGATGCCGCAAACGCGGGAGCATATTTTGTTGGCCCGGCAGGTGGGGGTCCCGTTTATCGTGGTCTTTTTGAATAAAGCGGATAAGGTGGAAGACAAGGAATTGCTGGAGTTGGTGGAGTTGGAGGTGCGGGAGTTGCTCACGAAGTATGGTTTTCCGGGCGATGATGTGCCGGTGGTCATCGGGTCAGCGATCAAGGCCATTGAAGGGGATCAGAGTGAGGTGGGCGTGCCGTCGATTATGCGGTTATTGGAGGCGATCGATAGTTACATCCCGACTCCGCAGCGAGCCATTGAGAAGCCGTTTTTGATGCCGATTGAAGATGTCTTTACGATCAGCGGGCGGGGGACGGTGGTGACGGGCCGGGTGGAGCGCGGCGTAGTCAAGGTGGGCGATGAAATTGAGATTGTAGGGCTGAAGCCGACGCAGACGACGATTGTCACGGGTGTGGAAATGTTCCGGAAGGTGTTGGATGAGGGGCAGGCGGGTGACAATATTGGGGCGCTGTTGCGGGGCACGAAGAAAGAGGATGTGGAGCGGGGCATGGTGTTAGCCAAGCCGAAGAGTATAACGCCGCATACGAAATTCAAGGCGGAAGTGTATATTTTGACGAAGGAAGAGGGCGGGCGGCATACGCCGTTTTTTAATGGCTATAGACCGCAGTTTTACTTCCGGACGACGGATGTCACGGGCGTGGTGCAATTAAACCCGGGGGTGGAGATGGTGATGCCGGGGGATAATGTGTCGTTTGAAGGGGAGTTGATCTCCCCGATTGCAATGGAGCAAGGGGTGCGATTTGCAGTGCGAGAAGGGGGCCGAACGGTTGGAGCCGGGGTGGTCACGGAAATCGTCGCGTAAGAACATAGGGGTGTATCGATGAGAGTCATTATTTCTCTAGCGTGCGGAGATTGCAAACGCCGAAATTATTCGACAATGAAAAACAAGAAAAACGATCCAGATCGGCTCGAAGTAAAAAAATACTGCCGGTTTTGTCGAAAGCATAGCCCTCACAAAGAGGTGAAATAATTGATAGTGTGGGTCATTTAGGTTACGTGCAGGTTGGAGGGGCATGGTGTCAACGGCTAGCACGTCGGTCTCCAAAACCGAAAGTCCGGGTTCGAATCCCTGTGCCCCTGCCATACTTGGCTATGCATGTCATGTGCAAAAAAAGAGCGGGAGAGTTTGTTTGAATAGTGGCGGGGTTTCGATAAAGGCTGAGGGGGTGAGTCGTGTTTAAGAAGATATGGTTTTCCATTACCGAGTTTTTGTCTGACGTGCGTGGGGAACTTAAAAAAATTTCTTATCCTACTAAGTCTGAGACGATCGGGTCGACCACGGTGGTTTTGTTGTTTTGCGTGATCATGTCCTTGTACCTCTCCGTGGTAGATTCATTTCTTGTTTGGTTAATTAGTAGGATTATTTAGCATCTATTAGAAGGGAATTCATGTCGAGTCATTGGTATGTCATTCACACCTATGCGGGATATGAGGGGCGGGTTCGGGCTGGAATTGTCGAGCGGGCAAATCAATTGGGTATGGCGGATTCTGTGGCGCAAGTCCTGGTTCCTACTGAGGATGTAGTGGAATTTAAAGAAGGAAAGCGCCGAGCCTCTAAACGAAAATTTTTTCCCGGGTATGTTCTGCTTGAAGCAAATGGCCCACTTGGGGATGAGGTCGTTGCTATGATCAAGGAGACCCCCAAGGTGACGGGTTTTATTGGAGGCGGAACCAGGCCAATCCCGCTTGATCCCGATGAGGTCGCCACGCTTTTGAAGCAGTTGGAGTCAGGCGTAACGGCTCCAAGGGAGTTAGCCAACTTTTCAAAAGGGGACAATGTCCGAATTGTGGATGGCCCGTTTTTGGGATTCAATGGATTGGTGGATGAGGTGGATCAGGATCATGGCCGGGTCAAGGCGCTAGTCAGTATTTTTGGTCGTTCAACCCCTGTGGAGTTGGCGTTTTCTCAGGTTGAGCGAGTTTAAAGACAATTTGAGTATTCCTTTTTTAATATGCAAGTCGATTTAAGGTAGGTGAAGGCATGGCCAAAGAAGTAACTAGTCAAATTAAATTGCAAATTCCGGCTGGAAAAGCCAATCCTGCTCCTCCTGTTGGGCCTTCCTTGGGGCAACATGGAGTGAACATTATGGAGTTTTGTAAACAGTTTAATGCCAGAACTCAGAAGCAAGAGGGTAGCATTATCCCGGTAGTCATTTCTGTTTATAAGGATAGAAGTTTCAGCTTCGTGACCAAGACTCCTCCGGCATCAGATTTACTGAAGAAGGCTGCAGGTATCATAAAGGGTTCCGGGATTCCCCATAAAAATAAAGTTGGGACAATCACCATGGCACAGCTAGAGGACATTGCTAAGTTGAAGGTAGAAGATCTGAATGCCAGTGATATTCCAGCAGCGATGAATGTGATTGCAGGAACCGCGAGAAGTATGGGCATTACGGTTGAAGGGTAAATAATAATATGGTGAGGCTTTTAACAGAGGGTATGCGCCGTGGGAAAGAAATTTGAATCGGCTTTAGCGAAGGTAACAAAGGCCCTATATTCATTGGAGGAGGCCAGTGACCTGGTAAAGCAGGTTGCATTTGCCAAATTCGATGAGACGGTAGAGCTGTCACTTTGCCTTGGGGTAGATCCCAAGCGTGCGGATCAGATGGTTCGCGGGACTACGGTCCTTCCTCACGGTACGGGGAAAAAAGTCAGGATTTTAGTGATTGCAAAAGGAGAGAAGGAGCAGGAGGCCAGGGAAGCTGGGGCCGATTTTGTGGGGAGCGATGACCTTTTGCAGAAAATCCAAGATGGATGGCTGGAATTTGACTCCATGATAGCGACCCCGGACATGATGGGTGCTGTCGGGAGAATGGGGAAGGTGTTGGGTCCACGAGGATTAATGCCAAATCCTAAGACTGGAACGGTGACCTTTGAGGTGGGGAAAGCCATTCAGGAGATCAGAAGGGGGAGAGTTGAGTATAAGGTTGATAAGGCGGGCAACATTCATGTTCCTGTTGGAAAGGTGTCTTTTCAGGGGCAACAAATTAGAGAAAATACTCAGTCGGTTTTTGATTCCATCATGAAGGCTAAGCCCTCTTCCAGTAAAGGGAAGTATGTGAAAAGTGCGACATTGTCCAGCACGATGGGACCAGGTATCCATCTGGACGGAGCCGCGATTGCAAAGCAGGTCAGTTGAAACTTTAATCTCAGCAGGTGAGTTCGAGGTATGAAAAAAACTGATAAAAATGAAGCTGTGGCAGTCATGCATGAGCAATTCGCTCGAGCGCGGATAGCCATTGTAACGGAGTGCGCAGGTATGCCCGTAAATCAAATTAATGATTTGCGAAAAAAACTTCGTCAGGCGAAGTCAAACTTTCATGTGGTAAAGAACACCCTTGCCGTGAGAGCTATTGGGGGAACGACCCTGGTTCCTTTGCAACCATTTTTTAAGGGGCAATCGGCATTGGTTATTGGATATGATGATCCAGTATTGCCTGCGAAAGTTATTCGGGATTTTATTAAAAGTGAGAAATGTGAAGAGAAATTGCAGCTCAAAGGGGCAATTCTGGACGGGGTCGAGTTGGATCCAGCTCGTCTCTCTTCTGTGGCGGATTTGCCGTCAAAGGCAGAATTGTTGTCGATGTTGTTGTCGGCCTTCCAAGGGCCCATTCGAGGGTTTGTCGGGGTTTTAGGTCAAATTGTAAGAAGTATTGTTGCGGTGTTAGCCGCAATACAAGAAAACAAAACGCAGAAAGGAGAAGGGGAGATGAGTGCAACAGAGGCAAAAATGTCCAAGGAAGATTTCATTAAAGTTATAGAGGGCATGAGTGTCCTGGAATTGTCGGATCTTGTGAAGGGTCTGGAGGAGCGATTTGGTGTGACGGCAGCGGCACCTGTTGGGGTCATGGCTGCTGCAGTGGGCGCGGCGGCTCCTGCCGCTGAAGAACAGACCGAGTTTACCGTAGTATTGGGAAGTGCCCCAGCGGATAAAAAGATACAAGTCATCAAGGTGGTGCGAGAGATTACTGGGTTGGGTTTGAAGGAAGCTAAGGATCTCGTTGAGGCGGCCCCGAAGGCGGTAAAAGAGGGCGTGTCCAAAGAAGAATCGGAAACTATTAAGAAGAAGCTTCAAGAGGTTGGTGCGACCGTTGAGGTGAAGTAGCGTTTTCCTCATTTTGAGGACCCGGAATAGAGACTTAGGAAGGTTCGAGGGCCAGCAGGAAGCTGAGGTGGCCGTTAATCCTTAAGGAGACAGGAATGGGACAACCAGCCTTTGAGGGCAGTGTTCAGCGACATAGCTTTTCAAAAATTCGCTCACATATAGAAATTCCGGATTTAGTGGAGGTGCAGCGTCGTTCCTATGAGGAATTTTTGCAGGCGGAGACATTGCCGGATCGTCGTGAGGACAAGGGATTGCATGCAGCGTTTAAAAGTGTGTTTCCCATTATGGATTATAACAATTCGGCCATTTTAGAATTTTCCAGCTATTCCCTGGGAACGCCAAAGTATGACACAAGGGAGTGTATAGAGCAGGGAATGACCTTTGCCGCACCGTTAAAGCTTCGGGTGCGATTGGTTGTTTTCGATCAACAAGATAAAAGTGTAAAAAACAGGGTTCTTGATGTCAGGGAGCAAGAAGTCTATGTCGGTGAACTGCCATTGATGACCGAGCGGGGCACCTTTATGGTGAATGGCACGGAGCGGGTGGCAGTCAGTCAGTTGCATCGGTCTCCTGGGCCTTCATTTGGGCATGACAAGGGCCGGACTCATTCAAGCGGGAAAGTCTTGTTTTCAGGTCGGATCATCCCTTATCGAGGGTCATGGCTCGACTTTGAGTATGATGCCAAAGATATTTTGTATGTACGAATTGATCGCCGCAGGAAAATGCCTGCCACAATTTTATTAAAAGGTTTTGGTTTTAGCACTGATGACCTTCTTAAGATGTATTACCCTGTAGAGGAAGTTCGCGTCGTGAATGGTGGTTTGCTCCGCAAGCTTGATCCAGACATTCATGCAGGATTGCGATCTCCGGCAGACCTCTTTGAGAAGGGATCTAATGAGCCTTTGGTAAAAGAAGGTACCAAGCTCAATAAAACTCTTATGGGGCGTATACGTGCAGCTGGAATCAAAGAAATTCCTATCAAGCAGGAAGATTTGGTTGGTCGGGCCGTGTTAACCGAACTTGTTGATCCTGGAACTCAGGAAGTAATTTTAGAAAAAAATCAACGACTCACGGCACCGGTAATGGAGCGAATTCTTGAAAGCGGAGTTGAAGGATTTAAGGTTATATACCTGGATAGCCCTACGACCAGTCCTGTCATTCTGGATACATTGGAAGCCGAGCGGACTAATTCAAAGGAAGAGGCCTGGGTGGAAATTTATAAACGCCTTCGGCCCGGGGAAATGCCATCCATTGAGTCGGCAAAGTTGTTGTTCGAAAATCTCTTTCTGAATCCCAAGCGGTACGATCTTTCCCCTGTTGGCCGGTTGAAGATGAACAAGCGCTTCAACCTTGATTTGTCATTAGAGCAACGGACGTTATCCGCTCAAGATATTGTCGAGGTGGTAAGATGCCTGGTGGATCTTAAAGCGGGAAAAGGCGCGGTTGATGATATCGACCATTTAGGAAATCGGCGTGTCCGATCAGTGGGTGAGTTATTGGAAAATCAAATCCGCATTGGTCTGGCTAGAATGGAGCGAAGCATTAAGGAGCGGATGAATCTGCTCGATATGGAAACCGTGTTGCCTCATGATCTGATCAATGCCAAGCCTATCGTTGGTGCCATTAAGGAGTTTTTCGCTGGAAGTCAGCTCTCGCAGTTTATGGATCAAACTAACCCGTTAGCAGAGATTACCCATAAGCGTAGGCTGTCTGCTTTAGGGCCAGGAGGTTTGACCAGGGAGCGTGCAGGTTTTGAGGTTCGGGACGTTCATCCCTCTCATTATAGTCGTATTTGTCCTATTGAAACGCCTGAAGGACCCAATATTGGGTTGATTACATCATTGGCTACTTATGCTCGGATCAATGAGTTTGGGTTTATAGAGGCTCCTTTTCGGAAAGTGAGAAAAGGTCGTGTCACAGATGAGGTTGAATTCCTTTCACCATTGGATGGAGATCAGGTTGTCATCGCTCAGGCTAATTCAGCCATGAATAAGGACGGGATGCTCACCTCGGAAACCATAACGGCCAGAGAAGCAGGGGAATTTGTAACCACTACCCCCGATAAGGTGGACTATCTGGATGTTTCTCCTAAACAGGTGGTTAGCGTGGCGACTGCGTTAATTCCATTTCTGGAGCATGATGACGCAAACCGGGCCCTTATGGGTTCGAATATGCAACGCCAAGCCGTGCCTACCATTAAAAGTGAGTCACCTTTGGTCGGGACGGGAATGGAAGCGGTCGTAGCAAGAGATTCGGGATATTTAGCTATCGCTCAACGAGATGGGATTGTTGAATCGGTCGATGCGAGGAGAATTGTCGTCAGAACCGGACTTAAGGAAAAAGATGATAAGAAAAAAGGATCTCGAATCCTGGATACCTATGATTTGATTAAATTTCAGCGAACGAATCAAAATACGTGTATTACCCAAACTCCCATCGTTCGAATTGGGCAACCCGTTAAGCAGGGGCAAGTGCTTGCGGATGGTCCGGCTATGGATCGCGGAGAATTGGCGTTGGGAAAAAATGTGCTCGTCGCCTTTATGCCATGGGGTGGATACAACTATGAGGATGCCATTCTTTTAAGCGAGAAAATGGTTAAAGAAGACGTGTTCACTTCTATCCATATCGAAGAGTTCGAAGTGGAGGCGCGTGATACAAAGCTAGGAAAAGAAGAAATTACTCGCGACATTCCCAACCTTGGGGAAGAGGCTCTTCGAAATTTGGATGAAAGCGGCATCGTGAGAATCGGTGCGGAAGTCAAGCCAGGCGATATTCTTGTGGGAAAAGTCACGCCTAAGGGAGAGACCCAGCTGACGCCAGAGGAAAAATTATTGCGTGCGATTTTTGGGGAAAAGGCTGGAGATGTGAAGGATACCTCGCTTCAGGTTCCTCCAGGTATTGAAGGTATTGTTGTGGACGTCAAAATTTTCTCCAGAAAAGGCGTAGATAAAGATGAACGGTCTCGGACAATCGAGACGGATGATCGCGTCAAAGTCGAGCGGGACTACCAGGAAGAATTGCGGATCATCGAAGAAGAACGAAATCGTAAGATTCGGAAGCTATTGCTTGGGCAATTTGTCGGACGGGATTTAATGGACCCTGATAGTGGGGAAGTGATTTTGAAGAAAAAGGGGCGAATTACCGCCGAAGTTCTTCGCAAGTTATCAGATGATGATGCGCGTCGGGTGATTCTGGCTGACGCTGAAGAACAAAAAAAGTTGGATGAAATTGAAAGGGAAGCGAAGGACCAAATTGAAATCTTACAGACTCAATACGATGAGAAGGTTGGTCGTCTTCGACGTGGAGATGAATTGCCTCCCGGTGTCATTAAGCTGGTCAAGGTGTATTTAGCAATTAAAAGAAAAATTGCGGTGGGTGACAAAATGGCCGGCCGTCATGGAAACAAGGGTGTCGTTTCTCGAATTATGGCTGAAGAGGATATGCCGTATCTCCCGGATGGGACGCCCGTTCAGATTGTCCTGAACCCGTTGGGAGTTCCCTCTCGAATGAATGTGGGGCAAATTCTTGAGACGCATTTGGGGTGGGCGGCAAAAGCGTTGGGAATTCAGGTGGAAACTCCCGTATTCGATGGAGCTTCGGAAAAGGAAATTAAAGAATTATTGAAAAAGGCGAATCTTCCTGAGTCAGGACAATCGGTGGTTTATGATGGACGGACAGGCGAACCATTTAAGAGTCCGGTTACGGTGGGATACATGTATATGCTGAAACTTCACCATTTGGTGGACGATAAGATTCACGCTCGCTCAATCGGACCTTATTCTTTGGTAACGCAGCAACCGCTTGGAGGAAAGGCTCAATTTGGCGGTCAGCGTCTCGGAGAGATGGAGGTGTGGGCTCTGCAGGCATATGGCGCGGCTTCCACTTTGCAGGAATTTTTGACCGTGAAATCAGATGATGTGCCTGGACGGTCTCGAATGTATGAAGCAATCGTAAAAGGTGAGAACTTTCTGGAACCCGGTCTTCCGGAGTCCTTTAATGTCTTAGTGAAGGAATTGCAAAGTTTAGGGTTGGATGTGGAGTTGATCAAATCTGCTGATTAGAGAATTGGCGTGGTTGTCCGGTCCCATCATTCAACATAATCGGAGGAACGAACTTGGATAGTATCTATTCGCTTTTTGAAAAACCTCGTGATGCGGTTTCATTTGATGCCATGCGAATTCGTATCGCTTCGCCTGAGAAGATTCGCTCGTGGTCGTATGGCGAGGTAAAAAAGCCAGAGACGATCAACTATCGGTCCTTTAAGCCTGAACGGGATGGGCTGTTTTGCGCAAAGATATTCGGGCCAACCAAAGATTGGGAATGTAATTGCGGTAAATACAAGCGGATGAAGCACCGTGGGATTGTGTGTGATAAGTGTGGCGTGGAAGTCATCCAGTCAAAAGTTCGACGCGAGAGAATGGGGCATATCGAATTGGCAGCTCCTGTTGCTCACATCTGGTTTCTCAAGGGTGTGCCCAGCCGGATTGGCATTCTTTTGGATATGAGTTTAAAGCAGTTGGAGAAGATCCTGTACTTTGAGGCGTATGTGGTCTTGGATACCGGCAATACGAATTTGAAAGAAAGAGAGCTCTTGACCGAGGAAAGATATCGTGAATGCGTCGAGGAGTATGGGGCCAATTCTTTTAAAGTGGGAATTGGTGCCGAAGCTATTCGCGAATTATTGCGCAAAGTAGATATTAATGCTTTGTGGGATGAACGGCATGTCAAGATTAAGAGTACGACGTCCGCGGCGGTGGGGAAAAAACTTACGAAGCGATTGAAGGTCATTGAGGCGTTCCATAAATCAGGAAATAATCCAGAGTGGATGATTATGGATGCCATTCCAGTGTTGCCACCTGAGCTCCGCCCACTGGTGCCTTTGGATGGCGGACGGTTCGCTACTTCGGACCTTAATGATCTTTATCGTCGAGTGATTAATCGCAATAACCGTCTCAAGCGATTGGTGGAATTGAAGGCTCCCGGTGTCATTATCCGCAATGAAATGCGAATGCTGCAGGAGGCGGTCGATGCGTTGTTTGATAATGGGCGTCGTGGACGGGTCATTCGTGGCGCCAATAAGCGTCCTCTCAAGTCTTTGAGCGATATGCTAAAAGGAAAGCAGGGACGATTTAGGCAGAATCTCCTCGGAAAACGGGTCGATTACTCTGGGCGGTCGGTGATTGTGGTCGGTCCAGAATTACGGCTTAACCAATGTGGATTACCCAAGAAAATGGCTTTGGAATTATTTAAGCCGTTTATCTTTCATAAACTGGAAGAGCGTGGAGCAGCAACGACAATCAAAAGCGCTAAGCGTTTGGTTGAGAAGGAGCGCCCAGAAGTCTGGGATGTTCTTGATGAAGTGATTCGAGAGCATCCAGTTATGTTGAATCGTGCTCCAACTCTTCATCGTCTGGGCATTCAGGCTTTTGATCCTATATTGGTAGAAGGGAAGGCTATTCGTCTCCATCCCTTAGTCTGTGCGGCGTTTAATGCTGACTTTGATGGGGATCAAATGGCTGTGCATGTTCCGCTTTCAGTGGAAGCCCAAATTGAGGCTCGAGTATTAATGATGGCGGCCAATAATGTTCTTTCGCCGGCTAATGGCCGACCCCTATCTATCCCATCTCAGGATATGGTTTTAGGATGTTATTGGTTGACCAAGGATCGTGACGGTGCTCGTGGGGAGGGAAAGATCTTTTCCTCTACAGATGAGGTTCGAATTGCCTATGATTCTCAGGAAGTGGAAGAGCAGGCGAGGATAAAAGTACGCATTGATGGAGATATGATTGATACGACGGTCGGACGAGTGATTCTTTCTGAGGTTTTGCCAGGAAGCATGCCTTTTTCGCACGTGAATCAGCTTATGACGAAAAAGGAACTGACGAAACTGATTGATCGTGTGTATCGTCAGGCCGGTCTGCATGAAGTAGTCGTCATGCTTGATCAATTAAAAGATTTAGGGTTCTCCTATGCAACCAAAGCCGGCGTTTCCATTTGTATCGATAACATGCATATTCCGTCTCGAAAAAAGGAATTGATCGAGCGCGCCAAAGGGGATGTTTCCCAAGTTCAGGAACAATACAGTGAAGGCTTGATTACTAATGGGGAGCGATACAACAAGGTTATCGATATTTGGGCCCATGTTGGCGAAGAAGTTGCCATTGAAATGATGAAGGAAATAAAAGAGGGAGGCGGGCGCGGCGCAGCAGAAGGTCTCAATCCTATCTTTATGATGGCGGATTCAGGGGCAAGGGGGAGTTCGCAGCAGATTCGGCAATTGGGAGGAATGCGCGGTCTCATGGCTAAGCCTTCAGGAGAAATTATTGAAACTCCAATTACTGCTAATTTCCGTGAGGGTCTCACGGTTTTACAGTATTTTATCTCGACTCATGGAGCAAGGAAGGGGTTGGCTGATACAGCACTCAAGACGGCAAATTCAGGATATCTCACGAGGCGCCTTGTAGATGCGGCCCAGGATGTGATTATCAGTGAGCCTGATTGTTTCACAACGGACGGGATTATTGTTTCTGCGTTAGTCGAGGGTGGAGAAGTCATTCAACCCCTGGATGAACGCATTCTTGGGCGGTTAACAGCAGAGGATGTGCTTGATCCTGTCACGCAGGAAGTCATTGTTAAAGCTCATGAGGAATTAGAGGAAGAGCTTTGTAAGACAATTGTTGAGGCGGGAATCGACCACGTGAAAATTCGTTCAGTTCTCACATGCCAATCTAGATGGGGGGTATGTGCCAAATGCTACGGCAGAGATTTAGCACGCGGCCGCCTTGTAGAAAAGGGGGAGCCTGTTGGGGTCATTGCGGCGCAGTCTATCGGTGAGCCAGGGACCCAGTTGACCATGCGGACATTCCATATTGGAGGCACGGCCAGTAAGGTTGTGGAGCAAACGGTTCTGGCATCCAAGCATGATGGAACGATTAAATTCTTAAGTTTTGACGCAAAGAAAAATGCGGATTTTTATAATCCCAATATGGCCGTAAAGACCCGACAAGGGGATTGGGTTGTAATGGTACGCAATGGGAAAGTTGCGGTAATTGATGAGACTGGCCGTGAGCGAGAAAAATATCCGGTGGTGTATGGAGGAAAAATAAAAGTCCCGGATGGAGGAAGGGTCGAAGTAGGACAGAAGTTTGTGGAGTGGGATCCGTATTCACTCACCATCTTGACTGAAGTAGGGGGGAAGGTGGCTTTTGGTGATATTGCCGAAGGAGTCACCATGAAAGAAGAGGTGGATGAAGTGACTGGTTTATCCCGCAGGGTGGTCATTGAGCAGGCGGGGACCAATTTGCGTCCGCGGTTGTCCGTTAAGGACGAATCGGGGAAAACCGCAAAGCTTTCCTCTGGATCTCCCGCACGATATCTCCTGCCAGTAGGAGCTCATATTTTTGTGGAAAAAGGATCGACTGTATATCCTGGAGATGTGCTGGCAAAAATACCTAGAGAAACCACAAAGACAAAGGATATTACGGGAGGCTTGCCTCGGGTAGCAGAATTGTTTGAGGCGAGAAAGCCAAAGGAACATGCGGTTGTCACAGAAATTGATGGAGAAGTGTCTTTTGGTGGTTTTGTGAAAGGGTTACGTAAGGTTGTCGTGGATAACAAGATCGGTGATGTAAAGGAATATTTTATCCCGCGTGGCCGGCACGTAAATGTTCATGAAGGTGATTGGGTAAGGGCTGGTGAGCCATTAATGGATGGGTCCGCGAATCCGCATGATATTTTGAGCGTCTTGGGGCCGCGGGAGTTGCAGAAATATTTGGTTGATGAAGTGCAAGAGGTTTACCGTCTGCAGGGAGTTGTGATTAACGATAAGCACATTGAGGTTATCACCCGCCAAATGCTGAAAAAGGTGAGAATCGAAGATGCTGGCGATAGCTCGTTCTTGCCTGGTACTCAGGTCAATAAGGCTGTTTTTGATGATGAGAATGAGAGGGTCATTTCAGAGGGTGGGCAGCCAGCGCTAGGGAAGCCTGTCTTATTAGGAATCACAAAGGCCTCTCTGAGTACTGACAGCTTTATCTCTGGAGCTTCCTTCCAAGAGACGACCCGAGTTCTTACGGAGGCTGCTATTAATGGACGTACGGATGATTTACGTGGATTGAAAGAGAATGTGATCGTCGGCAGGTTGATCCCGGCTGGGACAGGATGGGGGGAGTATCGGGAAACCTTTGTGCCAAAGCGGACAGAGGAAGATGTGGTACTTTCTTCCGATGATCAGTCAAGTTTAAATAAAGTTCATTCTTCAATTGAAAAATAATTTAAAATGCTGCGCTTAAGAGGAGCAGCATCTTGACATAATGAAAATGAATCTATAAGATCACCCGGTTCGCCTGAATGAATTTTGTAATTTAATGAAAAGAAATTGTAAATGGAAATTATATGCCTACAGTAAACCAGTTGGTGCGTGTCGGACGTAAGGCGATTAAAGCAAAAAGTAAGAGTTCGGCTTTAAATCGGTGCCCTCAGCGAAGAGGGGTCTGTCTTAGGGTGTATACTACGACTCCTAAGAAGCCAAACTCTGCATTGAGAAAGGTAGCAAGGGTCCGATTGACGACGGGGCTTGAGGTAACCGCGTATATACCAGGTATGGGTCATAATCTGCAGGAGCATTCTATTGTATTGGTTCGTGGCGGTAGGGTGAAGGACCTTCCTGGTGTCAGATATCATATGATTCGTGGGGCATTGGATGCCGTTGGGGTTGCTAACAGGAAGCAGGGGCGATCAAAGTATGGTGCAAAGCGCCCCAAGTAGTAGGTCCCGCGCTTTAACCTTCGCTTTTTTAATTTAAAATTCGTTTATTCTTTAGGTGAAAAAATGCCACGTAGGCCACTCGTTCTTCGTCAAAAGGTTGTCCATGATGCCAGGTACAAGGATCAGGTTGTTGGTAGGTTTTTAAATATTCTTCTACAGGACGGCAAGAAAAGTACGGCTGAAAGGGTCTGTTACGGGGCATTTGATATTGTCAGGGATAAGACGGGTGAGGAGCCGCTTAAGGTCTTCCATGCTGCATTGGGAAACGTCAAGCCAATGGTTGAGGTAAAGTCAAGAAGGGTTGGCGGAGCGTCTTATCAGGTGCCTGTGGAAATTCGTCCTGTGCGCCAGGTGGCTTTGGCGTTGAGGTGGATTAAGCAAAGTGCGTTGGCCCGAAGCGGGAAGAGTATGAGGGAGAAATTAGCGGCGGAACTTATGGATGCTGCTAATAATAACGGTTCGGCGGTAAAGAAGCGGGATGAAACGCACCGAATGGCTGAGGCTAATAGGGCTTTCGCTCATTATCGGTGGTAGTTTTTTTTGAATATTAGTGCTGCGGGGATCAAGTCATTTTCTAGATGGAGTTGTTTTTCTCTGTTTATCGAGAATGATCGTTGCCCTTGACGGCATTTTTGTGTGAGGAATTTGTGTCCACGGATTTTATTTTAAGTCGAACTCGGAATATTGGCATTATGGCCCATATTGATGCCGGAAAGACTACGACTACCGAGCGTGTCCTATTCTATACGGGGGTTTCCCATAAAATTGGCGAAGTCCATGAGGGGGCCGCGACGATGGATTGGATGGAGCAGGAGCGGGAGCGAGGGATCACGATAACTTCCGCCGCCACAACCTGTTTCTGGAAGGATCATCGGATTAATATTATTGATACTCCGGGTCATGTGGATTTCACTATTGAAGTAGAGCGGTCCCTTCGAGTGCTTGATGGAGCTATAGCTGTCTTTGATTCGGTTCAGGGGGTGGAGCCCCAATCGGAGACGGTGTGGCGGCAAGCGGATAAGTATCAAGTTCCTCGAATTGTATTTATGAATAAAATGGATCGACTGGGCGCTGACTTTTTTGCAAGCGTTAAGTCTTTAATCGACCGACTGGGGGCGAAACCGATTCCCGTGCAATTGCCATTTGGAAAAGAGGATGGTTTGCGAGGGGTAATTGACCTTCTGATTATGAAAGCGTTGGTTTTTGATGATGAGACTCTTGGGGCGGCTTATTCGGTCCAGGAAATTCCCGAAGACTATTTGGAGTTGGCAAAAGAATATCGCGAGAAATTGTTGGATTCTGTTGTTGAGTTTGACGAAGTGGTGATGGAGCGGTATTTGGCTGGGGAAGTTCTGGCTGTAGATGAGGTAAAGCGGGCAATACGGGCGGGTACTATAGGATTGAAAATCAACCCGGTTTTTTGCGGATCGGCATTTAAAAACAAAGGTGTCCAGCCGTTGCTTGATGGAGTGGTTGATTATCTTCCTTCTCCAGTTGACCTTCCTCCCGTTGTTGGTGTTGATCCTCATTCCGAAGGAGAGATAACCAGAAAGCCAGAAGATAGTGAACCATTCGCTGCGTTGGCTTTTAAGATAATGTCCGATCCTTTTTCAGGTCAATTGACATATTTTAGGGTGTATTCAGGGAAATTGTCCGCTGGATCCTATGTGTATAACGTCGCAAAGGGGAAAAAGGAGCGTATAGGTCGTTTATTGAAAATGCATGCTAATAAACGAGAAGAGATCGATGAGGTCTCTGCTGGTGATATTGCGGCAGCTGTGGGTCTCAAGGATACTCGAACGGGTGACACTCTTTGTGATGAAAAGCATCAAATTTTGCTGGAAGTTATAAAGTTCCCTGAGCCTGTTATTTCTTTGGCTGTTGAGCCAAAGACCAAGCAGGATATGGATAAGTTGGGATATTCTTTGGAAAAACTTGCTCAGGAGGATCCTTCCTTTCAGGTCAAATCAGATGAGGAAACCGGGCAGACGATTATTTCAGGTATGGGTGAATTGCATCTTGAAATCATTGTTGATCGTCTTCTTCGTGAATTTAAAGTGCAAGCGAATGTGGGGAAACCTCAGGTCGCCTATCGTGAAACTATCAAAGGGAAGGCCGAAGCTGAGGGAAAATACGTCAAGCAGACGGGTGGTCGAGGTCAGTACGGCCATGTATGGCTAAGGGTGGAGCCGGCTGAGTCTGGGGTGGGTTTAGAGTTTGTAAATAAGATAGTTGGGGGGGCGGTTCCCAGGGAATATATTGCGCCCGTGGAAAAAGGGGTTCGAGAGCGAATGGAGAGCGGGATTCTTGCTGGGTACCCATTGCGTGATCTTCGGGTCACTTTGTTTGACGGTTCTTTCCATGAAGTGGACTCGAGTGAGATGGCTTTTAAGATTGCAGGGTCTATGGCGCTAGTAAGTGCCTGTCAAAAAGCTGATTTGGTTTTGTTGGAGCCGGTAATGAAGGTTGAAGTGCTTGTTCCCCAGGATTTTATGGGTGATGTGATCGGGGATTTGAATAGCCGGCGTGGGAAAATTCACGGTATGCGAGCAAGGGGAGCTTCTCAGGTTGTTGATGCTGCGGTCCCGTTGAGTGAAATGTTTGGATACTCTACGGATTTGCGATCAAAGACCCAGGGGCGTGCTACTTATAGCATGGAATTTGAGTCTTATGAGGTGGTGCCAAAGCTCATGGCTCAGCAAATTATAAAAAAGAATCAAGGGGAATAGTTTCCCTCTGTTATATTTTTCAATTCGGTAAGACAAGGATTTTAAGAGGAGGTAGGGCATGGCGAAGGCGAAATTTGAGCGGAAGAAGCCGCATGTCAATGTGGGGACGATCGGGCACGTTGACCATGGGAAGACGACCCTGACGTCGGCCTTGACGAAAGTGATGGGTGATACGGGGAAGGCGAAGTTTGTTCCCTATGATGAAGTCGCCAAGGCGAGTGAGAGTCAGGGGCGACGGGATCCGACCAAAATTCTCACCATTGCGATCTCCCATGTGGAATATGAGACGGACAATCGACATTATGCGCACGTCGACTGCCCGGGGCATGCGGATTATGTGAAGAACATGATTACGGGGGCGGCGCAAATGGACGGTGCGATTTTGGTGGTCAGTGCCGCCGATGGGCCGATGCCGCAAACGCGGGAGCATATTTTGTTGGCCCGGCAGGTGGGGGTCCCGTTTATCGTGGTCTTTTTGAATAAAGCGGATAAGGTGGAAGACAAGGAATTGCTGGAGTTGGTGGAGTTGGAGGTGCGGGAGTTGCTCACGAAGTATGGTTTTCCGGGCGATGATGTGCCGGTGGTCATCGGGTCAGCGATCAAGGCCATTGAAGGGGATCAGAGTGAGGTGGGCGTGCCGTCGATTATGCGGTTATTGGAGGCGATCGATAGTTACATCCCGACTCCGCAGCGAGCCATTGAGAAGCCGTTTTTGATGCCGATTGAAGATGTCTTTACGATCAGCGGGCGGGGGACGGTGGTGACGGGCCGGGTGGAGCGCGGCGTAGTCAAGGTGGGCGATGAAATTGAGATTGTAGGGCTGAAGCCGACGCAGACGACGATTGTCACGGGTGTGGAAATGTTCCGGAAGGTGTTGGATGAGGGGCAGGCGGGTGACAATATTGGGGCGCTGTTGCGGGGCACGAAGAAAGAGGATGTGGAGCGGGGCATGGTGTTAGCCAAGCCGAAGAGTATAACGCCGCATACGAAATTCAAGGCGGAAGTGTATATTTTGACGAAGGAAGAGGGCGGGCGGCATACGCCGTTTTTTAATGGCTATAGACCGCAGTTTTACTTCCGGACGACGGATGTCACGGGCGTGGTGCAATTAAACCCGGGGGTGGAGATGGTGATGCCGGGGGATAATGTGTCGTTTGAAGGGGAGTTGATCTCCCCGATTGCAATGGAGCAAGGGGTGCGATTTGCAGTGCGAGAAGGGGGCCGAACGGTTGGAGCCGGGGTGGTCACGGAAATCGTCGCGTAAGAAAAAATACTGGTGAAGTGGAAAGGGTAGGTTTTTGTGGATCGAGACCGCAGAATACGAATTCGATTAAAAGGTTTTGATTATAGGGTGTTGGATCAATCTCTTCGTGAGATTGTGGACACCGTTCGTCGGAGTGGGGCGCGCATTGCTGGTCCTGTGCCTCTGCCTACGCGAATTGAGAAATGGACGGTCCAGAGATCGACGCACGTAGACAAAAAATCACGGGAGCAGTTTGAAATTCGTACTCATAAGCGATTGCTGGACATTATGGAGCCAACTCCCGAGACTATGGACGCCCTGATGAAACTTAACTTAGCGGCCGGGGTGGATGTAGAGATTAAGTTATAGGTTTCCGATCAAGGCTTCACTTAATTACAGTCAACTTAATTTAGGTAATTTTTTTATTATGGTTAAAGGGTTGATAGGTAAAAAATTAGGTATGATTCAGGTTTTTGATAAGGAAAGACGCCTTATTCCTGTGACCGTCATTGAAGCTGGCCCCTGCGGAATTGTTCAGGTTAAGAAGAAGGGCACAGATGGTTATGATGCCGTGCAGATTGGGTTCGATGAAGTGCCGGAAGGAAAACAGACGAAGCCTCAGTTAGGTCACTTGAAAAAAGCTGGAAATAAGATTTGGCGCCATTTAAAAGAGTTTAAATCGGTTGGTGAAGCGCAAGTGGGTGCCCAGGTTGACGTAAATTTATTTTCCGAGGGTGAATCAATCAATGTTCAGGGGGTTTCTAAAGGAAAGGGTTTTCAGGGTGTTATGAAGCGGCATAATTATGCCGGAGGTCCAGCCTCACATGGATCGATGTTTCATCGGGCCCCTGGGTCAATCGGGTCGAGCTCTTTTCCTTCAAGAGTGTTAAAGAATAAAAAACTCCCCGGTCACATGGGTAATAAGCAAATCACTGTAAGAGGTTTGACGGTCTTCGGAATAAAGGCCGAGGAAAACATCCTCTTAGTGACAGGCTCTGTCCCTGGTCCGGTTGGGGGGGTCGTCATCGTAAGAAAGGTCACCTGATGCAATCTATTGATACTTTTCCAGTATTCGGCCAAGACTCTCGGCCTGTAGATAAAGTTGATTTGACTGATGGTGTCTTTAGTTCGTCGGTTAATCCATCATTGGTCCACCGGGCTGTTGTTATGCAGCGGGCCAGTGCCAGGCAGGGTACAGCGTCTACGCTAGGTCGTGGAGAAGTGAGCGGAGGTGGAAAAAAGCCATGGAAGCAAAAGCATACGGGGCGGGCAAGATCAGGATCGAGTCGTTCACCGATTTGGAGGGGCGGGGGTACGGTTTTCGGGCCGAAGCCTAGATCCTATTCATCCACCCTGCCAAAGAAAATGTATAGAGCAGCCTTAAGAGGGGTTCTGGCAGCTAAAGCTGGAGATGGATTGGTGGTGTTGGACGACTTGGTACTTCCTGAATTGAAAACTCGAGCATTGGTTAAAGCCTTATCCAATGTCGGGGCGAGTGGGAAGGTTCTTTTAGTCATTCAGGAAGGATTGGATGAAATAATTCGTGTCGGTAAAAATGTAAAGAACCTAAAAATTCTTCATGGTAAGGATCTTAATGTATATGATGTGCTTTGGTGTGAAAAATTGGTTGTAACCAAAGCAGAGCTTGAACGAATTCAAGAAATTTGGGTGTAACGTGAATCCACATGATGTTTTAATAAGACCTTTGTTAACAGAAAAAATTACCTCAATACGCGAGATAAAGAATGGTGTTGCGTTCTCCGTGCATCGTCAGGCGACCCGGATTGATATTCGCAGAGCTGTGGAGAAAGTGTTTAGCGTTAAGGTGGCTGCGGTGAATGTTATGAATGTTAGAGGGAAAAAAAAGCGGCAAGGTCGTTTTACCGGAAAGAGATCTGATTGGCGGAAAGCATTTATTACATTAAAAGATGGGGAAAAAATAGAATTGTATGAAAGTGCTTAGTTGATTTTAATTTTCTTCAAATTCTGGAATAAAGAGAGCTAGCTTATGCCAATAAAAGAATATAATCCAACGTCACCAGGCAGAAGGGGAATGTCAGCTGTCACCGGTGAAGGGTTATCGCGTAAAAGACCGGAAAAAGCCCTTACCAGCTATAAATCCAAGTCTGGTGGGAGGAATAATTCTGGGAGGATTACTTCCCGATTTAAAGGCGGTGGCCATAAGCGCCTCTACAGGAAGATTGATTTTAAAAGGGATAAACTTAATATCGTCGGCAAAGTTTCGGGGATTGAATACGACCCTAATCGATCGGCCCGAATTGCACTTTTGCATTATACGGATGGAGAAAAGCGCTATATCTTGGCTCCGTTGGGCTTAAAGGTCGGGGATTCCGTTCAAGCTGGTGCAGGGGTAGACGTGAGGGTGGGAAATGCTTTGCCCCTTATGGAAATGCCCCTTGGTATAGTGGTTCACAATGTGGAGTTAAAGCCTGGTAAGGGGGCTCAATTAGTCAGAAGTGCTGGGGCCTCGGCTCAGGTCATGGGCCGAGACGAGGGGTATGTTCAGATTCGGTTAACGTCTGGTGAAATGAGAAAAATTCTTGGAACCTGTATGGCCACGATCGGGCAGGTCGGGAATGCTGATCATAATAACGTCACCATTGGGAAAGCTGGTAGGTCTCGATGGTTGGGGCGTAAGCCACATCAACGGGGAGTTGTTATGAATCCGGTCGACCATCCTCATGGGGGTGGTGAAGGTAAATCCGGTCAGGGGAATCCGCATCCTGTATCACCATGGGGTCAGCCTACAAAGGGGTTTAAAACACGGAAGCCCAGAAATCAAAGTTCGCGTTTTATAATTGCAGGTAGAAAGAAAAAGTCCCGTTAATTTAAGGGGGAATCGATGCCAAGGTCAGTTCATAAAGGGCCATTTGTTGATGACCATATTGCAAAAAAAGTTGATAAAGCCAGGGAGGGAAAAGAATCTAAGGTTATAAAAACCTGGTCCAGGCGGTCGACTATTATTCCAGATATGATCGGTTTGACTTTTGCGGTTCATAACGGGAAAAAATTTATCCCGGTTTTTGTTACGGACAATATGGTGGGTCATAAATTAGGTGAATTCGCTCCAACCAGATTCTTTAAAGGGCATGGTCATGCAAGGAGTGAAAAGGCCGTTGCGTTAAAGTAAAAAAAATCGGTTCTAATAAGTCAAAGGTATTTGAGCAAGGTAGAGCAAATATGGCGGAAGCTAAAGCAATTCTTCGACACGTAAGATTGGCCCCACGTAAAGCAAGGTTGATTGTTGATATGGTTAGGGGGAGAAATGCGGCTGAAGCATTAGCCGTATTGAAGTATACACCAAGGTCAGCAGCTAGAGTGGTTGAGCAATTACTCTTTTCAGCAATTTCTAACGCAGGTCAGAAAGATTTGGGTGATCCTGAAAATCTTAGAATCGCTAGGGCGTTTGTAGACGGTGGTCCCACATACAAGCGCTTTCGCCCTCGATCAATGGGAAGGGCTAACCCTATTCATAAAAGAACGAGTCATATAACCATTGTTGTGAGTCCGGCTGGTTAAGAGCCTATTTTTCAAAACTTGGGAGTCAAGGGGGGAGAAAGAATAGATGGGTCAAAAGACGCACCCGTATGGTTTTAGACTGGGCTATACCAGAACATGGCATTCGAGATGGTATGCAAAAAAAGATTTTGCAAAATTGCTTCACCAGGATTTGTCGATTAGGGACGTTGTTAAAAAGCGATTGTATCATGCTGGCATATCCAGCGTGGAAATAGAACGATCTGGTAACCAACTTAAATTAATCATACACACTGCCCGTCCCGGGATTATCATAGGTAGAAAGGGTGCTGAGGTTGATAAATTGAAAGCCACTCTTGAAAAAGAATATGGCAATGAAGTTTTCGTTACCGTGAAGGAAATTAAGAAGCCAGAATTGGATGCTCAGCTAGTTGCGGAGAATATTGCCACCCAATTGGAGAAGCGGGTCTCTTTTCGTCGTGCGTTGAAGCGAAGCGTTGCTTCTGCTTTGAGACTTGGTGCTTTGGGGATTAAGGTGTATTGCGCAGGTCGGCTGGGAGGACATGAAATCGCCAGAACTGAGTGGTATCGAGAGGGTCGAGTGCCCCTTCATACTCTCAGGGCGGATGTTGAATATGGATTTGCGGAAGCCAAAACGGCCATGGGCCAAATTGGAGTTAAGGCGTGGATATTTAAAGGAGATGCTCAAATTCCTTCTTTGGAAAAGTCAGAGCCTTCATTGGGTTTTCTATAAAAGATGGTAATGATCTAAGTGATTGGAGTATTTGAAAGATGTTAGCTCCGAAAAGGGTTAAATTCAGAAAGGTCCAAAAGGGCCGTATGCGTGGAAAGGCCTACCGTGGGGGGGAAATCGCGTATGGAGTTTTCGGCCTGAAAGCCATGGAGCCCGGAAGGATAACGGCCAGACAAATCGAGGCTGCTCGTATCGCGATGACCAGACACGTCAAAAGGGGTGGGCGAATTTGGACCAGAATATTCCCCGATAAGCCTATTACCAAGAAGCCAGCCGAAGTTCGAATGGGAAAAGGAAAGGGAAACCCTGAATATTGGGTTGCTCCGGTAAAATCAGGAAGAATTTTGTTTGAAATGGATGATGTTTCGCAAACCGTTGCGGAAGAGGCCTTGCGTTTGGCAGGGCATAAATTACCGGTGGCCACAAAATTTGTTATTCGTGGGGAAATACCCGTTTTGTAGGTATTGGATATGGAAATGGACGAATTGAAAAATTTAGAAAAAAGTGAATTGTTTGAGAAAATAAATAAGTTGAAACAGGAGTTGTTTCATTTTAGAAGTCAATTGGCATTGGGACGAATGGAAAATCCTATGAGAATACGTGAGACAAGAAAAGATATCGCCAGGGTTAAAACTGTTCTTCGCCAAAAGGCTAATTAGTTAACCAGGACTTTGAAGGAAAGTTATTTAATTATGACACAGACCAGGGCTCTGCCTCGATCACTTACGGGAAAAGTAGTTAGTAATAAAATGCAAAAAACCGTCGTGGTTGAAGTTGTTCGCATAGAACGGCATTCTTTGTATGGAAAAGTGTTGAGAAGGAAAACAAGGTTGAAGGCTCATGATGAAGTGAATCAATGCCAGATAGGAGATCAGGTTCATATCGTCTATGCGCGACCTTTAAGTAAGACCAAGCACTGGCGAGTTTCTGAGGTTTTAAATAAACGCGTGGCCTCGTAGTTTCCAGGATTATGTGTTTTAAATATTTCTTCTGTTAAAAAGAATTAGAGATACCTGATGATACAAAATTATACTTATCTTGATGTGGCCGATAATTCAGGTGCAAAAAATGTAATGTGTTTTCATGTCCTTGGGGGAACGAAGCGTCGATATGGATCCTTAGGGGATATCATTGTTGTGGCCGTAAAAGAGGCAATCCCAAAGGCATCGGTTAAAAAAGGTGACGTCATGAAGGCCGTTATCGTTCGTACTAAAAAAGGCCGCCGAAGGGAAGATGGTTCCCATATTAAATTTGACCGGAATGCGTGTGTTTTAGTGAATGCTCAGGGTGATCCTGTTGGGACTCGTATCTTTGGGCCCGTTGCAAGAGAATTAAGGAAGAAAAAGTATATGAAAATTATATCTCTGGCTCCAGAAGTTATTTAGGGTAGATTGTATGGCTGAAAAATTTAGAATTAAAAAGGGCGATACGGTGATGGTGATCGCTGGCAGGGAGCGTGGTAAGACGGGGAAAGTTCTCCAGGTTCAAACAAAAGATGCCAGAGTCACAGTTGAAAAGCTCAATATTATAAAGCGGCATACAAAGCCAAACGCTAAAAATAAGCAAGGGGGAATCCTTGAACGAGAGGGCTTTATGTCCATTTCCAATGTCATGGCATTTTGTGAATCTGTTAAAAAACCTTCAAGAATTAAAATGAAAACTTTTGAGGATGGACGGAAAGTCCGTGTTTATCAAAAAGCTCAAACTGAAGTTCTGGATAAAAGCTGATGAAATCAAAATCTGTAGCCAAAGAAGCAGTCAAGGCAAAAGAAAAACCGGTGGGTTCAACCGCAGTTAAACCGAAGGATTATGTTCCACGGTTAAAGGCGATGTACCATGAAAAAGTTATCCCTGCCATGATGAAAGAATTTGGGTATAAAAATCCAATGCAGGTACCTCGAGTGGAAAGAATTGTCTTAAATATTGGTATGGGGGAAGCGGTTCAAAATGTAAAATTATTGGAAAGTGCCGCAGCCGAGCTTGAGCAAATAACCGGACAAAAGCCTGTGTTGACTAGGTCAAAAAAAGCCATCGCGGGATTTAAATTGCGTGAAGGAATTCCAATAGGAGCGAAGGTCACCTTAAGGGGCGCAAGGATGCATGAGTTTTTAGACCGGTTGGTATCTGTTGCTTTGCCAAGAATCCGTGATTTTCGTGGGATCTCCTCAAAAGCTTTCGATGGACGAGGGAACTATACGCTCGGCTTAAAAGAACAGCTGGCGTTTCCTGAAATAAAATATGATGATGTTGCATCAATCCATGGGATGGATATTACGTTTGTTACCACCGCTCAACGGAATGATGAAGCCAAATCTTTATTGGCCCACTTGGGAATGCCTTTTAGGAAACCCTAAGGAGGGAAAGGAGCGAACGTGTCAAGGTTAGCACTAAAAAATAAGGCTAAGCGAAAGCCTAAATTCACATGTCGCCACTATAATCGTTGTCCCCTTTGTGGGCGGGTGAGAGGATTTTTGCGTCGCTTCCTTATGTGTCGGATATGTTTTCGTTTTCTAAGTTTGCGTGGTGATATTCCTGGCGTAACCAAATCCAGTTGGTAGCGTATTGGTGGTAAGCAGTTTTGGTTAGTAAATTGGCAAATAATTAAATATGAGGTTTTTAGCATGTCGATGACTGATCCTCTCGCAGATTTATTCGTGCGAATCCAAAATGCGGGACGCCGAGGCCACGATCTGGTTAAAATCCCATCTTCTCGTGTGAAAAAAGATATCCTCCGAATTTTTAAGGAAGAGGGATTCATTCGTGACTACAAAGCGGCTACGGGTACCAATGGGCACCCAGTTATTGAAGTTTCCCTTCGATATTCTCCTGGTCGCCAAAAAAAATCATTTATAACTGGTATAAAAAGGATCAGTAAGCCTGGTTGTAGAGTATATGCCGGGAAGGAAGACCTTCCACGGGTGATGCGGGGATTGGGTATGGCAATTCTGACTACTGACCGAGGTTTATTGACTGATGAACAATGTCGGAGGTCTCAAGTCGGCGGTGAAGTTTTATGTCATGTGTGGTGATGCTGGATACCTTATTTACTTGAATTCTTACTTAATAGGTTAAACATGTCGAGGATTGGACGAAAGCCGATATCAATTCCCAAAGGTGTCGAAGTGCAGGTCATCGACCGGAACGTTTTTGTAAAGGGTCCGCTTGGCCAACTCCAGTGGGATCTGAGCCCAGGGATAGAAGCTAGTGTAGAAAAGGAAGAAGTTTCGTTGTCAAGAAACGATGATTCAGCAAAACTAAAGGCGCTACATGGACTGACCAGGGCAGAACTCGCTAATCAGTTAAAGGGGGTCAAGGATGGTTTCAAGGAAAACCTTGAAGTGATGGGTGTTGGATACAGAGCGCAAATTCAAGGGAATGAATTAAGCTTTTCTGTCGGGTATGCTCATCCGGTGTCAATAAAATTGCCAAAAGGAGTAGAGGCCTCTGTTGACAAGCAAACATCAATTTCCCTTAAGGGAATTGATAAACGAATGGTCAGTCTTGTGGCAGCTCAAATCAGAAGTATGAAAGTTCCGGATGTGTATAAGCAAAAAGGTATAAAATATGTTGGTGAAGTCCTTCGTAAAAAAGCTGGCAAAGCCGGAAAAAAGTAGGTTGAACTTGTGAATATACTGGAAAAACAAAAAAGATTGGATAAGCGGAGTCGGCGGGTGCGGTTGCGCATTGTAGGATTATCTTCTCGTCCACGATTAAGTGTTTTTAGAAGTAATTCTCATATTTATGCTCAAATTATTGATGATGCAGATGGTCGTACCTTGGTTTCGGCATCATCCTGTGACCCTGGATTAAAAGATAAATTAAGATCTGGTGGGAATGTTGAGGCAGCGAAGATGGTGGGACAGGCAATTGCGGAACGGGCAAAGGCTATACCTATTGAACTAGTGGTTTTTGATCGCGGTGGCAGATTGTATCATGGCCGGGTAAAGGCATTGGCTGATGCCGCTCGTGCAGGTGGGTTGAAATTCTAATCTGGCTCCTGCCTCAAATTTAGCTAAAGGGAAGGATTCACTTCTGTGAGGGTTAATGTTGAAGAGCTCAATCTAAAAGATAAGCCGGTGGTAATTAACCGTGTGGCCAAAGTGGTGAAAGGGGGAAAACGGTTTTCCTTTTCCGCCCTGGTGGTTGTGGGCGATGGCGATGGTTGGGTTGGTGTAGGAAAAGGAAAAGCGACCGAAGTTCCATCTGCCATAGCTAAGGCCGTGGCACATGCAAAAAAAAATCTTATCAGGATTCCTCTCAAATCTAATACTATCCCCCATGAGGTGCATGGGTATTTTGGTGGAGAGCACATTGTCCTAAAACCGGCCAAACAGGGTACGGGTATCATCGCCGGAGGAGCCGTCCGTTCCCTATTGGAGGTGGCTGGTGCACAGAATATCGTTGCGAAAACCCTAGGTCGTGGTAATCCGTTTAATGCGGTGAGGGCAACTATTGAAGGCTTGAGCCAGTTGCGTGATCCCTATGAGGTACGAGAAATGCGGCGAACTGCCGTCGGAATGGAAGATTAATAGATATTCAAATAATCAGTGGGGAACCCTGGAAATCATGGTGACACCAACCAATCTCTCAATCACATTAAAGCGAAGCACAATAGGCCATCCAGATAAGATGCGTTTGGTTTTATTGGGGCTCGGACTTAGGAAAATCGGACAGACTGTCAGTCGTCCTGATACAAAACAGGTACGTGGATTAATTTATAAGGTCAGGCATCTTATTGAGGTTGCTGTTTCATGAAACTACACGATTTACATCCGTCTCCAGGTTCAAAAACCAAGAAAAAACGCCTTGGCCGTGGGCCTGGGTCAGGGTTAGGTAAGACGGCCGGAAAAGGCCATAAAGGGTTATTAGCCCGTTCTGGACGGGCTAATCAAGCCGGTTTTGAAGGTGGACAAATGCCACTTGCCCGCAGATTGCCCAAGCGTGGGTTTACAAATATTTTCCGGGTAGAATATGCGGTAATAAATCTTAAAGACCTTGTTTCTCACGAAAAAACCATGAATTTTAACCCAACAGTTTTCAATGAAATTGGGTTAACTAAAGGGCGAAATCCACAGGTTAAAATACTTGGCGATGGGGAAATTGATCGCGCGATTGTTGTTGAAGCACATAAGTTTAGTGATACGGCCAGACAAAAAATTGAGAGTGCCGGCGGGCAAGTAAAGGTGATCGGCCGTGCTTGAGCGGCTAATCACGAGCCTTCAAAATATCTTCAAAATTCCGGAGTTGCGTAGCCGGGTAATATTTACCTTGTCTATGCTTGCAGTTTATCGGATTGGGGCTCATGTTCCCACGCCCGGAATCAATAATGAAGAGCTTTTCAAGTTTCTCACCGAAAGGGGTGGGGCCCTCATGGGCTTCCTTGATATTTTTTCGGGAGGGGCTTTATCGAGGCTCACGATTTTCGCATTGGGCATTATGCCCTATATCAGCGCTTCGATTATATTACAACTTCTTACGGTTGTTGTTCCGCATCTTTCCAAATTAGCAAAGGAAGGAGAACGAGGAAGAAAAACCATCATTCAATACACCAGGTATGGAACTATCCTGATTGCCTTAATTCAAGGATTTGGTATTGCTCTCGGCTTGGAAGGAATGAATGATGGAGCATTCGTTCTTGATCCTGGTTGGTCTTTTCGATTGATGACAGTGATTACTTTGGTAGCTGGAACAGCCTTCCTTATGTGGTTAGGAGAGCAAATAACTGAACGGGGCGTTGGAAATGGTATTTCTCTTATAATTTTTTCAGGGATAGTTGCCAGCCTTCCAAGTGCAGTGGTTCAAACATTTGATCTATACCAGGTTGGACAAATCAGTCTCCTTTTACTATTGGTTCTTGGTGTCGTTATGCTGGCAGTAATGGGGGCTATTGTTTTTTTGGAAAGCGGGCGAAGAAAAATTGCGGTGCAATATGCCAAACGAATAGTTGGGAGACGGGTATACGGTGGACAAAACACCCATATTCCTTTGAAAATAAATACGGCTGGTGTTATTCCGCCCATTTTTGCCTCCTCAATTATTGCGTTTCCAGCCACGATAGCCAGTTTTATACAAGTTCCGTGGGTACAAAGCATCGGGTCCCAGTTAGCGCCAGGGTCCTTACTGTATACAATGTTATATGTTGGAATGATTATTTTTTTCTGTTTCTTCTATACAGCTGTAGTCCTAAATCCTGTCGATATGGCTGACAACATGAAGAAATATGGTGGATTTATCCCAGGGATACGACCCGGGCAAAAGACCGCAGACTTTATTTATAAGGTATTAACCAGAATTACATTTGCTGGAGCTATTTATTTAGCTATCGTGTGCGTTATTCCGGAATTATTAATTTACCGACTAAATATGCCTTTTTATTTTGGAGGTACCTCTCTTTTGATTGTCATAGGGGTGGGGTTGGATACCGCACAACAAATTGAAAATCATATGCTCATGCGGAATTATGAAGGGTTTCTTGGAAAAGGTTCCTTAAAGGGTAGAAGTGGGTAATGGAATGAGGGTTATTTTTCTAGGCCCTCCTGGAGTTGGAAAGGGAACCCAGGCAGATTTTATCGCCAAGAAGTTCTCCATTCAAAAACTTTCCACAGGAGATTTGCTGAGAGAGAGCGTTGAACGGCGAACTAAACTTGGAACTGAAGCAAAGCTTTTTATGGAACGTGGTGAATTAGTTCCTGATGATGTTGTGATTGGGTTAGTTGAAGAAAAATTAGGCTCTCCTGAATGTCGAAATGGTTTTCTGTTAGATGGATTTCCGCGGACGGTGGCTCAAGCCAATAAATTGTCGTCGTTTTTAGAAAAGAATGGGGAGGCCATTGATCGGGTGGTGTATTTTTCCCTTCCCCAAGCGGATATAATCGACCGAATTAGCGGGAGACGAAGTTGTCCCAACTGTAAGGCCGTATATCATCTTAGATCCATCCCACCCAAAAAAGAGGGGGTGTGCAATGTGTGTGAAATACCCCTTACACAGCGAAATGATGATAAGCCGGAAACCATTCAATCCAGATTGGTGGTATATCAAAAACAAACTGAGCCCTTAATCCAATATTATAAGGACAGGGGAATTCTTTCTGAATTGGATGGATCAGGGGTAGTTTCTGCAGTTCGGGAGCGATTGGTAGCTCTCCTAACACAACCCGGATAGAATGATCATCATAAAAACGGCTGAAGAAATTGAACTCATTGCTCGTGCCGGTAAAATTGTTACTCAATGTCATCAATTGCTGGTTCAAGAAGTAAAGCCCGGTATCACGACACTGGAATTGGATAAACTTACAGAGGAATGTATTCTTGATATGGGAGGAATTCCTGCATTTAAAGGGTATAGGAACTATCCCAGTAGCCTCTGTGCATCCATTAATGAACAGGTCGTGCATGGAATACCCTCAAAGCGTGAATTAAAGGACGGGGACATCATCGGGTTGGATGTAGGTGCCATTGTGGATGGGTTTTATGGAGATGGAGCGGTGACGGTTGCAGTTGGGGAGGTGCCAGAGAATACGCAATCTTTAATTGCAGTCACTCGAGAAGCTTTACGTAAAGGAATTGAGCAGGCTGTTGTGGGTAATCGCCTTTCTGACATTTCATTTGCAATTCAAACGCATGTAGAAAGGCATGGGTATTCCGTTGTCCGTGATTTTGTTGGCCATGGTATTGGGCGTCAGTTGCACGAAGAACCGCAAGTTCCAAATTATGGGAGACCAGGGCAGGGCCCGCGTCTAAAGACTGGGATGGCTCTGGCCATAGAACCCATGGTAAACCTAGGAGGATCTGCAGTAAGAGTGCTTAAAGACGGATGGACGGCAGTGACTTGCGATAGTTCACTCTCGGCTCACTTTGAGCACACCATCACAATCGAAGCGAATGGTCCACCTCGCATTTTAACAGGATGGTCCTAGGTTGGAGGCCAAGTAAATTTCCTCATGGGGAAAGAAGACATTATTGAAGTTCAAGGGTCGGTTACGGAAACTTTGCCGAATGCGATGTTTCGGGTTCAGTTGGAAAACGGGCATAAGATTTTAGCTCATATTTCCGGGAAGATGCGAATGCATTTTATAAGAATTTTGCCAGGAGATAAGGTGACAGTGGAACTATCTCCATATGACCTGACTCGTGGACGGATTACCTATCGGTTTAAATAGAGGTTGTTATCGTGAAAGTCAAATCATCAGTAAAACCTATTTGTGTTAAATGTAAGGTCATTCGCCGCAAAGGGGTTGTAAGGGTGCTCTGTACAAACCCCAAACACAAGCAGCGGCAAGGCTAAGATGCGTTGATGTTCGGTAGGGATTGATTACCTTAATCCCCAAAGAAGAGAGGAAAGTAAGCAATGGCTCGAATCGCAGGCGTAGAGTTGCCGGTAGGAAAACGGATTGACGTTGGATTAACTTATATTTTTGGGATTGGTCCGGCCAGTTCGCGAGATATATTACGAAAGACAGGAGTGGCTCCTGAAACAAGGGTGAAGGATCTCCATGAAGATGAGGTTGTCCGATTGCGTGAGACAATTGATAAGGATTACGACGTAGAGGGTGACCTAAGAAAAGAGATCACGATGAGTATCAAGCGTTTGATGGATATTGGCACTTATCGAGGGTTACGACATCGGAAGGGTTTACCTGTGAGAGGCCAAAGGACGAAAACAAACTCACGAACGAGAAAAGGTCGACGTGGAGCGATCGGCGGAAAAGTCAGGAAATAAGCTGCTGAAAGGGAACTCTCATGAGTGTTAAAAAGGGAAAAAAGAAGGAAAGAAAAGTTTTACAAGTTGGGATCGTGCATATCATGGCCTCTTTCAATAATACTATTGTAACGATCACGGACATGACCGGTGGGGCTGTAACCTGGGCTAGTGCAGGTAGCCAGGGATTTAAGGGATCCAGGAAGAGTACCCCTTTTGCTGCTACGCGTGCCGGTGAAGTCGCTGCCAAAAAGGCCATGGAGTTTGGCTTACGACAAGTGGATGTCTATGTCAATGGCCCTGGATCTGGACGTGAAGCCGCAGTAAGGGCACTTCAATCAGCTGGCTTGCGGGTCAATCTTATTCGTGATGTGACACCGATTCCCCATAATGGGTGTCGGCCTCCAAAACGAAGACGAGTCTAATTTTTTCGAGGGATCTTTTTAAATTATCGTTTTCTCGTGAACTGGAGATAGGGGGAGAAAGTCCATGGCCAAGTATACTGGTCCGGTTTGTCGGTTATGTCGGCGTGAAGGAGTAAAGCTGTTTTTGAAAGGGACCAGGTGTATGACGGAGAAATGCGCCATTGAGCGCAGAAGTTATCCACCTGGGCAGCATGGGCAGTCGCGCCGAGGGCGTGCGACGGAATACGGTACTCAGCTAAGGGAAAAACAAAAGCTTCGACGCGTGTATGGTATGCAGGAACGGCAATTCCTCAATACCTACCACCGAGCGGTTCGCCGGAAGGGAATAACAGGCGAGCATTTGTTGAGCCTGCTTGAACGCAGACTTGATAACGTTGTCTATCGACTAGGATTTGCCTCATCACGTGGCCAAGCCAGACAGTTGGTCAATCACGGTCATGTGATGTTGAATGGCAGAAAGGTCACAATTGCTTCGGTGACTGTGAACATTGGGGATATTATCGAAATCAAGGAAAAGAGTCGTCAGCTTGTACCGGTCCAAGCCGCTTTAGAAATTACTAGTGGCCGAGGAGTGCCCAATTGGTTAGAGATGGAGCGAAATATCTTAAAGGGTACCGTCCAAGCCATTCCCACTAAGCAGGACATTGATGTATTGGTCAATGAACAAATTGTAGTGGAGCTGTACTCACGGTAATTGTAATGCCGGAGATAGAGCGGATGTTGCGAATTGATCACTTACATGGCCTTGGGACCAAGAAAGGGAGACGCGATCCTTATGATAAATAGCATGAAGGATTTCCAAATACCAACGAAGCTGGAATTGGAAAAGGACACTGCTTCACCTACTTATGGCAGGTTTACGGCTGAGCCATTTGAACGAGGTTTTGGAACTACAATGGGGAATTCCCTCAGGCGGGTTTTACTCTCTTCGCTTCCTGGGGCGGCTGTCACCTCCGTAAAAATTGAAGGAGTGTATCATGAGTTTTCGACCATACCAGGGGTGACTGAGGATGTCACTATTCTCATTTTGAACATTAAAGCATTGCGGTTGCGTTTACATTCTGATAAGGCTAAGGCCATCCGTTTGAAAAAGAAGGGCCCCGGCGAGGTGTTCGCCGCAGATTTTTCCGTAGACCCGGACGTGGTGATCTTGAATCCGGATTTTCATATTGCTACTTTAGATAAAGATGGGATGTTAGATATTGAACTTATTGTGAAGCCAGGACGTGGGTATGTCCCCGCAGAACGAAATAAAGAAGAGGGGTTGCCAATTGGTGTCATTCCGGTAGACTCTGTTTTCTCTCCCATTAAACGGGTGAATTTCAGCGTAGAAAGTGCTCGAGTTGGTCGGATTACGGATTACGATAAACTGATTCTTGAAGTCTGGACGGACGGAAGCATATCTCCACAGGAAGCTGTCACTTCAGCAGCAGGAATTCTTCGCGACCATTTGGATATTTGCCTCCCCTCTGAGGAGAGGGGTGAGCCGGCTCCAGAAGAAGGCGGAGATGAGAGCAAGTTGTTGATCAATCAACATCTATTTCGAAGTGTGAATGAATTGGAGCTTTCGGTTCGCGCTGCAAATTGCCTGAAAAATGCTAATATTAAATCTATAGGTGATTTAGTACAAAAAAGCGAAAATGAAATGTTGAAGACCAAAAACTTTGGTAAAAAATCCTTAAATGAAATTAAAGAGGTCCTAGCAGAAATGGGGTTGGCCTTAGGAACCAAAGTGAGCGAAGTAACAGAATCCCATACCTAACTTTTTTCAAAGGACGTGTATTGTGCGTCATCGAAAACGCGGAAGACAATTAGGACGAAATAGCAAGCATCGGTTGGCATTATTCAGGAATATGGTGACATCGCTCATGGAACATGAGCGAATTGAAACCACGGAGGCCAAAGCGAAAGAGCTACGTGGTATCACTGATAGGTTGATTACGCTTGGGAAGCAGGGAACTCTTCAAGCCAGGCGTGGGGCCTTGCGTGTGTTACGGACCAAGCAAACTGTTCAAAAACTTTTTGATGATGTTGCCAAGCGCTTTCCTGAACGAAACGGTGGGTATACAAGGATCATTAAAACTCGCCAACGACCAGGTGATGCTGCAAAACTGGTAGCTATTGAATTGGTCGAAAAAGGGAATGAACCCGAGAAAGTGGTTGCTTCTTCTCCGTCCAGTTAGGAATGAACAGGACTACGCCTTTTAAAATTTAATTTTTCACTGCTTCCGTTTCTTCAACATAGTTTCTTCTCTCCGCTTTCGATACTTCACAGGGTTAAGGTCTTTTATTTACTTGGCCTGGACCCTGTGCTATTCTTTTTTATGGGTTTTTTACCCTAAGGGTGGTCTTTCGACCAAGCAAGTATTAATGCAATTTTATGGTACGAGGGCCATTTTAACTTTGCTTGTTTTAGGTATGGCAGGATTTATTGGATATCGTGTGATAAATCACATGCAAACGCGAAGCCAGGAAACCACTTCTGTAACTTTAGAGGAACAGCAGGGCGCGGATGCTTGGATTCATGGGTTTACCTACCGCCAAACTCAATCCGGATCCACAAAATGGATTGTAAATGCGAATCAGGCGAAGGTGTTTGAAAAAGAGCATGTAGCTAAGCTGGAGACGGTTCTTGTGCGGCTTTTCGATAGTGCATTTCAGAAAGAACAATTGCGAATCACCTCTGAAGAAGGTGTCATGAATACTTCCAATAATGATTTTGAACTAGTGAGCAAAAACGAGAAAACCGTAATTACATTTGAGTCTGGTTTTCAAGTATTTTCAGATAAACTGACCTGGAACGAACAATCACGGCAGATTTACACCACGGATCAAGTCACCATCAAGGGAGATGGGTTAATCATTACTGGAACAGGATTAGAGGGAGACGTGGATAAAAATGAATTCCATTTGCTCAAGAATGTTCGTGCTGAGGTGGTGTCGCCATAAGAGTTTCGTCGCCGATCTCACTTGGGTGGTTGATATTCTGGCTAATTTTGGTTCTTGGTCCCATCGTAGCAAAAGCAGAAGGGCCGAAAACCTCTACGGTCATTACTTCCAATACAATGACAGCCAGTAGCGAAAAAAACCAAGCTATTTTTAAGGGGTCGGTCAAAATGGTTCAAGGTGAACTGGTAGTACATTCTGATGTAATGATTGTGTATTTTAAAGAAAAGTCAGGCTCAGATCTCCCTTCGTCCACACCTTCAGGAGCCAAATCAGAATCGGGAAAAGAAATTAGTTATATTGAAGCGAAGGGTAAGGTTAGAATCGAAAAAGGGGAAAGTCGGGCTACTAGTCAATATGCTTTGTATTACAAAGCAGAGGAAAAGGTTATTTTGACGGGATCTCCGGTAGCCTGGCAAGCAGGGACTAGGATTAGTGGTCCAAAGATGACCATGTTTTTAAAAGAAAACCGTAGCGTGGTGGAAGGTGGAACCCAAGTAATTATTGAAGAATCCGAGCAAAATTAAAAATTGCAGGAGTGTCAAATTAGATTTACTGGGTCGTTCAAAGTATTTCAATGTGCTCACAAAAAGTATTCAAGGTGTAATCGAACAGATAGGATGCCTGGTAGTCGATCATCAAGTTGAGCACCAGGATTCGCTATGATCAGTAGCTGCACGATTGAATCAAGGAACTCCAATGTCTGAAGCAGTGGCGAAGTCTCTTCACAAAATTTCGGCCAAAGATTTAAAAAAGAGTTTTAAGGGTCGTCAAGTCGTTAGAGGCGTCAGTTTGGAATTGTTGGGAGGAGAAGTTGTTGGCCTTCTTGGACCCAATGGTGCTGGTAAGACTACAATTTTTGATATGGTCGTAGGGCTCTGTCAACCAGATCATGGGGAAATATTTCTCAACAACCATGAAATAACTGCCCTGCCCATGTACAAGCGAGCGAGGCAGGGAATTGGTTACTTGCCCCAAGAAGCTTCAATTTTTCGACGGCTTTCTGTTGAGGACAATGTGTTAGCTGTCTTGGAGACATTAGATCTTTCCACCTCTACCCGAAAAACCAGATTAGATGAATTGTTAGAGGAATTGGATCTGACTCGGCTTCGTACGCATGGTTCCTTTACCCTCTCGGGAGGAGAACGTCGACGATTGGAGATTACCAGGGCCCTAGCTACAAACCCAAAATTTTTACTCCTAGATGAGCCGTTTGCCGGGATTGATCCAATTGCGGTGGGAGATATCCAAGATATTTTGACCAATTTAAAAAAGAAAAATATCGGCATTCTGATTACAGACCACAATGTCCAGGACACGCTTTCCATTACCGACCGAGCCTATATAATAAGCGAAGGAACCATTTTAGAAAGTGGTCCACCTGATGTCATTGTAAATAGTCCAAAAGCCAGGGCTGTCTATCTGGGCGAGCGTTTCAAAATGTTCCAATAACGAGGAAGTGGGTTTCTGCAATGGATCTTCGGTTAGACCTTCGGTTATCTCAAAAGTTGGTGATGACCCCCCAACTGCAACAAGCGATTAAGCTGTTGCAACTCTCTCGTTTAGAGCTTCAGCAGGTTCTGGCTCAACACTTAGTGGAAAATCCCCTCTTAGAAGATTTGGCATTGGAATCCCTGGATGAAGAAGCTTCGGTGGGAGAGGAGCACTCGGAGCCGGCGAAAGAGTCTGATGGCGAAAGCGAAGCTTCCGGTGATGGCGCCGAAATTCAACCAACCGTCAAGGAAGGTGAACCATTGTCCTCCGAAGAGTGGGACAATATTTTAGGGAATGACTGGCGGCCCGCTCAGCGGGATGAAGCTTACTCGGGAGATGAAGAATTTCCTTCATATGAGCAAACGCTTACCAAACCGACTTCTCTTGAAGAGCATCTAGATTGGCAGCTCCGTCTCTCATCTCTCGCAGGGGAAGACCGGGATATTGGCAGAATGATCATTGGCAATTTGGATGAAGACGGGTATATGCGCGTGCCTCTTCCCGAATTAGCTGAAGACGCTAAATGCTCTGTTGAACATGTTGAAGAGGTACTCCGCCAGATTCAGCAATTTGATCCACCAGGAGTGGCGGCACGGGATTTAGCAGAATGTCTATTGATCCAACTAGATCATCTACAACATGATGAGACTGATTTCACCTCTCATCTGCATACTGCGGTACCGATGAATGTGGTGGCGACTATTCTGAAAGATCATTTAGTTGATCTTCAGAAAAAACGATATCAGTCCGTGGCCAAAACATTGAACGTGACTCTGGATGAAGTCTATGAAGCTGTCCGGGTGATAGAGAGTTTAGAGCCGAAGCCAGGACGCCCTTATTTTTCGGATAGTAATTCGATTATTATTCCGGATGTCTACGTCGTCAAGTATGAAGGGGAGTGGGTCGTGCTGTTGAATGATGATGGGCTCCCTCGATTGAGAATCAGTCCATATTATCGGAGACTCCTTTCCCATTCAGGGGAAGATGCTGGGAACACGAAAAACTATCTTGAGGAAAAATTGAAAGGCGCACAGTGGATTATTCGGAGCATTGATCAACGCAACAAAACTATTGTGAAAGTCGTCAAAAGCCTGGTGAAGTTTCAAGAAGCGTTTTTAGAAAAAGGGGTTCAGTATCTTCGGCCATTGGTCTTGAAGCAGGTGGCCGAAGATGTGGGTATGCACGAGTCCACAATAAGCCGGGTGACGACCAATAAATATTTGCATTGCCCTCAGGGCATTCTTGAACTGAAATTCTTTTTTAATGCAGGGATTCAACGGGCTGACAACCGTGGAGAGGATATGTCCTCTGTCACTGTTCGTGAGATGATTCGGGAGATGGTGGCACAAGAAGATGCAGCCAACCCGTTGAAAGATCAGGAGATCGTCTCCAGACTCCGTCATAAAAATATCTTGATTGCTCGTCGAACTGTAGCGAAATATCGAGCTGAATTACATATTGCTTCTGCTAGCCAACGCAAGCGAATTCCCACATAGTTGTATGCAGCGGGCTTCAGGTCTTAGCCCCAAATGTGAATATTTCAGATAATTGTTCTCATTGAGTTTCCGGTTCCTGCTAACCTGGATGGTCAATGAGTAGGTTCATGCCCGATGATTGTAAAGGCGTCATGATGCCGCAGGAAATACCTGAATCGTCTTTGAAACACGATCCGTTGCCTCTTCAATTGATGATGGTGACGGGGACATCGGGATCTGGCAAGACCCAAGCTTTGAAGTGTTTGGAAGATTTAGGCTTTTTCTGTGTAGATAATCTTCCGCCAGCCTTATTTCAAAAATTCACTGAATTGTGTATCCAACCAGACAAAGATGTGAAAAAGGTGGCCTTGGGGATTGATATTCGTGAGCGGGCTTTTTTTGAAGATTTGTTAAGCAATCTTGAGGCCTTGCAGAGTGATGGCTGTCAAGTTGAATTGCTCTTTTTAGAGGCACAGGATGATATATTAGTCAGGCGTTTTTCTGAATCACGGCGTCCACATCCATTACTCCCGCATCGGCCCATAATTGAGGGCATACAATTAGAGCGTGAACGGCTACAAAGCCTCAGGGCTAGAGCCCATCGCGTGCTGGATACGTCAGAATTTTCTGTCCACGACCTTAAAGCCTGGATAATTAAACATTATCGAGAGCGGGGTGAGGGACAAGCCCTAAAAATTAGTCTCATGAGTTTTGGCTATAAATTCGGGGTGCCCTTCGATGTGGACATGGTTTTTGATGTTCGATTCCTTCGCAATCCTCATTTTGTGCCCGACCTTCAGCCATTAACGGGGGAACATGCCGATATTCAACGCTTTGTCTTAGACACAAGGGAAGCTAAGGTCTTTCTCGAGCACTTGAAGGAATTATTTACTTTTTTGTTGCCATTGTTCGAAAGGGAACAACGAAGTTATGTTACGGTTGCTTTCGGGTGTACGGGCGGACGACATCGTTCGGTGGCGATCGTCCTATGCATGAAAGATACTTTGAAGACATTAGGTTATGACGTCACGATTCACCATCGAGAAATTTCAAAAGAGGCTACACCAGGGTAGTTTCCCTTCTTCCTTGAGTAGACTTTTCGACAGAATCAGATTCTACAATTTCAGAATTTTTTGTATTTAATTGCTATTTTTTCCGTAGTCTTTTTTCTGAAACAAAGATTCTGACCCCTCATTAAGCAGTCTTGAATCATTGAGCCATCCCTAATATAGGGGGAATGCGACTCGCGGCGTCTTGCTCAGATGTTGTGAGTGCCTCCAGGTAAAACCATCAACAAATCTAGGTAAAAGCATGACATCATATTGGGGGATGGCACTTATGGGAAGAATCCCGATAAAACCCAATTGAGGTCAAGGGCCCTTTGCCGATTATTGTTGGACTGAAAAAAGATGAACACAGTTTGGGAAGGCATTGTAGGGAGGGTCAGAGGATTTTCGTGGAAAAGTCAGAATGTAACAGGCGTGGATGTGGGGTCTCGATTGTTGAAGGCGGTGACTCTACAGCCTGGCCATACATCCCCTATCCTAAAGGGTTTTGTGCTTGAATCGCTTCCCTTTACACGTAATCAAAATTCTCAAACTGATCTGGAGAATGACCCAAATCTGGTCCGATTTCTTCGAACCCAGTTATCACCTTTTACCCGTGCGGTGGGAATTACGGTTTCGAGTCCTCACGTCTTGTTAAAGAGACTGGCGCTTCCCTATATGTCGGAAAAGGATCTTCGAGAACACCTAGCTTTGGAGCTTGACCGGTATATTCCTCTTGATGCTCTAGGTGCGGTATGGGACGTGTATCAACACAAAGAATCTGATGCCCTGGACAACGAAAAAGTTCAAGCTGTTCTCGTTGTAGCAAAAAAAGAATTTATAGAGGGGCAAATGCGACAATTTGAAGGACAAGGGATGCACGTGCGTTTTGTCGACGTGGATGCCTTTTCACTGGTGAATGTGGTTGCCTACAACTATGGCCATGAAGGAACGTGGATGATTATTCATCTCGGGCCAACCGGCATTCTTTCGGTGATGATGGAAGAAGGGAGTCTGGTGCATACGCATCAAGTATCCTACGAGGTCGAGTGGTATGGAGACTTGCTTGACGGGGTGCAACCGGCTTTGGCATCGGCGGATGATGGCTTTAAGTTAGGCGCCTCGGAAACTCTACTCCTTGAACAATTTTACAACGAAACGATTAAGCAGATCGCTGAAACTATCAAGCATGCTACAGAAGGAACTGGCACGGGAAAGGTGCAGGGCGTGTTCCTGTCTGGGGGCTATTCGATGCTGGAGGGACTTCAATCGAGGCTCGCTGATTCATTGGGCCTCTCTGTCACCAGGGTTAACCCGTTTAAAAGAATCAACGTTCCTCAGGAGATGCAACAGGATTCTCGCTTTCAGAAAGCTTTGCCGATATTTGGTGTTGCGGTTGGAGCGGCATTGCGTGGGGCAATTCCTCATGATTGAAATTAATTTAGCTCGTTCACTTCAGCGGCCAGTTAATACACATGAGTATTCGAGGCTGTTTTGTTGGCTAGTGGGGATAGTGGTATTCATGGGTTTTGGTGTGGCGAGTTGGTGGTGGACGCAATCTTTGCAAGAACAGGTTGATGCATTGGTCCAGGAAAAGATAGTCAAAATACAGGATCTGGCTCACTTAAAGAAAAGCTTCGAGAAATTGCAGGGTTTTCATGAACAAAAAGTCCTCTTTATGACCTCCATCAAGCAGCTCAATGATCAGGAGAGAGAAAAGGCTTGGCCGGTCAAAATGCTCGATGGAGTCAGTCGAAATGTTGAAAAGCTTGATATCTGGTTGGAGCGAGTACAACTTGAATCACGGGTGGTGGAATTGCGGGGACAATCATTGGCACTAGAAGATATTGGTAAATTTATGGAGGGGTTGGAGAATGATGGAATTATTGTGAGTTTACCTGTAGTGGAGATTCTTGATGACCCGGGAGGAGAATCAGATGTCTTTTCATTTATGATTCGTTTTGTATGGGATCAACAGGTGACCACATGATGGTAGAGTGGAAGTCATTATCCCTTTGTTGTCGATTCAGTTTCCTGTTTGGAGTGATGCTCGTCTGTCTGTTGGGTATTCACTTCCTGATGTGGGATACAATGAATGACTCGATTAAGCAATTGCAAGAGGAAGTTTCTCGCCTAGACCAGGAGAGTCGAGGGCTTACTCAAAAAACAGAATCACTAAAAATCATAGAGCAGGAAGTCAACAGCTTGCGTGATAATTTAGCCGCTCGAGTTCAACAATTTCCTGAAAATATAGAATCAAAAATCTTTCGAAGGGATGTCATCGAAATTGCAAAGCGAAGGAATTTGACCGTTCGGGTATGGAAACCTGAACCTCCTTTAACCCAGCTTCAGCATTCTGAATTTTCGATACCCATTGTCCTCAGAGTAGAAGGGAATTTCCAAGGGACCGTTCAATTTTTGGATGATTTGCGGCAGCTTGCATGGGTTGAACAAATCCCTTCCATTACTCTGGCCGGAAAGCCAGACAACGAACATTCACCTCTCGTCAGCACAAATCTGGTGATGCACGGGTTAACTCCCCTAGGGATTGAACATGTTCAGCAGCTGCTTAAAACATAAGCAAACCGATCAATCTCAGGCGGGATTGCGATATTCTGGAGGCATAGACATTCGAAGCCGGGTCACCACAATGTCTGCCTATCTGAGAGGGTTCGTGTGCTACTCGGTCTGTGTTTGGGGTGTGCTAAATTTGGGGGGGGAGATGGGTGTGGTGGCTGCGGAAAGCACCTCGTCATCGACTGCTTCCCACAACAGGTTAATTAGATCCAGTCTGGTTGAGGACAATTCCCGCCGAAATGACGGGGGTCGTCGAGACCCTTTCAAGCGGATACCTCAGCCGCGTCTAGCAAATCCTAAAGTTACGACACCACCGGATAAGGACTCGAAAAAAGTTCCCTTGCTGGATAATCCGCATTGGAGACTGCTTGGCGTGATTCATGGCCGAGATGGGCACCAGGCGATCATTCAAGTCTCTCCATCGAAGCGAGTTCTGGTGCAAACGGGATCTCAACTCGATCGCTCAGGATGGACGATTAAGACCATCAGTGAGAAAGAGGTGCTCCTTGAGTACCTCTCCTCGGGCGCCTCATTGAATGGCGCTTCCTCGCCAAGAACCTTCATTCTTTCCTTTCCCACCATCCAATAATCATTATGAATATTCTGGTTGAGAAAGGCTGAAAAAACCTTCATAATCTGTACCCCGGCAGTCCGGTGGAGAGTTCTTTGACTCGTTCCGCAATGGGACTTGGTGATTGATCATTATCCGTATCCCAAGGCTGCAGCTACAGACTTGGATCGACTGTCATAGTCATTCAGGATGGGAAAATCTTAAGAGGGAACATGCTACCGGCATGAGCCAAAAAGGAATGCCATGTTGCGATATTTAAATGCGGGAGAATCTCATGGAAGAGGTCTAATGGCTGTGGTCGAAGGGGTTCCGTCTGGATTGCCGGTCACGGCCGAAGGGATTAATGCGGATTTGATTCGCCGCCAGGGCGGATATGGGCGTGGCGGTCGGATGCGAATTGAAAAAGACCGGATTGAGTTTATTTGTGGAGTTCGAAAAGGGAAAACTTTGGGAAATCCACTAGGACTCTTGATTTGGAATAAAGATTGGGAAAACTGGAAGGACATCATGGCGTCCGAACCTGGTCCCCCTTCCACTGAACGAGTGGTGACTCGTCCACGGCCGGGACATGCAGATTTGGTTGGAGCTATCAAATATGGTCACAGCGATATCCGCAATGTGCTAGAAAAGGCCAGTGCCAGGGAAACAGCAATTAGGGTTGCCATTGGTGGTGTGGCGAAATCGTTGCTGGCTGAGTTTGATATGCGGGTGGTCAGTTACACAATGAACATTGGAGGGGTCGCAGCTCCCAGTCCGAAGGATCCGTTGATAGCGTATGAACATGCAGAACAATCTGAGGTGCGATGTCATGACCCTGAGACGGCAAAAAAAATGGTTGAACAGATTCGGGCAGCTAAGCATAAAGGGGATTCCTTAGGCGGAATTTTTGAGGTTGTGGTCACGAACGTCCCAATCGGGCTGGGGACCTATGCTCAATGGGATCGGCGCCTAAGTGCTCGCTTGGCATTTGCTGCCATGAGTATTCAAGCGATGAAGGGGGTAGAGATTGGCATGGGATTTGAGTCGGCCCGCCGTTTTGGATCTGAAGTGCATGATGACATTTATTTCGACAAAGCCACAGGGCAATTTATTAGAAAATCGAACAATGCCGGTGGGTTGGAAGGCGGTATTACGAATGGGCAACCGATCGTTCTGCGAGTGGCCATGAAACCCATTGCGACTCTCTATACCCCCAAAGACAGTGTGGACATCGAAACTAAAGAACCGTTTGAGGCCACGGTAGAGCGTTCAGATATTTGTACTGTTCCAGCTGCCGGCGTCGTGGGCGAAGCGGTGATTGCCTATGAAATGGCCAATGCCCTGATTGAAAAATTTGGTGGAGATACCTTGGATGAAATGAAAAGAAATTTTGAAGCGTATCAAGAATATGTCCGCACGTTTTGATCCTCCTGCCCTGAGCTCCACTCGTGGCAGGTTTCTATCGTTTCTTGGAATACAACTGCTTTGTGGTGACTTCCGCTAGATGAAGACCTCTGAAAGTTCGAATCACGTTCCGGTTTCTTTGGGAGATCGGAGTTATCAAGTCCTTATTCAACCGCATATTCTGCCTCAAATAGGTCGTGTGCTTCAGGATGTAGGATTGGCAGGGCGAGTTGCTATTGTGACCAATCCAGTTGTCAATGAAATTTACGGACGGGTAGTTTTCCGTTCCCTAAAGCGGTGTGGATTTTCTCCATTTCTTGTGGTGATACCTGATGGAGAAAAAGCCAAATCCATGTATTGGTTGTCAAAAATACTGGATGAACTGGTCACCCAACGACTTGAACGGCAGGAAGTGGTGTTAGCCTTAGGGGGAGGGGTCGTGGGCGATGTGGCGGGGTTTGCGGCCTCCGTTTATCTGCGCGGAGTTTCATTTGTCCAAGTGCCGACGACATTGGTGGCTCAAGTAGATTCAAGCGTGGGTGGGAAAACAGGGGTCAACCATCCAATAGGGAAAAATTTGATCGGAGCGTTTTACCAGCCACGTGTCGTTGTTGTTGACCCGCAGGCATTGCAATCTCTTCCAAAACGTGAATGGGTAGCAGGGTTAGCCGAGGTGATTAAGTACGGCATGATTGCGGATCTGAAATTTTTTGAATATTTAGAACAACACGTTGAAGACTTACGGGAACAAGCAGAGGATGTCATCCCAACAGTGATTCGGCGGTGTTGTGAAATTAAAGCTGAAGTTGTGGGTGGAGATGAACGGGAATCGGGACGCAGGCGAATTTTGAATTATGGCCACACCGTAGGCCACGCACTGGAAACCTGGGGCCGTTATCGAACATGGATTCATGGAGAGGCGGTAGGAATTGGCATGGTGCAGGAGGCCACAATGGCACATTTTTTAGGGTTGTGTACGAAGGAGCTGGTTGAGCGGCAACGCGACTTGATTCAGGATGTTGGGTTGCCCATTGTCATGCCTTCCATGACGTTTATGGAGCTCTGGGGGGCCATTCAACACGACAAAAAGGTCGTAAATGGTCAAATCAATTGCGTTTTACCTACCACAATCGGGAAGGTCAAGGTCGTTCCCCTGGTTCGACAACGTATTCGCCAATGGTTTACTGCCAGTCAGTCCTCTCGTGGGAAAGGATTGGATCTTCTTCCTCAGGCCGTGAGCCGTCCACATCTATCCAAGAAAAAATAACATGGCTGCAACCCGTCCTTCGACGATAGAAGACCTTAAGCACCTTGTTCGGGAACGGACCCGTGAGGTGCAGATTCTTCACCGAATCAGCGAATCTATTAGTAGTACATTGGAGCTGGAAACGGTATTGAAGCAAATCGTGGAAGTGGTTGTGGAAGTGACGAAGGGGGATGCCTGCTTGTTGTATTTGATTTCTGAAACAACAGACGAGCTTATATTGCGTGCATCGAAAAATCCGCATCCCCGTCTTATCGGGCGCATATCCATCGGTTTGGGAGAAGGCATTACCGGGTGGGTGGCACGAGAAAAAATTCCCGTGGTAATTCCTCGCAATGCAAGTGATGACGCCAGATTTAAGTTTTTTCATCGTCTGCCGGAAGACCGGTATCAGGCGTTTGTGTCAGTCCCCATTACGAGCAAGGGGAAAATGGTCGGTGTCATTAATGTTCAGCATAAGCGGTCAAAGCGGTATGCTGAGGAAACGCTAGCGCTCCTACTGACCATTGCCAATCAGGTCGGCGGCGCCATTGCCAATGCCAGATTGTATGATGATATGCGGCAAAAAGCGCGTCGACTTGAAATCCTTTCCCAAGTCTCGGAAACGGTGGCTTCTAATCGATTGATAGAGGATGTCCTTCAATTAATTGTCACCATGACGGCTCAGCTGATGAATTCAAAAATTTGCTCGATCATGCTTGTCGACCAGGCTTCGGGGGAACTTCGTATTGCCGCCACCCAAAGCCTGAGTGATGCGTACCGGCGAAAGCCACCGTTGAAGGTCGGTCAGAGCATGAGCGGTCGGGCGGTGCAGGATCAGCATCCGGTGTATGTCGCGGATGTGAAGGCAGAAGACGGGTATTTTTATCGGGATTTGGCGAAACAGGAAGGATTGCATTCGTTATTGTCCATTCCCATGCTCATGAAGGAAAATCCGATTGGGGTTATTAATGTATATACTTCCAGTTATCATGCGTTTTCAGACGAAGAGGTTACCACGCTTCAGGCCATTGCGAATCAATCTGCTGTCGCCATTGAGCACACCCGGCTTATGGAAAAATCGTTTGAGATGCAGGAGGCTCTGGAAGTGCGAAAATTGGTAGAGCGTGCTAAAGGGTTTTTAATGGCCTCCAGGGGATTGTCAGAGCCTGAAGCATTTCGTCTTATGCAACGCCAAAGCATGAATCTTCGAAAATCCATGAGGGAAATTGCCGATGCGATTATTCTCGCGGAGGAACTTCAACGGGCGACTCAATAATCATTTCCAGGACGATTTATCCTTGAAATAGGAATTTGAGGAGAGATTCTTTGAACGGATTCTTCATTGCTTGTATAATGCCCTGAGGGATGACAACGACGTTTTCCCGTATATATATGTTAGCGCAAAGGACAATGGCGTCCTCGGTTCCAATGGGACAGAGGACGTTTTTTTTATCATGATGATTCGATTAGCGATGGTGCAGATGAATGCGGTGGTTGGGGATCTTGAGGGGAATACCCGCACTATTTGCGGATGGATTCGAGAGGCGAGGAAAGCTAAAGCCGATGTGGTTGTCTTTCCAGAGTTGGCTGTGTGTGGATATCCTCCAGAAGATCTGCTTCTTATGCCGAAGTTTCTATTTGATATTAGTCGGATGCGGGACCGTATTACCAAAGTCACGACCGGAATTATGGCGGTAGTGGGAAGCGTGATTGAATCTGATCGTTCGGCTCAACAACGGCTCGGGGATCACGGGAAGGATCGAAGGAAGCCATTGAATGCAGCATGGGTTCTGGTCAATGGTCAGGTGAAAAGATCGTATGCCAAATGCAAGCTCCCCAACTATGGGGTGTTTGACGAAGAACGGTATTTTCAACCGGGACGAACCAGTCCGGTCTACGGCCTCGGCCCGTTGCGAATTGGCATTAATATTTGTGAAGACATATGGTTCGCTGATGGTCCGACCAGCTGGCAGGCAGCATATGGGGGCGCTCATCTGGTTCTCAACATTAATGCCTCACCTTATCACGTCGGAAAAACCCAAAATCGTGAACGCATGTTAGCTATTCGGGCGAAAGCCAACAATGTCATGGTCAGTTACACCAATATGGTTGGAGGACAGGATGAATTGGTCTTTGATGGGAATAGTCTCGTCATGGATTCCACCGGTGTGGTCCTTGCGCGAGCAAAAGCCTTCAAAGAAGATTTCCTGCTGACCGATTTGCAGATTCCTGTAACACGAAAGAGGAAATCGAAGGGGCCTGGAAACGCATCTAAAGTTGATGGCGAAGATGTTCGGGTTCCGATGATCCGCACGGGGTGGACGCCGAGGTGGCCAAAATCCGGCGTTCCAGGTGTGAGAAGGCTCACACCGGTAATCGGTGAGTTAGAGGAGATATACCGGGCACTTGTGCTAGGAGTGCAGGATTATGTGAGGAAGAATGCCTTCTCAAGGGTTCTTGTCGGTATCAGCGGAGGGATTGATTCGGCATTGACGGCATTGATTGCTCGGGATGCCTTAGGTGCGTCCAATGTGATGGGTGTAATGATGCCATCCCCCTATACCTCTAAGGAAAGTCGTGAGGATGCACGTCGGCTAGGAGAAAGATTGGGAATCGAGATGCAGCACCTTTCGATCACGAGGGCGTTCAAGGTTTTGCTTGGGGTGCTGGGCAAGTCTTTTCAGGGTTTTCAGGCTGATACGACGGAAGAAAATCTGCAAGCTCGCATCCGAGGAACACTGCTGATGGCTCTTTCCAATAAGTTCGGGTATTTAGTCCTGACTACAGGAAATAAAAGCGAAATGAGTGTGGGGTATGCCACGCTGTACGGCGATATGGCTGGTGGGTTTGCCGTGATCAAAGATATTCCCAAAACGAAGGTGTATCAGCTTTCTCGATGGCGAAGTGAGTATTGGGACTCTGATTTTGATCGAGTGATTATCCCTGAAAGAATTCAGGTGCGTGCTCCTTCTGCTGAGTTGAGGCACGATCAGACGGATCAGGATACCCTCCCTCCCTATCCTGTGTTAGATGCCATTCTGCAAGCCTATGTTGAGGACAATGAGTCAATGGGCAGGATTGTGAAGATGGGCTACGATTCTCATGTTGTGCGAACTATCATGGGAATGGTGGATCGGAGCGAATACAAGCGTCGACAAGCGCCGGTGGGCATTAAAATTACCTCGAGAGCCTTAGGAAAGGATCGGCGCATGCCGATTACGAATCGATATTGTTCGGGAGCTTAATCTGAATGTGTGACAGGTTTAGTGTTGGCGGGAGTTGCCATCGATGAGTGAAGGGATGTCTGTGCCACCTAACGGTTTGACGGGACACAAGGAAGCCTCTCTGGGGCTAGATGTTCTCCAGTCCCAGCGGGAGGTTCTTCGACAACGCTTAATTGAAGGAGCGACCGGCAGTGAGATTACCCAGGCTTTTTCGGATTTCATGGATGCTTTACTGATCGCGCGGTTTCGGGAGGTCATTCAGCAAGGCAATGCCGGTGTGCGAGCTGGATGGCAGCAGTGTTGTTTAGTGGCCATGGGGGGGTATGGGCGTCGGGAGTTAGCTCCCTATTCCGACATCGATGTAATGATTCTCACTCAGGGCAATCAAGGGGAGGTCGCTGAGGCACTGTCTGCGGGAGTCTTTCACCGACTTTGGGATCTTGGGTTTCAAGTTGGGCATAGTGTGCGTACCCTCGCCGAATGTCTAACGATTGCAGAGGCCGATCTAGCTGCCTGTACCTCACTGATGGAATCCAGATTTCTGATCGGCAGTGCTTCAGTGTTTCAGGAGTTTCAAAGAAAATTCGAACGTCGGAGCATCAAGAAACGGGCGCAACGGTTTGTGCTGGATAAAATTCAAGAGCGTGAGAAGGAGTATGCCAAGTTTGGTGAGACGGTCTTTATGCTGGAACCGAATATTAAAAAAAGTAAGGGGGGGCTTCGTGATCTGCATTTGCTGCAATGGGTTGGCCTGGCTCGATATGGAGCGGGGACGATTCAAGAGCTCTCGAATCGGGGAATAATTGCTATTCAGGATTATCAGGTTCTGCAGGAAGCACAGGAATTTCTTTGGCGAGTTCGGTGTTTTTTGCATTTTGAAGCGGGACGGGCTCAAGATATCCTCACCTTCGACGATCAGGTTCGGCTTTCTGCACTTTGGGGATTTGTGGATCATCCTCATTTATTGGCCGTTGAGCAATTTATGCAAGTGTATTTCCGTCATACGACCGGGTTGTTTGATCGTGGGCGGCGGTTTCTTGATCAAGCCAGAGAGGAATCCTGGCTGGACCGGGTTCGCCAATGGTGGCCTCCCCCATTAATTGAGGGGCACTTCCGTATTCTGGAAAACCGGCTGACAATTCAGACGGATAAACTCCTCGAGGTGATGGAAAGCCCCATGTTGCTCCTGAGGTTATTTGTGACATCTCATCGTCAAGCAGTCCCTATTGATTCGCGCATTCTCAATGAATTGTCTCAGCACATGGGAACCCTACCCAATGAGGGGTTTCATACCAAGCCGGTGAGTGGGCTTTTTCGGCAAATTCTGTCAAGCCCCGGTCGGATAGCTCAAATTCTTGAGGCCATGCATCAGGCTAGTCTGCTGGAAAAGCTCGTGCCGGCATTCTCTCGAGTACGTGGCCTCATGCAGTTCAATCAATATCATAAATACACGGTCGATGAGCACAGTCTGCTCGCAGTGAGGGAAGCGGAACGGCTTCAAAATCATCAAGGGATCATCGGAGAGGTATACCGAAACATCCCTGATAAAGACATTTTGCATCTGGCGCTGTTGCTGCATGATTTAGGCAAAGGGCGTCCTGGGGATCATAGTGAAGTCGGTCAGGAAATTGCCCATTTAACAGCTGATCGGTTGGATTTATCTGAGAAGGAACGGCAGACTCTCGCATTCCTGGTTCGCCATCACTTGCAGATGTCGCATACGGCTTTTCGTCGAGATCTTAACGATCCTAAAACCATTGTCACATTTGCCCGATTGGTAAAAACAGTCGGGATGCTTCAAAAACTGTTTATTCTGACTATTGCAGATATATCAGCGGTGGGACCTGAGGTGATGACGAAATGGAAAGAGTCCTTATTAGGGGAACTGTATTCCCTGACCTACGCAGAGCTTGCCGGGGATGCAGGTTCATCAAATTCCGGTGATGGAAGTAAGAATATTTCCCCAGAAACTCGAGACAAACTTATTAAGATTTTAAAGGCCGATCGAAGCGAGGGACATTCTCCTGAACCTGACTGGTCGGAATGGGTGAACGCCAAACTTCAACAACTTCCCAGCCGGTACGTTCAGTCGACACCGGTTGACCAAATGGCGGCGTATCTCCTAGCCATTCGTTCTTTACCTGTCAAGCCGACTCATGTAGAAGCCAGATTCAATCAGGCATCAGGAGTTTCGGAGTATGTTCTGATCACCCGTGAACAGACCAAACCAGGTATTTTTATGCAAGTGGCCGGAGTGTTAGCCGCCATGGGTTTGCAGGTATTGGAAGCGCAGATTATGACACTAAAGGATGGCACGGTGTGGGATGTGTTTTCGGTCCATGATTCAGACTATGAAGGGCCGCCATCTGCCTGGCGCCTGGAGGAAGTGGCGAAGGAAATTCAAGAGGTCGTGGAGGGAAGACAATTAGTTCACCAAATGGTTGAACGACGACGGCGCATGGCTTTTGGTCGTCTATTTCCTACTGGCCGGCATCCCACGGAGGTCCATATTGATCAAGGGCTCTCAGATGCCTTTACGGTGATTGACGTCTTTGCCGATGACAAGCAAGGGTTGCTCTTTGTGATCGCCAAAACGCTGGTTCAATTGGGTCTGTCAATTCATATGGCCAGAATCGGGACCAGGTTAGATCAGGTGGCCGATGTCTTTTATGTGACCAATTCTCAGGGAGAAAAAATCCTGTCCGGTAAGGACTGTGAGGAAATTCAACATACTCTTCATGCGGCGGTTGATCAATTTCTGGATGAATAATTTAGGGCGATCCTGCGTATACGCACCATTTGCTGGCCTGGTGAGTAATCGAAGAGGGCATTTGGATTAGGGTTTTTCAGCCAAAAACCAGCCTTTGGCCATTAGGCATTGTCCTACGGCATCTTCAGAAAGTTTAAATACACGGGAGAGGGTTTCGGAAATCCCCTTCTCGTCAGGGTTGGAAATTAATGATTGGCGGCATTGCCTGACATCCTCCTCAAATTCACCTGGTTGGGCATCTGATTTAGCCCAATACAGTTGAGTTGTGCAGCCAATGGAAAGGAGTATCAATGCAAAAAGTATTTCTTGACGGGGGAAGTAGTGTGTGAGGAAATCACTCATGGTCACTAGCATAACAGATAGGTCATTCTGGGAAAAGAATGCTTCTCATTCAAGATATCGATCAGAAGATGGAAGCTTGGCTTTGATCCCGATCGGTTGGTTTTCCACGAGTGCTTTCGTGGCGCCATGGGCAAAAGACGAGGCCGGTCGTCTCCAGGTATTGGGTAATTCTGTATGGGTGCCACGTGTTCGCCATGGCTCACAGGATGTAATGAACTCAGCATCTTTGAAGACTAACCTAGTCTTTCAATAGAGCATTAGGGAATTTCATGGATGAGGTGGGTGTGCCGATGGCCTCTGGTTTTGACTGATTCCCTTATGGCGGTTAGGGCCTGAGAAGTAATTGCAGATCCGCAATTCGTACAGCACCAAAAGGCTCCGGTTGGTGCAAGTGTACTTTTCTGGCATTGAGGACAACGTTGAAATGACATGGTTGATTCCTTTCTTAAGGTGATTCGTGTCGAAGGTCAGCATCAAAGAAAGCAGGGGACCCAGGAGTGCGAATGGGCCCCCCACTAGCTTGAAGAGGGGAAGAGCCCTCTCCGGGATAGACTGACAGTTCGGTTAGTGGAAACCTCCAGATCAATAAATATTGATGTCGCATCATAAAAACGTGTTTGGGTGGTAGTGGCATCTGTCCTTCCTTATCCATCATCATCTATGATCTTCCACGAGGCTGCGAGAGTATCCCGAAACCACCTCTGAATCCCTGAGAAGTGGTTGGAGATTGACAAACAATGGAGAGGTTTTGGACTGGGGAGTTGAAAAAATCATCCGTCCCGTGTTGGTTTGCATGAACCGGGTCACTACCACCTCAACCGCTTGACCGACTAAAGGGGCACCGTGGTCGACGACGACCATCGTGCCATCATCGAGATGGGCAATTCCCTGCTCTTGCCCCTGACCCTCTTTGTGAATGAAGACTCGAATGGTTTCGCCAGGCAAAACTAAAGGGCGTAATTGGTAGGTAAGTTCGTTGACGTTGAGGGAGAGCACACCTTGAACTGATGCGACTTTTGCCAAATTCCAATCGTTGGTCACGATCTTGGCTTCACGGTTTTTGGCTATGGCGATGAGTTGATGGTCCACCGCTGATATGTCGGGGTCCCAATCCTCGATGATCACCACCTCCATATTCGGCAGTTGCTGAAGTTGGGATAAGATATCCAAGCCACGCTTCCCCTTAATTCGTTTAGATGGGTGAGCGGAGTCGGCTAAGGTTTGGAGTTCATGCAGAATACTTTTGGGAACCAGGAAAGGACCTTCCAAAAAACCTGTGGTGCAGAGAGGGAGTATTCGGCCATCGATTATGGCGCTAGAATCCAGCAATTTTTGAAGGGTGTTCGATGGGGGTAGCGAGGCGCGAGGAGGGGAATCTTTTGCTTGTTCCGCTTGTGGGGCCGGCAGCAGTATGTTGGAGATGTGAATACCGACCATCAGCCCGAGGTAGGGAAAGAGAAGAAAGATAGGCAGCCTGATCCACGGGGTAAGAGAAGACAGTTGGAGCAGCCCTGTCCCCATTCCCATGATCACAACAAAACCGATCGCCGTCAGGGCAACGATGAGGCCAAGACTCCCACCAATCAAGGTAGAGCGGTGGCATGCCGTCAGATGTCGTTCTAACCACAGAGCCAGGAAGCCGACCAACAAGCCTGCGAAGCCCCCGACAACCATGTCTGGAAGGGCATCGGTCCACTGAGAGGTTGTTTGGCCAAAACCAGCATACATTCCCACCATTAGGCACAAGAAGAGGTACAGCCATTGGTGAATGGAAAGAAATGGGGTTTTTGAAACTGGGGATAACGCAGAGGCTGGCGTAAGCATCATAAAGTTTCTCCTTCAAGGGTTGCTACAGAATTCCATTGATGGGGGAGGAGTTTCAGCCTGTTGGAGCCTCAAATGATGAGCAGTGTGGCAAAAGTTGGTCGAAGGGAAGCCTGGACTCAAGACTGGCTTGAGCAGAGTTCCGACAGAAATCACTTTCTGCAACCTCCGCCACTGTGGTGATACCTCGGAGGTTGAGGTCATGGAACAGGCGAAATTGTAGGCAGCAGCGATGGTCAAAAAATAATGTTTCGCATCGATGGGGCGGTAAGGAGGCTGAGAGGTGTAGGGAACGTCCCAAACGATTGAGAGGATCAGTCAGAAATGGAAGGCCAAAGTGTTGAGGATGGCGACACCAGGAATTCTCAAGAAAGGCACTGTCAGGTACTAAGACCGCGAGTACGATTCCTCCTGCATGAAACCGGTTGACCTCTTGGTCAAGCAACCATGCAGCGGTTTCAGTAAAGGCAGGTAAGCAACAGAGCACAAACTGTGTTCCTCCAAACGCCGTTAGGGGAAGATACTGCCATTTGCCATTTACCAAGCATGGGGTTTTCCACATTGGTGCGCGTGTTCCGATCTTCATGCTGTTTCCTCCTTCGTAATCAGTAAAAACCTTCTGGGTCCCAACAAATCAGGCATTGCAATGTTGTGTCCGGACGCTTATGTGTGAGCATTTGGTTGGAATGCCTAATATATTTTCGTCAATTTTATGATTTTGAAACCTATTATCAATTTCATTAAAGATACCCAAAAAGAGAATGGGTTGTCAATTTTGGTCCTATTCATTTGAAAAAAATAAATTTCAGGGAGAAAACACGAGAGGGGAAAATTGAAGAATCAGGAGTAAGGCATGGTGGACTAGAGATTTCGCCTTCTTATTTATGGAGTGAATGAATAACTGGATGAATATAGACAATCGGGCTATTAGATGTGGCGCTGCTTTGAAGGAGATCTATAAATAAGACCCCCTCTGCAGACAGGTTTGTTAAAAACAAGTTGTAGTAGTTGTTGTTCTCCATTCAACAAGTCACCATATACCCTCCCGTATTTTTTATCTCCATTTTCGCAAATATAATTGTCGGGTTACGGTATCTTTTGTGCGAGACCTTGGTTGCTTTCTGCTTGGGGCATATTCCATCTTTTGACAGGTCATTTTTCCCTCGTCCAAATAAGGAAGAAGGAAAAGGTAAGTGGCCCTTCTTCAACGTTAGGCCTCCGATTTCATGATTAAGGAGTCAAAAGCTGGTTTTCTTGAAGGCTGCATTCCTGAACTGAGATATGGAGTGGTGGACTTCTGGGCAGAGGTTTCATTATCAGCGGGTTGTAAAATAACCAATCATCATTGCGCTCCCATATTAATCCCCTCGTAGTGCGATGACCGGATGCCTGGAATGGCTGGTTCAGTCCTGTGCGCTCTATCTTGAGGATTGAGAGGGACTAAAGTTAAAAAAATGAGACCCTTTCGGATACCGAGCAAATGGTTTCATGAAAAACCTTACCTAGGACCCTGGGGTAGGCCGGGAAAAGGCCCCCGGGGTTTATTCACTGGCTGGTGAGGACCTGATTGCATGAAAAGCCTCCTCTTTATTGTGGATCTTTTGATTAAAAAAATGGCTTGTGATGTTGTCTGGACTGCCAATGGAAAAAAGCCAAGAGCAGGCTTTCGAGCTGTCGACTTGAGATGTTGCGATACTTGCATGTTAGTGGGACGCACCTTTTGATCCATCCATTGGACTGTTTGTGTAAGAGGACTATCAACCACGGCAGGATTCGGCTGGGCAAATGAGACGTCTTGATCCTCGTCATACCCCTATGGTGAAAACCCATTGCTCATCCATGCTGGGCTGGCGTTCAATTTCCCCGATTCCTTGTACTGCCCCTTACGACCACGTAATAAGGTGCAGGAAAAAAATTATCAGGAATACCCTTTTTCGTATGGTCATGGGCAAGGGCCATAAAATCCTTGGGAAGGAGATCGCAAAGCATGGCATGAATTGGACATTCCGTTTGTATCTTAACCATGATTTGGCTTTGGCAACCAAAACCGGTCAAATGAATTCAAAAAGCCTGCAGCCAACTTTTTCCCATTCTTTAATCCATTCCAAATGATCCTATTGGCTTAAGAGCAGCATGATTCCGGGCAATGCCCAAAGGCCAATGATGCTGAGAAAAACGAATCCCAAGGATACCGACAAACTAATGAACACGGGCTTTTCCCCTTCGATGATAAATGAATCTCGTTTCATGAGATGTTCCTTGAATTCCTTCACCAGATTAAGGGTCATCAAGCACGTTTTCCTTGAACGCATTTGATGGATGACAAATGTTTTCCTCAATGACAAGTCGTGGATTTGGCGTCGGTGAGGCCTTGTCCTTTTGGAAGCCCAGCGGTATTTGATACGTAAGCCGCCATTCTGGTCAATTGCATTGCATAGGCGAGGAACTCTTCTTTTTCGAAATGAAGGGTGGTCGACCCATAGGTGAGATGGATACGACTACAGTCACAGACGTTCAGCTTGAGTTGTTGACTTGGTGGCATAGGTGTCTCCTGAGCGGTATGAGGTTGATTTGTGAATAAAATATCAACAGAGGGTTGCTTTCAGACTCTGTCCAGCAAATATGTAATTGGCTGTGGCAGGACTGTCGATATGTTCTTGAGGTGGCTGAGGCGAAAAGTCCTGACATTGCTTTAACATGCCCAATAGGAGGGTCATGCCATGCCAGTTGAAGGAATGGATCCGTTTGTTTCTGATCACTCCCATTGGGTCGAAGATGATGGTCTGGCATTGGTTAAAGCGAGGTTGACTCCATAAGCCCAGAGCTCGACCTAAACGGTGTGTAGAGTCAGTCAATAAAGGGATGGAAAGGATTTTGGTTGTGGGAAAATGCGATCCGTGAAGCAAGTGAGCGGGGTGTTGCATACCCAATAAGAGGGCGCCTTGTTTTTGGACGGTTCTGCGAAACTGATTGAGAAACACTGCATCGCAAAATTCAAGTTTGGGAAGGCAACACAATATGCCCCATTGTCCCTCCAGGCTCGCTAGATCCAATTCGATCATATTTCCTCTTAGCAGTGCGGGAATTCTCATGTGTGGCAGAGTGGAATGTCCTATGTTCATGGGGATAGCCTCCATTGTTTGCGTCCTCCGACTAAAAAGAATGGTTGAGCGTCCCGGAGGAGGAAAAGAGACCCAACCTTTGTGCGAGCATGCGGGGTAACTCGCTCGCCCTGGAATTTTGTTCGTATGTATAGTTGTTTCCGTTCATTGGCGTTTTGTCCGGGCTGGATTTAGGTATATCCTCAAACCATTTCCGTAAACATGAGGAGGAAAAGCCTACCGAATTTTTAAAAAATTTAGCTAAAGGTAAATTGATTACTAAACCCAAGGGCGGTTGCAATTGCCATGAGGTTGATCTGTCCTTCTTGTAAAATTCTTTACCGCGTTTTATTTGAAGTGTTTTAAGGTAGAAACGGAAGGATTCACCTATAACAGTCTGAACGACTTGCAAGGGGTACTTCACCCCAGACCTCAGAAAGAGGGAAGGATCATTGAGGGTAGCTTTTGTATTAAGCCTGCCACAGTGGCATCGCCAATCTTCAGGTTGTTGAGGATTCGATAATTTGGAATTCTTTTCTTCCATTGTTCTACACCAGTTTGATACAAATTATCTTTCATGTAATGATAATGAAAATCATTTATAATTTCAATATTAGCCGGAAATAAATATTTTGGCTATATTCAACAAACGGGAACAGTCATGTTTGTAGTCGAAAAACTAAATGGAGGGATTCTTTTTCAGTCAGAAAAATTTCCCCTCTTGAACATTCCCAATCCTCCTGATGGCGAGGAATCGAAGTCTCAAATCACAAAAATAGTAAGGCATTTGACGCTGATATACCGGCCATACGGGTAGCCCATTTGGTGCTGAGGGATTTGAGCAGGTGATTTGTCCGGATAGTTGGTCGAGGGGAGCTGTAAGGCTTATGGCATGGGTAGATAGCGGGAATCGGTATGGCCCATTGATGCCGGGTTCAGGCATGAAAAATTTTTAGGGCGACAGGACGGAAGGCCTAAATTTCAGAATGACCCCGCCTCCAGTCGGAATCACCTTGGCGATGAGATCAATCTCCAGAGATCGCACGATGGTCACCCAACTGTACCGCAACATCTCGACTACCATCTCCTCATTAAGTCCACGTGAGACAAAGGGATCGGCAACCGGGAGGAATAACCCATGAGCGTGAGCAGATTCCACCGTCCCTGCTCAAGGCGCGGGTTTGTTCAATCGCTGCAACATGAGCGGATCCATGGCCGGATATCATCGAGAACCTGCTTTGGTTCCCTCTTCCAAAACCTACGGGTCGAATGGGCCATGCCAGTTTAGATGTACAGACTGCCGAGGAAAGCGCCTCACAACAGCCAGCCGGCAACAGGCTAGGAATCCTGTGAGGGCGATACTCCAGTTGGGGTTTTTTGCGTGCCAGGACGAACCAATTTTCAAAGAACGTTCCTGCCGATGTAGGTCTTTAGGCGATTGTTTAATTCTCCACTGTTCGAGTAGTGGGCGTGATAGAAGCTTCCTCCAATATGAAGTAGTAAAAAAATGCCCACGGTGAATGACTCACCGTGGGCTTAAGGAGATTCAGTTTCTTCCAGGTGGTAGAGTTCCGTGTGGAAGGTGTTGTTTGAGGCGATATGTTCGTCGTTTACTCGTAGTCTTCGTTTAAGGATCGCAGAAAGGCCGTTAAGGCCGGAATGTCGTCTTGAATTAAGGCAATGTTTTTCAGTTCGGAAGCACCATTGCGAAGCAAGCCCTTTCGCGCTAAATCCGAATTTGTAATATACCCCTGAATCACATCGTTAAGCGTATCGGCGATACCGGCATGACTATAGGGAGCCGAATGGCTCAAATCCCGGAGCCCGGGAGTTTTGAAAGCACCAATAGTTCTCGGGAGGAGTCGATCTGGCCGACAGGCTTGGAAGCCACGAAATACCCCAAAATGTTCATTGAGGGCGTCCTCGCAGAGGATTGACCAAATGGGCAGTTGAGATTCGGGAAAATCAGGATTCCAGAAAATGTTCCAAATGCCCAGATCGGTCCATTGGGGGTTGTCTGGCGAGGGAATGGCGCGGAATGGTTCATGAGCATGAGGATGCTTTGCTGTGGCAGGCAGGTAGGCATCGATATTTCTATTTCGATGCTGCAATCCGGGTATTTCCAGCAGGGAAAACGATTCGGGGCCGTGAATGCGTTCATACTCCGTTTGGGCAATTCCCGTGTTGTGAAAACGAAAGTCGGTGAAATTTGGTGGCGTATGACAGGCAATGCAATTCCCAATTCCTCCCTGAGCTTGATCACTGGGCCGAATGTGATGGCCTTTATGACGATGCTGGTGTCGACCCTGTTGGGTGAAAAAGATTTTCAAGCCTTGTAATTCCTCAGGTCCAAAGGTGAAGGGTTGGTCATGGAACTGAAACTTGCCATCAGCCGTATGGGGGTTTTTCTCAACAAACTGAATGGTCGGGGTATCGTGAGAAGGGGGTGAAGGCCATCGGGAATAATTTTGCGAATCGTATGATTCGAGAAATTTAATCTGTTGAAGCAATCGACGAGCATATGTATTGGGAGACTCCCACTTATCGGGTCGACGGGGCAAACTGTTCATTTCAAGAAAGACATCATAAGGAGAAAGATTGAAGCTTCCCTCGTCATCCTGAGAGAAAAGGAGTTGGTCCGTATACGCGGCGATAAGTTGTGAAACGGCCTGGACAAGTTGTCGGTCGGTGGCTTGAGAAACCTCTACCCGAAAATCCTCAGGGATCAGGAATTCCTGAGGAATAGATGGATCGGTTCCGGTGAACAGGACACGATAGGACAGCCCGCCAAACTCCTGCGCCAGATCGCCGGTTCCCGAGTCTTCTCGAATAATTCTGGCGATATGTGAAATGGCGGCTTCCTGTTCGTCGGAAAGCCATCCATAGTTCCGTCCGGTGAGTGTACCTGTGACCAAATCCACCATTGTCGGGAATTCGGCATCGGCATGTAGAAAAAACATTTGTCGAGGAAGAGCGGAATTGACGAGCGGTGGCGCGTTTCGGACTGAAGTATGTTTTCCATCTTCACGGGCTGGAATAGGGCTCCGTCGTGCAAAATCCGAATAGGTATTCATTCCGTAGTTCTGAACATCGAGGAGTTCATCGACAAAATGGCAACTCCGGCAATTCATCGATTGACCGGCAAACGGGCCATTGGCATATTGATCGGGTGGGAGTTGCCAATTCGTCACTTTGTTGAGAGCGGGATCGCCTTGGGGCAAGGGATCATTCACATCTCCCCCTTCATCCAGAAAGATTTTAAACAATTGAGCAAATCGGGTTTCCAGAAACAAACGCTCACCGTTGGTGACTTCCGGAGGATCAACTTCTTCGGCTTGCTGAGCGAACACCAGAGGTGTATTGACGAAAAAGGATAGAGTTAAGGTGAGTACTGCCATACAAAAGACCTGAGCGAAAGAGAAAAGAATAGATTTTTTGACGTTCACGGGGGCACCTCGCTTTAAAATGAATGAATGGTCGGAGAAATCCTCTTTGATCCCTTATGAATTAATGATGAACGTAATCTCACAACTCAGGTGTTGAGGCGGAGCGAGGCGAGGGGGACAGGAGGAGGCCCACCCCCTCGCCTACATGAGGATGAATGTAAGGGTATTCATCCTCGGGATATATGAAGAATCAGGGCATGACATTCCTTGTTCACAAAAAAAGCCCATGAGCATACACTGGCAGCTCATGGGCTCTGGACTCTAAAAGTCTCGGGCCTTAGGAATTTGGTTAAACGTACTTAGTCGTCAGACTCTGGCATTATTAATGCCCCTATTTGACACCGCATTTCATTTATGGGGTAAGGCGAACATCAAAAAAGTCTGCTGTTTATTCGAAGATCATCAGGCAACATGTTAAGGCACATTCGGGAAACATCCGGGAATGGAGTCAATACAAAGGTGAGAATTTATGGCTTTTCAGCCAAAAACCAGCCCTTGCTATTCATGCATTGTGCCAAGACATCATCAGTTATTCCTTTGCTGAATGGATTCAATGAAGTCTCGGAATGTACGTCATTGATCAGGATTTCACGACACGAGCGAAGATCCTGTTCGAATTCACCCTCGCCTGCGTCTGGTTTTGCCCAATACAAATCTGGGGCGCAGGAAGAAAGAAATACCGAAAAGAGGCTGATGCCTATCCACGTCCCGAAGCCATGGTAACAAGGAACCCTTGACCAGGCCGATGTAGGATGTGGGAGAAAAATCTGTTCCTCTCTCATGAAAGTATGGCTGTCTAATTCGATTGAGTGAGAAAACTCTTGTCGCCTTCCATCCTACAGATCCAGTAGCCGTTTTGAGCGAACTGGGAGTTGAAGTGACCTGTGCCTAGCATGGGTTGGGGTAAAGAATGTTCCTCCAATCGGGGAAAGGGCATAAGTCAGTCATCCGACTCCGGCATCATAAAGGCGGATTTTTTCCACCACATTTCATGCATGGGTATGACGAACATGATGAGAAATCCCACAACCATCAGGATGTCTCCGGTCAACATGGTAATAGTAAAGATTGGGGATACATAGGCAATCAGCCAAGGTGAAACGAGATCCAGGGTGACCCCAAAAAAGGCCATCCATGTCGTAACCACTTTTAGTGTGGGGCTGACCATTGTGAGATAAAGCACATGGACCAAAATCATGAATGTGACCGGCATGGTAAACAGATGAAAATGTGTGGTCTCGGCCAGTTGACCAAACGGCATTGGTTCACCAAAAGTTGCATCCGATCCTCGATAATGCTCGGCAAGGCCTTTAAGGCTTAGCTCCGTCATGCTATGAGCCCAAAAAAAGGTGAAAATGAATCCTGCGAGCATCAGCAGGAGAAACCAGGTATAGACTAAGCGAATGTGGCGGTCGGTATCACGGAGCCGAAAGCGGGCATTAAAGTTTCGCATCCCATTATTGCAGGAGGCTCTAGAATCCCAGCAGGGACTCCAAAAATTTTTGTCGTTCGACTGGCCGTATTGATGGAAGGGGTTGGCTCTGGGTTTGCAGGTAAAGTTCATGGGCCAGGACCAGGGCGCGTTTAACGCCGGCACTCATGGAACGCACGGACATGGTGGCGCCGGAAATATTGATGATGTCACGGTTGATCCGGATGGGGTCTTCGGCGTTTTTTCCCTTGGTATTGGTAATTGAAGCGTTTTTTCCCCACTTCGCTTCCCCGTGATTCTCGGTAGACCAATACTTCAACGTTGGTGACTTCTCCATCGGGGTCAACGCCTACCATGTAGGTCATTGCCTTATGCTTGCCGATTGTATGTTGGATAAAGGCCCATCCATCGATTTTTCCACGGGTTTCTGCAATGAAGCATTCAAAGGTCGATTCCGGAAATTGCCATCCAATTCGTTCCTCAATGAGTCGTTTCTGGTCTGGGGTGAGATTGATGACCACAAAGCGGATGGAATCGGATTCAGGAAATGTAAATTTTGCAGCTTCTTCTGGAGTCAGATAGACATCCTCTTGACCCATTTCCTGGGGCGTGAGGTATCGGTTCAATTCCTGATCCCAAATTTGCTCGTCTTGGGCCTGGCCTCCCGAAGTCAGACCAAGAAAGAGGAGTGTGTTGAGAAGGAGGATAATCAGGATTCGACGAAACATCCTTCAGCCTCAAGTTTTTCGGTTAAGTTGTTTAAAATGTGATTCACAGCTTGTTGTGATGGTTCGACGGGATACCAATCATAAAGTCTGGCCCCGCCGCGGAATCCCCAATGTTGTCGCCGTTCCGCAATTTGGAGGCGCACGGCATTGGAATCGAGTGGCTTCATGGTCAGGGTCAATTGCGATCGTTCTTTGTCCCCCATGCCTTCCCGTTGGAAAAGGCCATACTTGGCGCCTTCCACATATTCCACCTTCCACCCCGTTTCGATTACTCCGTTGGACTTGTCTTTCTTATTCACGGGATAGGACCTGAGGGTTTCCAGGGAAGAATTCCATACGGAATCAATTGGACAGGCCATGTATCGATCGACAACTAAGTCTTGACCGGAAAGGAAGGAGCAGCCAAGAGTATAAGCGGTGAATGCCAAAATGAAGATTCCTCGAAGGAGGGAAGCAGGAGATAAAGTCATAAAATAAAAAACGAGAATGATTTTCGATTTATTTGAATTTGATTCTCATTATGAAAAATGAGAACGAATTGTATCATCCGATGTTCAAGGGGTCAACCGGTATGTTCTTTAAAATATGCTGATGTAGTCCTATATTTCGATACTGTTTGAAGCTAATAACAGAGAGAAACGGCAAGGCCGTTTCTCTCTGTTTTCCTGTTCAAAGGGAATTCTTAGAAATATGTGGCCCAGGATGCGACAAAAGCCGTATCATGAATCCGCTCATTTCCATTTCGACCGACTGGCGTATATTGGAAATCGGTTTTGAACACCGTATCTTCTGTGGGACGGAAGTTCAGGCCAAATGTCCAACGTTGCCATTCCCCCAGTTTCCCGGCTTCCCCACTTAAATCCTGCCCAAGGTTCATTTGTTCCCACCGGACAACAGCAGTGAATGTAGAGACTTCCTGCTTAAAGAAGGTGGGGGCCATTCTGGTTAGCCATTCTGGAAGGAAATGGTAATTCCCCTGTAAGTAATACCCTTGCATTCTGCGTGGATTGCCGTTTCGGGTTCCGTCTTGATTAATATTATTGTCCTTGATGTAAGCCCAGGCACTTTCTCCGATAAGTTCAAATGCGCCTCGTTGGAAGGTCCAATCCAGCGCCCAAATGGCCAATTTATCATCCTTATTCGTGCCATAATTTCCGTAAAATCCCGAACCACCGACTTCCACTCCCAAAATGGGGCTGAACGCGACACGTCCCATGATGGATTTGCCGTTATTATTGTCAAACTCGGTGTTGCTTGAGCGGGCAGAGCGGATTCCGTTTGTTTGGTTGATATTGGACGTATTATTAGGATTTCCGTCTCCTCCAAAAGCATTGGTGAATCCATTTGTGACGTAGAATTCGTAATCCAGCTTTGAGAGAGACGTGGGATAGAATGTGCCGTAGGCTCCAACACCAGGTTGGTGAAGCGTTGTTGGAATAATCCGTTGGTTAATGAGTGGGCGTTCGGTGAGATCGCGGAGTGGGGCGTCATGCAGGAGATTGAATTTTCCAAGAGGAACCAGGATGATGCCCGCCCGCAAGTTAAGGGGTTCTTGAATGAGATAATCGATGGTGGCAAATTCAACCGTAATGTCGTTGGTTCCATGCTCGAATTCAATTTCCGCCGCGAATTTCACGCGCTCGCTGATGTCCCCATAGATGAAGGGCACCAACCGGTGTTGATCAAAGTAGCTGTTTCCTTGATTGGCCCGGTTAAAGTATTCGATGTCCATGTAACCGCCGACGATGGCCTTGGGAGAAGAGACGAAGGGGCGGGCATAGATCAGACCTCCTGACCCTTGCATGGAGGAATCGGCTTTTTGCCGCTTCCCTTGAAACGTGCCAAGGTCCTGAAGGTTTTTACCAGAATCTGGTGGGTCCTGGGCGGTTCCTGGTTGGGTCATCGGTGGCCTGGCTGTCTCTGGGGTCCCTTGCCCTTTCAGATAGTCTTGGACCGCTTGGCGAACCGCTTCCTGCTGAGCCGGCGTCAGTCCCTCTTCACCGGAGGCGGAGAAGGCCGGAAAAGTTGGAAACACACAGAGGGCCATAAGGACCCCGATGGTGAACTTCTTCATGAATGAAAACCTCCTAATATAGGATTGGGACGCGGAGGTCCTCAGTAAAGGGGTAGGGGACTCAGGGTCCTCAATGATAGGAACTCATGATAAACCGGGAATCGGAACGCTACGCATATTCAGGAGCGTATTCAATCGAAGGGGCAACCCCTGCATTAGTCGCTCAATAGGGTAAAGGGAATGAATACAAGACGCTTGCAGCGTTTGCATTTCAATTCCACCCCATCTTTTTTTAAGATGGCCATCAGTTGCCCGCAATGGCAGCGTGCCTCTGAGGTGGTGCTGCATGGAGAAGCTATTTCGGTTCCTTGAGTCATCTTGATGTTGAATGTAATTATTGTTAATTTTGAAATTGATAACCGTTATTAACAAGGCCCTTAAATACCGCATGAGTTTGGGGTCTGTCAAGAAGGTCCCATTTTTTTCGGATATTTTTATGTGTGGGAGTTTGCGGAAGTTAAAGACAGTATTATGACGGGATGGCCATGCTGAACGTTCTTGCTTGCCGACTAGTGTTTTTAGGGATTCTTGTTGGAATGAGTATGGGATGCGCGCATCAGCTCCCGTCTTATCCCTCCCAAGAAGACCTCACAGAGCCCCTGGTGTTCGGACACATTCACGTGTGGCAGGAAGAGCCGTCAGGAAGAATTTACCTCCCGGAATTAGCTTCACTTGAATTCAGCTCCAAGGATGGTCAAAGGCGGTATCGTGTGGAAATTGAGGCAGCTTCCTCCTATTTTTTTCTGTCCTTGAAGCCAGGGCAGTATCAAGTGACCCGGGTATTTATTGTGGAAGGCGGGTTTCGATCCAGTGCGGAAGTTCCGCTAACCTTTGAGGTTCCAGACCAGGGTGTAGTGTATCTTGGCGGTTGGCGATTCCAGGTTGATCCTCCGAATTATACAAGAGAGTTAGAAGTAACCATTGTCTCGGAATCAGTAAAAGCCATCGTGGAAATGACGGTTCGTTATCCATCTCTTTCTTCCAATGTGGTCCTGTCCTCCCTGGCGGAACCTCCGTTATTACGGGCACGATTGTTTGAAGTCACACCCTACCCCAGATTCCGATACTTCAATCGCCATAATTCCACATAAATTCTTTCAAGCGGCCCTCCGGCTGTTCGGAAGCCAACGTTATTGTCAAAGATAGGAGATTTATCATGGGGCGAATGCAGAATATACTTGGACTCTGCTTTTTGATTCTCTTCCTGGCGGGCTGCCAGGGCACGCCGCATTTGGTAAAACGCAGTCAGATGCTGATGGGAACCGTGGTGTTTGTCACGGCCGTTGGGGCAGATGAGAGGATTGCGCAGAGGGCGGTCAAAGCGGGGCTTGATGAAATCAGGCGATTAGAGGAGTTGCTGAGCACCTGGATTTCATCCAGTGAATTATCACAGGTGAATGCTGCGGCGGGACGGGAATCCATACAGGTGAGTCAGGAAACCTTTGAAGTCCTCACGCAGTCGCTGGAGGTGGCAAAACTTACGCAGGGAGGGTTCAATATCGCCCTTGGCCCAGCGGTGAATGCATGGAATGTCAGCGGGGAAGGGCAGGTTCCACGTCAGGAAGATCTGGAAGCGCTTCGCCCGCAAATAGAGTTATCAAACCTGCAATTGGATGAAATAACGCGAAGTGTGTGGTTGCGGCGTCCTGGGATGTCTATTGATGTAGGGGGAATCGGGAAAGGGTATGCCGCCGACCTCGCTGCCAAGGTAATGCGCACGACAGGAGCGACCGCAGGCGTGGTTGCGTTATCGGGGGATATTAAAACGTTCGGACGTATGCCGGATACCCAACGTTTTGTTTTTGGTATCCAGCATCCCCGAAAGGAGCAGGGCGAAGTCTTAGGGCGGATTGAGTTGGAAGATGAAGCGGTCTCTACTGCGGGAGATTATCAACGGTATTTTATAAAAGACGGGGTTCGCTTTCACCACATCCTCGATCCCAAGACCCTTCATCCGGCTCGAGGATGTCAAAGTGTCACGGTCATAGCCAAAGATGGTGTGATGGCCGATGGGTTGGACACCGGAATTTTTGTCATGGGTCCTGACAAAGGCATGGCTCTCATCGAGTCTTTGCCGGATGTTGAAGGGGTGATTGTCGATCAAGAAGGAACCGTGTTTGTCTCATCGGGTCTGAAGGGTCGCTTAAGCCTCGGGCCGTAACAAAACCTTCAACCTCAATTAAAAAAAAAGGAGGCATGAAGCCTCCTTTTTTGGGGTATAGTAAGCTGCTTAGCTTTTTTTGTCCTTGGAATGGGGGGAATACCCGCCCGGATGGCCTTTCGTCATTCCGCCCTCTTGATGGGCATTGATCCGATCATGGACCGCTTTCATGCGAGAGCGTTGCTCGTCCGTTAATACGGCCTTGGCGTCCCGCCCGGCTTTTACGGATGCCAGGTAAAGGCCTGCACGAATCTCATAAAGACTTTTCAGCTTCGATTCAACAGCGCCCAGGTCACCTTGGTCATTTCGCAACAACTCGTGCAAATCCAAGCTGGTGAGTTGCATGTCAGCTTTCATTTTAATTTTATTCTTTTCAAAATCGGTTTTAATCGTTTGAAGTTTGGTGACCTGATCCTCGGTAAGGGCCATGCCTTCTTTGAATTTCAAAATGTGTTCGATGAACTCAGAGGCACTTTGATGAGGTCCATGTCCGGATTTGTAGGAGCTTCCTCCTGTGCCATAGCCACCCGACATGCCCGTGCCGTGATGAACCTGGCCATGGCCATAGGTCCCTGCACCGTGGGGGGACGTGCTGTACCCGGATGGGTGGTGGGCATCTCCTGCATATCCCGTGGCCAGACCCATGGCAGGGAATCCCAGAATTAAGGACAAGACACCGGACCAAAGTGGAATCATGCGTGTGTGGGTCGTTTTGCCTGTAATGGTCATGTGAACAGCCTCCTTTCGCGAAGAGAAAAACGCTATGGTGAAAGAAAAAATGAGGGGACAAGTCATAATGATCTGTGAGTTCCCTGAACTATTTCTTATTATACACTGGAATGCGGAAAATGTAGCACGTGAGCCTCTATCTTATTACAAAAATTCAAGAGGTTACACAACCCCGTTGAACATGAGGCCCTGTTCGGGGTTGCAAGGAAGGCGGATGAGTGCGTGGATGATGTCGTTTGTGGTTCGATAAGGAGTCGAACCACAGTCAATGTAAGAAGTATTCGTTATCAAAAGGAAAAAGCTGTGGACGAAGGGAAAGAGGCAACCAGTCTCATCAGGCCTTTTGGCAGGTATTGCAGAGACCGTACAGTTCCAGTTTATGGGTTTGAATGGTAAAGCCGTTTTTTCTCGCCACCTCTTCTTGTAAATTTTCGATTTGGCAATTTTGAAATTCGACTATTTTTCCGCAGGAAGTGCAAATGAGGTGATCATGATGACCCTTATGCGACACATTATCGAATTGCGTTTGCGAGCCGAAATGGCGTTCCTGTGCCAGGTCGGTTTCACAGAATAATTTGAGCGTGCGATAGATGGTGGCCAGCCCAATATGCGGGTCTTTTTTGGCAAGGATATGATATAACTGCTCGGCAGTGACATGCTCCATTTTAAGGAAGGTCGTCAGAATTAACTCGCGTTGACGAGTCAGTTTGAGGCTGTTTTTTTGGAGATGATGCTTGAGTGTTTCGAGTTCTTTGACCGGTTTAGACATGGTGGAATCTTTCGTAAGATGAAGAAGGAATATATTAAACCCCAATCATCCTGGGTAATCAAGAATTATTTTGTCTGTTTTGGTCTTGGTGGAGAAATTTAGGGAGAACCTATGAGAAAACCCTCAGAAGTGACCGGTGACCGCGCTTTACTAATTTATACGTTGCATTTGACCGAATCCATGGGCCTGATGAGTGACGTGAAACTTCAACAATTATTATTTCTTTGTGAATTGCAAATGTTGGGGAAAGGATTGAAAGGGTTGCATTTTGAATTTGTACGGTTTCCCTATGGGGCCTTTAGCAAAGATGTGGATAATGATTTGCTCTTCTTGCGTAAAAAGGAACGGATAGAGAATTTTGATGTGACGGAACCGGCTCAGGGGGTTGTGGGCTTGGTTGAGAAGATCATGAAGGAACCCGAAGCCAATCAACAGGTCATGGAAATTATTCACACGGTGGTTGAGAAATACGGGCCTATGGATACCAGCGCCATCATGAGTGCCGTGGAGGCGGTGGAATTAGGTCCCGCTGATAATCCGGAGCAAAAACTTGCCATCCGGGATATTTCCTTCCACACCATTATGCTGGTGCCCTCCCGGATTGAAGCGGCTGAAGCCATCACGCTTGCACCCGCACAGGTAAAATCCTTAAATACGGCGATGGGGTATTAGGGCCCCAACGACATCCGGATGACGGCGTATTCTTGCTCTGCAATTATTGAAGGTAAGGAGACCATGAGAGGCCCGAGGCCGAACATGGGTTCGACCTCGGGCTTGTGAATTGCAAATGCTGTGGTTACTTGGTAGGCGAGGCTTCTTCAGGCGAAGCGGTTGAGCCAACGGTAAAGGTTTCCCGTAGCGCCTCCAGTCTGACTTTCCCCACGCCTTTGACTTTCCCCAGATCATCAAACGATTTAAAGGCGCCATGATCCTTTTTGTAGGCGAGGATGTTGTGGGCGATATCCCGTCCCACGCCTTTGACGGCTTCGAGTTGTTCAAGACTGGCAGTGTTAATGTCAATCTTGTTCACGGTCGCTTCCGCCCAGGACACGGGGAACAACAGGCCAACCGACAGAACCAGAGCAAACATGAAGACCGAAACTGGTTGTAAATGAAGCCTCACGGCACACACTCCTTTCAAAATGGTTGAAACGTGTCGTTGCCGTTCTTTCCCTTCACGGGAAGAAGGCCACGAATGAATGAGTGAGGCTAGGGAGCAGAAGGATTGAAGAGCAATCTGTCGAAGGTGGTATCTTGGGAATGTCAAAAGCCCAATAAATGTGAAAATTTACTGAGGTGAAGGCGGTGTACCGGTTGTCGGAAATTGATACAAGGTGCCGAATTTCTGTTTGAGGTCTTGAATAAATGGTTCAGGAGTCAGGGCCTGCCCGGTCACGCGTGTGATTAAATCGGCTGGCGTGTACTGTCGTCCCCAACGATGCACCTTATCATTCAGCCAGCCTTTCAACGGAAGCAAGTTACCTTGACTGATGGCCTGGTCCAGGTCTGGAAGATCCTGGTGTGCCTGCCGAAATAGCATGGCCGCATACAGATTCCCGAGCGTGTACGTGGGAAAATAGCCAAAGGCCCCAAAGGACCAGTGTACGTCCTGCAGCACACCTTCTGCATCGGAGGGTGGAACGATCCCCAGATAGTCCTGAATTTTGGCGTTCCAGATTTCCGGCAGATCATCCACGTGCACGCGGCCTTCAATGATATCCAGCTCAATTTCAAATCGCACCATGATATGCAGGTTGTACGTCAGTTCATCGGCTTCGACCCGAATAAACGACGGGGCCACCCGGTTGATCGCCAGGTAGAAATCTTCCCCACTGACCTGCCCCAACTGCGTCGGAAACACCTCCTGAAGTTTCGGGTAAAAATATTGCCAAAATGCGCGGGACCGTCCCACGCAATTTTCCCATAAACGGGATTGGCTTTCATGAATACCCAAAGAAATGGCTTCACCTAATGGAGTGCCATATTGTTTAGCGGGTAATCCTTGTTCGTACAGGCCATGCCCTCCTTCGTGAATACAGCTAAAGAGACAGGAGGGGAGATCCCTTTCGAAGACGCGGGTAGTCACCCGCACATCCGTTGGATGAAACGCCGTCGTAAACGGATGCTCCGACAAATCCAGGCGTCCACGTTGAAAATCGTAGCCCATGTGCTTGAGCACAAGCCGGCCAAAGTCCATTTGTGGGGTGTGTCCATACGATTGCGTCAGGAGTTGGGTGTCGGGTTGGACAGGGGACTGTCGAATGTGGTCCAGCAGACGAATCAGCTCCGTCCGCAAGGTGGCAAAGAGTGGACGTAATTGGGCCACGGTCGATCCCGGTTCGTAGGTGTCGAGTAACGCATTATAGGGAGAATCCGCGTACCCCAAATAGTCCGCCTCTTGTTGCTTGAGTTTCACAACCCGTTGCAGATTCGGCAGAAACCGTTGGAAGTCATTCGTCTTTCTGGCCTCCGCCCATACTTGTTGAGCCAAAGAACATTCCCGCTCAAGCTGGTTGACGAAGGCCGACGGCAATTTTTTTGCACGGGAAAAGTCCCGCCAGGTTTCGCGAAGGAGGGCTTGTGAGGGTTCGTCCAAAGCAGACGCGTGCTGAGAATGAAGAGTGCCTGTGGAGAGATCCACAAACGTTCCAAGCAGGGATTCCATCTCAGGCGAAACAAATTGGTCATGGGCCAGCGTTTGAAGAGTGGCCAGTTGCTCCGCGCGAACCGCTCCTCCTCCCGGAGGCATATAGGTTTCCTGATCCCAGGAGAGCACGGCTGCGGCATCATGCAGGTGATGGATCTGTCGCAAGGTCTGTTTCAGGGGATCAAGAACAGCGTCAGCGGACATGAGCGGTTTCCTCAAAGGGTGGTCAATAGTTCAGCGGATAACCGGACCACTGTAAGGCAGCTCTTAAGAAATTGGCAAGAAGCATTTGCCGATGAGTGGAGTGAAGCGGCCGGGCGTGGAAGCCTGTGACCATTTGCCCGGACACAGAAAGACGGACCAGGCAAGAGAGAGGAAAATTTTGAGAATGGACGGGATGGCTTGCGGCAGGAGGATAAAGGGAAGGACAATGTGGTCATTGAAGACCAACCGTATGGCGATGAGTTGACTGCAAAGGGGGTACAAGATGAAATCCTTGGTGCTGCCGGACATTGAAGCCTATGCCGAAGCGCACTCCTTTCCGGAATCGGAGGTGTGCCGTCGACTTCGGGAGGAAACGTATCGAAAGATGGACTGCCCCCAGATGGTGGTCGGTCCATTGGAAGGTGCATTTTTAAAGGTCATGGCGTTGAGTGTGGGAGCCAGGCGGGTGTTGGAAATCGGCACGTTTACCGGCTACAGCGCCTTATCCATGGCGGAGTGTCTTCCGGCTGATGGGATGGTGATCACGTGCGATATCGATCCTGAGTCGACGGCTATGGCCAAACGGTATTGGGCTCAGAGCACTCATGGTTCTAAGATTCATCTCCGCCTCGGTCCCGCCATGGAAACGATGGCGACAGTGACTGGAAGGTTTGACCTGATCTTCATCGATGCCGACAAAGCCAACTATGTGAATTATTTTCGTCAGGCATTAGAGTTGATATCGGATCAAGGCGTCATTCTCATTGATAATGTTCTGTGGAATGGAGATGTGCTGACACATCCTGCTCCGGATACCAATACGGCGGCCATTCAAGAACTGAACCGAGTGGTGCATGCCGAGCCGCGGGTCTCAGCGGTTTTGTTGACCATTCGCGATGGGATATTCTTGATTAAGCCACAATCCTTCCCAAAAGGTCACGGTCAAGCGCAACAGCAAGTCCAACAATAAAACATTTCCCAGAAAGGCTTCTCGCACTGACAGGTTTCTCAGCGAATCCGATACAGCGGCAATCACACAGGACAAGGGAAATCAGACAAACATGGGTAAAGCCAATCTTGACCCCGCAAGACACCAGGTTGTGGAGCCTGAAGATCAGCGGCAGCCCCGGCACGTTTTGCTCTTTAGCGGGCATATGATCGATGCCCCGGGAAGACACCCTCCGCGTTTTCCAAGGGATAAAGAAGCCGTGGCGGCACAGAAAATCGCCGCGGTCTTAGACCAACTGGGCGCAGGCCCTGATGATCTTGCACTTACGCAAGGTGCCTGTGGAGGCGACCTTTTGTTCACGGAGGCCTGTCAGCAACGCAAGGTAATCATAAAGTGGATGCAACCGTTCCACGAGCCGGAATTTATTCAAAAGTCTGTCATCTGTAGAGGCGAAGTCTGGCGCGATAGGTATGTGGCCGCCAAAGCCAGGCTCACGACCGCAATCCACTCGGCCCCCGAGCACCTTGGCCCACTTCCCGAAGGTGTCGATCCGTATGAACGGTGCAATCTCTGGCTGCTTCACACTGCATTAGGGTACGGGGTGGAGAAGGTGCACTTCATTTGTTTGTGGGATGGAGGCGGAGGTGATGGAAAAGGCGGTACCGCGCATATGTATGCGGAAGTGAAACGACGAACCGGAAACGTCACATGGATCGACACCCGGACTCTTTAACCGACGTTCCTCATATGATCGTAGTGGAGAACAGTGAGACTGAAAAACGCTGGTTCACCTGCACGAATACTCCTGAGGCGATATGAATGGGAAATGGCGAACACGAAGTCAATCTCCCGGTCTAATACCTCCTAACCTTTGGCAGGAGTAGAATTTTCGGAATGATCACCTAATGCGTGCCGGCAATAAAACGAATCACAGAATCAACGAACGAAGGGATGTGCAGGTAAGATCAGAATGATGAAGACGGTCCACGCTCTAATCTTAGTTCAAGGCATTTACGGTGTGGTCAAAGCGGACATTCCTGATTGTATACACAATTCACCATCCAGGAGTTTCTTGAATGTTCGCGAAGTGCCGGGTTTCGCCCCGGCAGGCGAGGCCCTTTTGTTTCGGCAAAAGGACCCAAAACCATTGACGCCCCGTCTGGCCTTAGGAGAGCGAACGTACGCCAGTCTTAAGAGAGCGGTCCAACTCGCAGGGCTCAAACAAGGCCCGCCCGCTGAGTAAAGCGTCCCTCCCTTGGGCCAGCCGGCAGGCGTCTGTCAGGAACGAAAGCCGTGCCAAGTGTGTGTTACCAACAATAGACCAAGGTCTGAAAAGTTTTCATCCTGACCCCTTCGGCAAAACTCAGGACAAGTTCCACGAAGGATCTCGCAGAGCAGTGGGATTTTCGACCTGGGCACCGATTCTCTTTTGTGGACTGTAAGTTGAGGACCGGCTGTCCATCCAATATCTTCCTCCAATGTCTGAATAGTAGAGTGTAGATCTTTCTCCTATAACGGTTTTTAACGCCCCTGTCGGATTGTTTTGTCTCCTGCCGCCGGCTTGGAAAACTCGAACTTCAACTCATTGATGCGTGCCAGGTAGTCGCTGACGTCGTGGTCGCCGCACCGTTGGTGACGGGTCAGCTTAAGCCCACGTGCGGCATAGGCGCGGCCGGCTCCCGCTCCACAGAGATGAATCACGGCGGCCAGATCCTGCTTCCGCTGGAGCGTCACCTTGCCGATCCGCTTCGGTCCCAACGTCTGGGTGACTTGGCGATCGAGCAGCGCCGCCGTCAACTCGATGGCATGGCTCGGCAGGATCCTGGTGTAGAGACTGTTGAACCAGCACGATTCCCAATCGTGCCACGGGCCGTCTTCGACTACCTCATGATCGTGGATGCACAAGCGCTTCGCCTCGCTGAAGGTCCCGTCGGTAATCTGGTACATGCCAACCGCGCTCGACGCCGGTTTAAACAGCTCTAAAGGATTCCACGTTAGTTGCCACCGCCAGTAGGTCCGCGCCACAGGATTTCCTCCACCCTCGACCTGCGCCAGCGCAGCCAGAAACTCCGGAGTGATGACCGCGGTCGCATGCTCACGAAAAAGCGATTCGTATTCTTTCCAGGTTTGAACCGGGTGCTTGTTGAGTGATTGATCTAAGGGAAAGAAAATTTCGGTGGGTTTATGGAACGTATGAAAAGCCCAATTGACGCCGAGCCACAGCAGAAAAAGGAGGGTCGGAATCAGGACGACCCGAACGATCGGGTGGGAGGCCAGCACCCCCCTCATGACCGCGCGGAGCACACGCCACCCCTGACGAGCGAAACCCCAGAGCAGGGTAAATGTTAGCCCACGCTTGCGCCTCGTGCGTGAGTGAGGTTGTTGGGATGTGGGTCCTTTGCGCCTCAACGCCATAGATTTACTATACCTGATGAAAATGGAGGGGGAGGACTGGTGGGTCCCTCTACTTGCAGACCTAAAATCTTTGAAAGGTGTGCCTTAGGGAGTGGATATGAGAATCCACCAGGCGGCCCTCTTGAAGGGAAAACGATTCTGCAGGAAGTGTTTCTTTTTCAATGAAGTTGTTTGCTAAAGAGTTGGCATTTCTCCTATCGGGTTAGTTGACATTAATCCAAGTGAATTGTAGCCTTTTGCGCCTTTGACTTATGACTGGAAAACGAAGTGAACCCTGGGAAGATCCAGCGCTGGCAAATCGATGCCGCGCACGGCAATTTGGCTCATGCAATGCAACGAGATGAAGTGCTGGGCGTCAGGACTTCGTAAGAAGTAACAAGTAGAGCAATATGGATTATAATCCCATTTCATGCTGAAGCTGTAAACAATAGATAGAAGGTTAGCTGGATCGCTTATGCCATATATAGACCTGGAAACAGCAGTCGATCATATCAAACAGGCATGTGACGATAATTTTGAGAGTCGATCGCCGTTCTTTTTCGTAGTTGGCGCAGGAATTTCCAATCCTCCTATTCCGCTTACGCCTCGAATTATTCAAGATTGTCAGGAGAAAGCCAGGCAGTACGGACGAAAACATGAACCGACAACCAATTCCTCGTTGGAAAAATATTCGTATTGGTTTCAGCAAGCCTTTGCTCAGCCCAAACAACGGCAGTCATATCTACGAAAATTAATAGAGAGAAAACCCATTTCTCCGGCAAATTTTAGACTTGCCCATTTACTTCTTTCAAAAACTATTTCAAGCCTCGTGGTAACAACCAATTTTGATGATTTTATTTCCCGAGCTTTAACCCTATTTGGTGTGCCTCATATCGTCTGCGATCACCCACTTACCGTGGAGCGAATCGATCCTGAACTTAATGATATTCAGATTGTCCATGTTCATGGATCATATTGGTTTTACGATTGTTGTAACCTGAGTAGTGAAATTGAGCGCCGTTCTGAAGTCTCGACGCAAACGAGCGCCAGGATGGCTTCGCTTCTGGACAGGATTCTTTCTCGGCGCTCTCCCTTAATTATTGGTTATGGAGGTTGGGAAGGAGATGTGCTCATGACGGCTCTAAAACGTCGATTAAAGAGCCCGCTTCCTTACAACTTATATTGGTTTTGCCATACAAAAAATGATGCAGAACTGATGCCGGAGTGGTTGAAGTCTAATATGCAAGTATTTCTCGTAACGCCGCCGAAAGAAGAGAGTCAAATGAATGAGGCTTTCTTAAAAAAAGACAGAGTTGGTGGTATTAGGGAGGGGTTGGGAAACCAGCTTTTGCTTGAAGAATTACTGGTTAGTGCCGGAGACGAAATGCGTATCCCTGTCCTCTCAGCTCAACAAGTTTTCGATAAATTCAATACGATATTTTCCCTTGAAACACCTGAATTGACCCGCGATCCCTTGGGCTTCTTTGCGAAATTGTTGAAAAATTCTTTGTTGTTTGAGGATGGCCCTGCTCCGGCGGACGAGACAGATATTTACTTTCTCCGCAGCGTCATCGAGCGGGTTGAAGCAGCTAAACAAAAAGAAACAACTGGAGAACTACGAGAGTCACCATTAGAGGAAATACGAATTGCGATGCGAAAGTCCAGATATCGCGACGCTATTTTACAAGGGCTGAAAATTGATTACGCCAATCTGGAAGGTTCCGAAATTCGGGAATTGATGGATGCGATCTGGACGGCTTGTGAAGAGCTGGAGGATGAGGTTCCTGAGAAGTTATTGGGTTATGATTTGTTAGTTAAATTGGAAAATTCTCATACAGAGAAGAGTGGAAGGAACATGGTTAAAACCAAAAATTATGCTACTAAATCTCTGGTACGCAAAGGCGTCACACTTGAAAAGCTTAACCGTCAAGAGGAGGCTATTGCCGTCTTTGGTCAGGTGATTTCCGGGTGGAACGATGCGGCCGAACCGGGCGTGCGGGAGCAAGTGGCATGGGCGCTGTATAACAAAGGGGTGGCCCTGGGTGTGCTCAACCGGCATGCGGAGGCCCTCGGGGCCTATGAAGAAGTAGTAGCTCGTTATGGGGACGCGGCCGAACGGCGGTGCGGGAGCAAGTGGCACGGGCGCTGTATGGCAAAGGGGTGGCTCTAGGCAGGCTCAACCGGCATGTGGAGGCCCTCGAGGCCTTCGAAGAAGTAGTAGCTCGTTATGGGGACGTGGCCGACCTACCTTTGCGTGAGTTGCTGGTGAAGGCGAAGGCCAATAAAGAGCCTCTTAATCAAATTAATGAATGAAAGCGATCCAAGCGTGAGGGACTCAAGTGAAGCTTGGCGAATAATGAATAAGATGGTGAAAGTTTTTGCTGGAATAATCCGCCCGCACTCTGCATTGTACATTTGCTACCCATACCCCCTTGGAATCCCTCCAAATTGACCATTTATCTGAGAAGGTTTTTTTTTAATATGGTATTTGTATACGTCTTAGGGTCAAGCCTCACAACCTCACATCAAGAAATTTAGTCGTTGGTGATGGGATTCCTTCTCGTTTCTTATGCGTCAGGCCTACCGGTTTGCCGTGACGGCGAGGCGGAATCCCAACGCGTGAAGAAGTGCATCGAGGCTTTTGAGTTCAGGATTACCCCGTTCGGAGAGTATTTTGTACAAGCTTTCGCGGTTGAGCTTGGCCTTTTCGGCGAGTTGGGCCACCCCGCCCTGAGCTTCGGCCACATTCCTTAATGCCAGCAGGAACAATTCGGAATCGCCCTCCTCCAACGCCGCGTTCAGGTATTCTTCCGCCTCACCGGCATCACGCAGACTTTCAATCAGGTCTGGTTGATAAGCTTTGCTTCTTTTCATGGCCTCCTCCTGTATTCGTTCCAATATCGTTTGGCGGTTTCGATATCTTTGGTTTGCGTGCTTTTGTCACCTCCACAGAGCAGCAACACGATCGTCGAACCGTCTTGCCCCAGATATATGCGATATCCCGAGCCGTAATCCATACGCAGTTCCTGCACCCCTTCGCCCACTCCGTGGCAGTCACCAAAGTTTCCCAAGCTGACTCGATCCAGGCGCACTCGGATCTTTGCGCGAACTTTACGGTCATTGAGGGAGGCAAGCCATTCATTGAATGGTTCTCGACCTTCCTCAGTAACAAAAATGCGAAGTTCTTTGGGTTTGGCTTCCACAGGCTTTATTGTAGTTTATAAGCTACAATGGGACAAGGGATAGGTGAGGCATGTAAGGGAATGAGGAAAAGGGTCGGGCATCTTCCGTTTCGGGGAGAGTGCGAGTTTGGCTGGGCTCAGATCTTTCGTTTCACTCAAGATGACAACTTTTTCCGGATATGCTTTTCCAGCAACTTGTTAGGGTTGGTAACTCTCAACGAATCACCGGCAGTTCAATGTGGGAGGGACGATCGGGGGTGTGCCAGACGTCCCATATGGGTGCCGGGCCATCCAGGTGTTGAAAATGATCCTTGTCGGCTCCCGCCAGAGCAATCCTGATGCGATGCCCTTTGTTGAATTGATAGGACGTGGGAAGTAACTCGACCAGCAGTGGCGCTACTTCACCTGGAATGAGTGGAGCGACATCGGCACGGCGAAACGTGTGAACGGGGAGTGGACCTGTGGAGGTGAAGATGGTGTCGCTTGGTTGCCATCGTCGATGGATGGCCCGCAATTCGCCTTCGGTGACGTAGTGCACGTCCCCTTCCGGTGTGACATCTTCCAGATAGACAAAGAGGTTTGTGTCTTGGGTGGTGGCAGAGAGGTAGACGGTGGCTATGGGATGCCCTGTGACTTCGAGCGCCTCTAAAAGCGGTTCAGACGTATAGACCAACAAATCTTGGTCTCGTTCTTTCCGATCGGGGTAGGGATCGTTCAGAGAAATACCCACTAGCGTGTTCCACCGGGAATGCTTGCCGGTTCCGGTGGTGAGATCCACCTGGTATCGATCGGGCTGGTCTTGTGCTGGAGGGGCATTCATGGAGAGCCCGCCTTCTTGTTGGAAATACATGGGAGTGGGAGTGGATTCAGGTGGCCAGCTTGTCGATGTTTTCCATTGTTCTTCGCCCATGGTGTAGTAGCGGATCGGTGGATCATGCGGGTGGCCGGTGGTCACGCCCTTCAGATGGACATCGAAAAATTTGAGCAATTCCGCCGCATGGTCAAACTGCGCGGGTCCAAGCGCGTAGGGACTGATCCGGCGTTTGCCTCCGTGGTCCCATGGCCCGATTATGAGCCGATGTGACGGCTGTTGGTGGTGGAGATACCGTTTGATAGCGGCCAGTTGATATCCCCCGTCGAACCACCCGCTGTAGCTGTAGATGGCTGCGCCTGATTTGGCAATGTCGTCGGCATAGGTTTGCGTGCTGAGCGCGTCGATGTTGGCGGCCTGTCCCGATGGTGGAGGGTCATCCCGAAAGACAATGTCCGAGGCTTCCCGGTATGGGCTCCAATTGGTCTCGTGGTCCCGCAGGGCGAGTGATAGGAGGTCAAGGTTTTTATCGCCATCCACCGGTCGTACGCCACGAACAAAGAGATTCGCGATGACGCCACCGTGGGGTAGGCGATTGTGGTCAAGACGATGAGTAATCGCACTCCATGTTTCGGTAAACCAGTTGAGGTGGATGCCACCTGGAAAGATTATTTCGGAGTAGAGATCGAAGCCTGAATACATCGGGGCAATCGCTTTAACGGCCGGATGTTGATTGATGAGTAACATTTCAGCGGTCCCGCCACTGTAGGAAATACCCATGGCCCCGACCTTTCCGTTCGACCAGGGTTGGGCGATGATCCAGTCCACAATTTCTGCGCCGTCTTTGATTTCCTCAGGGGAATAGGCGATCGGTCTGTTCCCGAATGACGCCCCGGACCCACGCACATCTACATCGACCCACGCATAGTCCTGTTGAAGGAATCGTTTGGCATAAGACCCGATAAGCCCCCGTGGACCGTCATCTTTGAAGGCGGAGACCAGCCATCGATAGTCGATTGCCCGCCAATACCGGGTTTGGTGTAAGAGGGTAGGAATGGTGTGGCCTGGCTTCAGGCCGGCGGGGAGATAGACATCCACCGCAATCTTGACCCCGTCCCGCATCGTGAGATACTGCGAGGTACGGTGAAATGTCCTGCCGTCTTGCTCTCCAGGGCTGCGAGCTGAAGACGGTGGACTGGCTGCCACCGGGTCAGAATGCTCAACATTATTGGGCGCACAACCTCCGAAAAGAGGGAGGGCCAGCCAAAGCATGAGGAAAGCCCATACACAGAAACGCTTCGGCATAGGGAGATGGGAGAAACGGTTGGCAGGTCGGAAACGGAGATTGATTTGTCTGAACATATGGAGTGAACGGGTCTTGGTTTTACAGCATTACCGTGTTAATCGGGAATTTATCGACTTTGTAACTGCCGGAAAAAACGATTGCTGTTGAACGCATCGCACTTGTGTCCCTAACTCCTGTGTCTAATGTGATGTTTTGTGTGGCCGGGTTTCGCCACGGCAGACGACCTACTTTTGTTTTGGCAAAAGTAGGCAAAACCATGGACGCCCCGTTTGGCCTTATTTGAGAGGAGGGATGCCAACTAGGAGGGCGGCCCAACTCGTAAGGCTCAAACAAGGCCCGCCAGGGGATGAGAGCGTCCCTCCTTTGGACCAGACGGCAGGCGTCGGACCATGGGAAACGGTCTTTCCTGGACTCCCATGAAAGAGCGAGGAGCCCTCTTATCTGTATGATCCGGAATATCCTCCTAAATCAGAAGATGTCATTCGACAAAATGGAAAAAAGGTTCTTGCGACATTCATAATAACTTCATGATAACAAGAGCGTGAAGAGAAGGAGAAGGTGATGGCCTCGGCGTTTGGACATGTGGTGGTGGCGTATGCCATGGGCAAAAGCCTGAGTATTCCATTTCATACCGCAAGATTTTGGTGGTTCACGATGGCCTGTTGTCTCTTGCCGGATGTGGATGTGCTGGGATTGGCGCTCGGGATTCCATATGAACATATGTTGGGGCATCGTGGACTCACGCATTCCATTGTGTTTGCCATGCTGGTGGGTTTGGTAGTGCCCCGGTGGGCCATTCCCACTCTTGCGTTGGGGACCAGACCGTATTGGGTGTTTGCTGTGTATTTTTTTCTCGTCACCCTGTCCCATGGATTTCTGGATGCCCTGACCGATGGAGGACTCGGCATTGCCTTTATTGCGCCGTTCGACTCGACCAGATATTTCTTTCCCTTGAGGCCGATAGCCGTTTCGCCGATTGGGCTCTCCGCCTTTTTATCCCAGGCGGGCATGGGCGTGTTGCTCAGTGAACTGGTGTGGATTGGGATACCTGTTGGAGTGTGGTTGTTGTGCGTACGCGTCATCAGAAAGAGGGGTGGGATGGGTCCCCGGTGAGACATCAGAGACCGGACTTTTATCCGGGATATCAGGTAACATTGCGCGTTCTCTCGCCGGGAATGTGTTTCGTATAATTTCAGGTCTAATGGCGTCATCTTCTAAAAAAGTTATCTACGCAGCGTTGATCGGCAATAGTCTTATTGCGGTCACCAAATTTGCCGCTTCGGCGATCACCGGCAGTTCAGTGATGTTAGCCGAGGGCATCCACTCCCTGGTGGATACCGGCAATCAAGGTCTGCTGCTCTATGGACTCCACCGTGCCAAACGACCGGCTGATGACCGGTATCCATTCGGGTATGGGAAGGAAATCTATTTTTGGAGTTTTGCTGTGGCCATTCTGGTCTTCGCCTTAGGCGCCGGAATTTCCCTCTATGAGGGCGTGTTGCATATCCTTCATCCTGAGCCAATTATCAACCCCATGGTCAACTATATCGTCTTGAGTCTCTCCCTCATCTTTGAGGGTGGCGCCTGGTACATGGCTTTCCGTGAGTTTTCCCGTGCCAAGGGACAGTGGTCGTATTTGCAAGCGGTTCAACGGGGAAAGGATCCGACCATTTTTATGGTCCTCTTTGAGGATTCGGCGGCGGTGCTGGGCTTGGCCGTGGCCTTTATTGGCATCTGGTTGGGACAGGTGACCGGGATTGTCTATATTGACGGCATTGCAACCTGTATCATCGGATTGATTTTGGCGGGGATCGCCATGTGGCTCGCGTACGAAACCAAGGGATTGTTGATTGGCGAAAGCGCCAATAAGGAAGTGGTCCAGAGTATTCGCGACATGGCCAATCAGCTTTCCGGGGTGGAGCATGTGAATGAAGTGTTAACCATGCACATGGGACCGAATTTTATTTTGGTGAATCTGAGCGTGGATTTTCGGGATGGCGTGACTTCGGAGGAGGTCGAGCGGGGTGTGGCCGCCCTGGATAAGGACATCAAGGCCAAGCATCCCCTCGTGAAACGGGTTTTTGTGGAAGCCGAAGCCCGGCGGGTCCTCAAAATTCCGGAATAATGCATCACGGTCTTTGCGTTGATGAGGTCCAAAGGGATGCTTAAGGCCTAAGAAAAGGGATAGACGATCGCGATGGGTGAAACCCGGGTTGATTTGCTTCATCTGCTTGAAGATTTGCGGGATGCCTATCCGGGCGCGCTCGAAGACACCATTCTTACCGAAATCATTGCGAACGCTCTGGATTCAGGAGCCAGTCGGATTGTGATGGAAGTGAATCCGTCCGCGGGCACGTTGATGGTGAGAGATAACGGGTCGGGCATGCAACGGAAAGACTTAGCCCGCTATCAAGACATTGCCTCCAGCACCAAACGACGGGGACAGGGGATTGGCTTTGCCGGTGTGGGTATTAAGCTGGGTTTGTTGGTGTGCCAGGAAGTCCTGACGGAAACCAAGCGAGGACACACGCATGTGTCTACCACGTGGCATTTGTCGTCACGGCATCGGGCTCCCTGGAAATGGGTCCCCCCGATCGGCATGGTGATTCAACAAGGCACTGCTGTCCGTCTGAAACTCCACAATGTTCTCTCTCCACTCCTGGATCAGGCATTTATTGAGGCGGCCATCTCCAGACATTTCCAACCGTTGCTGGATCCCACGTTTTCCACCATCCTGAATGCACACTATCCCCACGGGGTGACGTTTGAAATCAATGGGGTGGATCTGCCGCCTCAACGCTTTGAGGCGCCGCTGCATGCGCCTTTGGAAATTCGCTTGGCGCGCAAACGGAAACCCTCTGCGGTGGGATATCTGGTGCGAACGGGAAATCCTTTGCCCGACGATCTCCAAGGATTGGCCATTAGCACCTTTGGCAAAGTCATCAAGGCCGGGTGGGATTGGTTGGGGATTACCCCGCAGGCACGGGAACACATTTCCGGACTGATCGAGGTGCCTGGTCTGGCGGCCAGCCTCACATTGAATAAGGGTGATTTCATTCGTGTGGGAGCGCGAGGCGCGACTTATTTGGCCTATCGGAAAGCCATCCAGGAAGCCGTTCAGCGTCAACTTTCAGAATGGGGAGTGGTGGATAGTCCGGTCGAGGAAACGCCACCTCGCCAAATCAGACCGCTGGAACGGGATCTTGAGCGTGTGTTGGAAGATCTCTCCGATCTCTTTCCGCTCCTGGGCTCGTTGGTCGAACATCGGAAGGGTGGGCAAAAACGGTTACCGTTGGGAACGCCGGGCCCCTACGAGGCTATGCGCGCGGTGATGGTTCCCGGAGATGCCTCGCAGGATCAGGAAACGGAACCAGAACTCGTCGTTCAACCTCCCGGCAATGAACTTCCAGGTGGAGAGACCCCAGGTGAGCCTCGCGAGCCGGGAGAAGATGCCTCGGTGGTGTCGGACTTTCTGCTGCCGGACCGAGGCAGCCGGAGGGCTCCAGCCCGGTTTGGGCTCGGTATTCAATTTGAAGACCGGGAAGATGATCAAGAAATCGGGCGATTGGTGGAATCAACGGTGTGGGTGAATCGCGCCCATCCTGCCTATCAACGGGCGGTGGCGACACGGTCGGTCGGTTATCATATTGCTCTGGCGGTGGGGTTAGCCTTGGCCCCGCTGGCCGTAGAGGCTTCAAGCGAGCATGAATTTCTCACGGCTTTTCTCTCCTGTTGGGGCGAGGCAAGCCTCCCCAAGAAATCGAAGCCCCGCAAGCGGTAAGATTTCGTCGGAAATAGAGAATGGAATTGTTGAATAGTTAAATTTCCATCAGTTTGAGTTCCAACATATTATTGCGAGGCAATCGAGAGCAATGAGAGAGGGTTGGGTGGAAGGATGCTTAATCCTGATCGGTGTTCTCGATTTCCAACACTACCGGACAATGATCGGAGAGTTGCCGGTACGCGAGGGGATAGTTCCCTCGAATACGTTCACAGCCTGCCACGGCGCAATAGCCGGTGACCTGGACTGTGGTGACGGTCACTTCTTGCATCTCTTGTGGAACCAGCACATGATCCAGCCAGCCACCGCGTCCGCGAAAATAGTGAGAACATTGCGGGTGTAAGGTCAGATCAACAAACCCGGGTTTTTCTTTTGCAACTTTTCTACGCAAGTTTTTCAGCTCGGCGTCTCGTGATTGCCAATCGCCGGCGCCCATCGTATTAAAGTCGCCGAGGAGGATCACATCCCGATCGCGAGCGAGAAGTGGATCTACCGCTTCATCAATCCGGTTTAATGCGTGATGCCGGTCCTCTACGGCAAACACCGTGGGACCGGATTTTAAATGCAGTCCGATCAGATGAAAATCAACGCCATGGGGTTCCCTGGCCTGTACCCAGGCATAGAGTCCCGGGCGTAATCCGAAGGTACAGGCGTTATTGGCCGATTTTGCCTTCGTATTAAATTGCCACAAGCTTTCAAATTGCGACAAGGACACGCGGGTGTCGTTCCACAACAAACCGACGTGATGGTCCTCGGACCGGCCGCACGGTTGGCGATACCACTGCCATGTGTCTCCCGTCTGTTGATTCAGAGAAGCGATAATCCTGTCCCAGGCTTTGGTGGCCTCGGGGGTCGCCAGACTTTCCTGGATCGCGAGAATATCAATTTGCATCCAACGGATCGAACAGATCAACCAGTCGATGTCGGTCGGATCGGCATGATCCTCGCGTTGGTCCTTGGGCTGACCGATGGGAAACCATCGGATATTCCATGTGGCCAGCCGGATCTTGGAAGAAGATTGTGCGGCCATACGGCTGCCTTGCTTGACGGCGGTCTCGCACTGATCCCGGCTGGCCCATACTTCGTGCTCCCCTCCCTCAGCGGTCAGATGGCGGTCGGGTTTAGCAGTTGGTTTCGGATCCAGTGAACCGGCTTTGAGATATTTTTTATGGACCCAGGCCGTTTTCCCATCGGGCAGGCGGAGGAAAAGCCATTGTCCATGCTGTGCAGTCTCCTCAATCGTAGCGGAAGTGCCGGTTGGGACATGCTTCAGGTAGCTCGGGGCGGGGTTGCGATGAAGAGGTACTCCGATTGGCTTCGTGGCCTCAAGGATCACCGATTGCCCAACCTCAAAATTTTGGGCGAAGGTGATGCTCCAGCCACACATGGTGAAGCAGAAGACAAAGACGAATGTAGAGAAAAGTATATGCATGTCCTCTACTTACCAAAACTTGGGATCGAATACCAAGCGGGACCCGGGGTATCTGTTATGCGGAAAGAGGCCGTGAGACCTACCGACCTTCTTGTTGTCTGTTGGGCAAATCTCATGATGGTCATCGGGCATCGACCTGTTGCTGTTCTTCTTTGTCCTGGAGCCCCTGCTGCATCTCACTGGATTGGCGTGATTGAATCTCGAAATGAGGTTGTTGCTTCAGGCCGGCAGGCCACGGGGTGGGAGAAAGGGCCCGCCGTCCGCTTCGAGTATGCGATAATGAATATAACATCCAGACCGTAACCCCATACACGTTTTTGAGGAGTCAGCCTGATGAGCCATTCTTCCATTAATCTCGACATCGCCAACCGAATCCCCTTGCAACCTATCGCCGAAGTGGCCTGGGAAAAACTTCAATTGGATGCGAGTCAAATCGAACTGTATGGGCGGTATAAGGCCAAAATTCCCTTAGCATCCCTCCCGCCATTTCCGAGCAAGCCGGAGAGCAAGCTTATTTTGGTGACCGCCATGAGTCCCACGACCGCTGGGGAAGGCAAAACCACGACGCTCATCGGTCTGGTAGATGGATTGAATAAGATCGGGAAACGGGCAATTGCGGCCGTTCGAGAGCCAAGCCTGGGGCCCTGTTTCGGAATGAAGGGTGGCGGATGTGGGGGAGGGTATGCCCAGGTCGTCCCTATGACCGACATCAATTTGCATTTCACGGGAGATTTTCATGCGATCACCTCTGCGCACAATATGTTGGCGGCCCTGGTAGACAATCATTTGTATTGGGGGCACAAACCCCAGATTGATCCCCGTCGGGTGACGTGGGGTCGGGTGCTGGATGTGAATGATCGCTCACTGCGATCCGTGGTCACGGGACTTGGGGGAAAATCCAACGGGTTTACCAGAGAAGCCCGGTTTGACATCACCGCCGCCTCGGAGGTCATGGCCATTCTGTGTCTGGCGACCGACCTTCAGGATCTTCAGCAACGTCTAGGTCATATCAAAGTGGGGAGAACGGTCAACAAGGAAATGGTCTTTGCGAAAGATATCCAGGCGGAGGGAGCCATGATTGTGTTACTCAAGGAGGCGCTCAATCCCAATCTTGTGCAGACCCTGGAGCATAATCCGGCCCTGGTTCATGGCGGTCCGTTCGGGAACATTGCCCATGGTTGTAGTTCCGTCGTGGCGACCAGGGCGGCACTCACCCTTGCGGACTATGTGGTGACAGAAGGAGGGTTTGGTGCCGATCTCGGGGCCGAGAAGTTTTTTAACATTAAATGTCGAAGATCCGGTCTCGCGCCGGCATGCGCCGTGGTGGTGGGGACGATCAAGGCGTTAAAACTGCATGGTGGGGCCAAGGAAAAAGACCTTGAGCAAGAAAATCTGGACGCACTCCGCCAAGGGTTGCCGAATTTATTACGCCATTTGGAGAATGTGAAAAAATTCGGGGTGCCCACTGTCGTGGCCATCAACCAATTTACGAGTGATACCAAGCGGGAGCTGGCACTGGTGGAGCAGGCCTGCGCGGATCATGGGGTCAAAATGGCTCTGGCGAATCATTGGGCTGAAGGCGGCGCGGGTGCCGTGTGTTTGGCCGAAACCGTTTGTGAGGTCATCGAGAAGGAGCCCGCCGACTTTCGCGTGCTGTATCCTGATACGATGCCGCTGGCAGAAAAAGTGCGAATTATCGCCAGGGAGATTTACCGGGCAGAGGATGTGGAGATTCCACCGGCTGTCCATGCCCGTTTCGCTGAACTCGAAACAAACGGGTTCGGGCATTTCCCCATTTGTATGGCGAAGACGCAATACAGCTTTTCCACCGACCCGGCCCAGAAGGGAGCCCCGACCGGATTTACGCTTCCGGTGCGAGAGGTACGTCTCGCGATGGGCGCAGGGTTTGTGGTGGTCATTACCGGGGATATGATGACGATGCCCGGACTTCCGCGCGTCCCGGCGGCTCAATCGATCGGCATCGACGCAAAAGGGAATATTGTGGGGTTGTTTTAGAAAGACGCACGTGACGGTGCATTGCGCCAGGGGGTAAGCCGGTCGGGGGGATCAGTTTCCCATCCGGGCGAGCAGGGAGGCCCGCTCTTCGTCGCTGACGCAATTGTCAATCCACGGATAGAGGATTTTTTCTTCCTTCACATTGTGAGCCGTTAAAACCTGGAGCAACCCTTCTTCCGCTTCTTCAGTAGTAAGGTCTCCTTCTGCGACTTTTGCCTGAATCTGTTCCAGAAAGTTCTTGATCTGCCGATGTTCATGTCGCATGACTCCGGTCGGCCCATGGTCCCTGACCATTTCCGCTTGGGCCTCAAAGACCGGAAAAAGAATCTCCTCTTCCCACCTGATATGCCGATGCAGTCCGGTGGTCAATTCTTGAAACAGTAATCGGGCTTTTTGAGAATCCTGCTTCTTGAATGCTTGAAATCGGTTGAATATTTCATCCAGGCGGTCATGATCCTGTCCCATAAACTCTGCAATGGTGGTTGTGCCCATACGTTCTCCTTGCCTATAGGCTGGGTGTCCCGGGTGTTTTTGGAAGTGTTGAATAATTAAGATTTTTAAGGACAAATTTGCCCAGGATTAGATTACTCAACACAGGCTCCGGGTCGGTTCAAAAAAGTCCGTCCAGCAAGGCCGCAGCCGTTTTTACGCGCGGAGCGTATGCTTAATACGTGAGCACCGAAAAATGGCGAGAACGCCGCTGGCGGCTTTTTTCAACAGACCCTTTTGGGATGATCCTGGACCGGCGGGCATAAGAGCGTCAAGAGGATCCAGGGTTTTACTCTTCGATCGCGGCGCAAGCCTTCATAACTTATACCATGTTTGCTTTCTGAAGAGCGGATTCCACTGCTCGATTGTCTTCGGATCGTATCATCTTGTCTGGTTTTTGGATGACCAGTATAATGGTTGGATATCGAACTATTTGGAGGGGAGGATTTCTGATGCCGCATGTGGATCAATATGTGTCAGTGACGCAAGCGAAGACGCAACTCCTTGAACTGATCCGTCAACTACAAAAGCGTCAGGATACGGTAGGCATTACACGGGACGGAGTGCCTACGGCTGTGCTTCTCAGCATGGAGCATTTCGAAGGATTGATGGAAACCCTGGACATTCTAAGTGATCCGAAGACCGTGCGCCCGCTTCGGAAGTCCCTCAGGCAGGTTCGATCCGGTCGTTGGGAAACACATGAATCCATCTTTGCCGACGAGAGTGAATGACGCCCTATCGTGTTCGGTATACCCCAGAGGCCGGGGGCCGCATCCGCAAACTGCATCCTGAGGTTAAACAAGAAATCCGGGATGCCATTCGAACATTGCAGGATGCACCCTTAACAGGGCATTCTCTCCAGCAAGAACTCTTCGGCTATCGATCATACCGTGTGCGGTCCTACCGAATAATTTATCGACTCAATGACGACGAGCGGACTGTTGATGTGATTTTTATTGGACAGCGTCGAAATGTCTACGAAGAGCTTCTCTCGCTGGTTCGCCGTCCTTCCTTTGGGAATTGAGTTCACCCCAATTTACTTGCCCGAAATGTGGGAGTTGAGAGTTTTTTGAATCACGTCGTGTAATCCATACCTGCCCCTCCTGTTTGCCTTGTGATACATTGGGATGATGCACGCAACCAATAGCTTTTCGCTTAAGTCTGATTACACACCCAAAGGTGATCAAGGTAATGCGATTGCCGCGTTGACTGATGGCATAGAGCAGGGGCTTAAGCATCAAGTGTTGTTGGGGGTCACGGGTTCTGGGAAGACGTTCACCATGGCCAATGTGATTGTCAATGTGCAAAAACCTACACTGGTTGTGGTCCACAATAAGACGTTGGCGGCTCAGTTGTATCAGGAGTTTAAATCATTTTTTCCAGATAATGCGGTCGAATATTTTGTGAGCTATTACGACTACTATCAGCCGGAAGCCTATATTCCGACTACGGATACCTATATCGCTAAAGACTCCGCCATCAACGACACCATCGACCAGATGCGGCATGCGGCCACCACGGCGCTCCTGCAACGCAATGACATTATTATCGTGGCATCCGTGTCATGTATCTATGGCCTGGGATCGCCTGAGGTCTATCACGACATGTTGTTGTATCTGGAGCCGGGCATGGAGATTCGCCGGGAGCGCATTCTGGCCAAGTTGGTGGACATTCAATATTCGCGGAATGATCTCGAGTTGCAGCGTGGGATGTTTCGGGCACGCGGGGATGTCATCGAGATCTATCCCGCTTCGTCCGATTCGAATACGATTCGAGTGGAATTGTTCGGCGACGAAGTGGAAGCCCTGTATGAAATCGATCCGTTGACCGGCCAGTCATTGCGAAAGCTGCCGAAAATTGCGATCTATCCCAAGAGCCACTATGTGATTGCGCCCGATCGCTATGAACAGGCCATTGCCGGCATTGAATCAGAGCTGGAAGAACGCATTGCCTACTTTCGCCGGACCAATCAATTGCTTGAAGCGCAACGTATTGAGCAACGGACGAGATTCGACCTGGAGATGATTCGAACGATGGGGTATTGCCATGGGATCGAGAACTATTCCCGTCACTTGAGCGGACGGGCGCCGGGCGAGCCGCCACCGACCCTGTTGGATTATTTCCCCACAGAATTTTTGCTGATTGTGGATGAATCGCATGCCACCGTGCCGCAGTTTGGCGGGATGTACGAAGGAGACCGTTCACGCAAAAATACCTTGGTCGAGTACGGGTTTCGCTTGCCCTCGGCGATGGATAACCGGCCCCTGAAATTTCCCGAATTTGAAAGGTGCATGAACCAGGTGGTGTATGTTTCCGCGACTCCGGGACCATATGAACTGAAGCATGCCGGCAAGGCGCTGGTTGAGCAAATCATTCGCCCCACAGGCCTGATTGATCCGGTGATGGATGTGAAACCGGCGAAGGGCCAGGTCGAACAGTTGCTCGGGGAAATCCGGCTGCGAGTGGCCAAAGGGCAGCGGGTGCTGGTGACGACACTGACCAAGCGCATGGCGGAAGATCTTACCGAGTATTATCACGATCAGGGGTTACAGGTGCGCTATTTGCACTCGGATATTAAAACGCTCGAGCGCGCGGACATCATCAGGGATCTGCGTAAGGGGGTGTTTGATGTGCTGGTCGGCATTAATTTATTGCGTGAAGGATTGGATTTGCCGGAAGTCAGTTTAGTGGCGGTGCTGGATGCGGATAAGGAAGGGTTTCTCCGGGGATATCGTGCCCTGGTACAGACAGCCGGGCGCGCGGCCCGTCATCGTGAAGGCACCGTGATTTTGTATGGCGATGTGGTTACGGATTCGATGCGGAGGGCGTTGGACGAAACCGGCCGCAGACGAACCATCCAATTGGCATACAATGCCGAGCATGGGATCACGCCGGAGACGATCAAAAAACGCATCCACGATTTGGAGTACCAATTGGCGGAAGCCGATTATGCGGATGTTTCTCTGGCGGCAGAAACGGTTGCGGCATACGGGGGCGAAAAGAATTTAGAACAGAATATCGCCGCATTGGAAAAAGAGATGAAGGCGGCAGCCAAGGCCTTGGAATTTGAGCGAGCCGCCCAGTTGCGCGATACCATTCGTGTTCTTCGCCAAAAGCAGATCCAGGTTGGAATTTAAATCAGAATCACCGCCTTCTTTCATTTTCTCTTATTGAGATCCGGGATAGTGACCCGCTTCCTTTCCTCTTTCCGTTATTCCCTATGGTAGGGAGTGTTGAATAATAAAGATGTTCAAGGGCAAATTTGCCCAGAATGAGATGACTCATTAAAGGCTCCGGGTCGGTTCAAAAAAGTCCGTCCAGCAAGGCCGCAGCCGTTTTTACGCGCGGAGCGTGCGCGTAGTACGTGAGCACGGAAAAATGGCGAGAACGCCGCTGGCGGCTTTTTTCAACAGACCCATGGTAGTAAGTGGTGATCTATCCGCAACGAACCCACCACAGATTCGCAATACAGACTGGCTGGCATGACCACGCCGGCAGGAGAGTGTTTCGAGAGGTACGGTCCGAGCGTTTGGGTTTGTCTATATGTGTTTATAAACGTAGGCACCGAGGAACATCCCCAAAACGGTGAGGAGGTTCATTTTCAAGAGGAACCCGAGTGTGAATTTTATCAAGACCAAATTGACGGTCACGGGCGGGTCTAAGCCTAAGTTTAATGCCTGAACAAAAATATTTTGCACGGTGCCCTGAGGAGCCACGACCTGAAGAATTTCCCCTAAAATACTGCCTAACAGTCCGCCAATAAAAATAAATAAGAGTAAGTAGCTTCCACTCTTTTTTAACACCCGTTGCCTCCCGGCGCATTGTTGGAGATCAGGGAATTGCGTGTACGCGATCTCTGGAATGTATGAGAAGTTTGCACGAAATGACGGCTGGAATGGCCCAAAAATATGCTTAGGGTAAACTGCTGAATACCTTACAAGAAACATTGAATTGAGTCAAGAAATCACCCGGCGGAAAGGGTCTGTAGCCCCAAGAGAGTGTTTTAGGGTAAAGCGGGTGCGACAGGGTGCGGAGCAATGGTAAATCGCATGGTGCCCAATTTATTGACGTCATTGGCGATATACCCCACGAAGATTTCGACGCGGTATTGGCCAGGCTGCCAGGTTCCGTCCGGTGGGAAAAATTTCAGAAACCCACTCTCGTCTTCCGTAGCCAGATCAACGATATCTTCGTCGAGCCATTGAGAAGCATTCATTCCGGTTTCTGATTCAGAGAACAGACGGCCAATGATTTGATAGGACGATAAATGTTCATGGACGGTAAACACCAAATACACAGATGTGACGTTGGGCAGGAATGTCTCAGTTGGCCTGACGGGTATGTGGGTATGGCCGCCCCTGGTGGTCGGTTTGACCTCGAAGCTTTCTGCAAAATCTAAATCCAAAAATACTCCCCCGGGTCTTTTATCCAATGAGGGGATCAGAGGAGATTGCGAGTAACTATCATAGAGGGATGGAACATCAGAAAAATGATCGGGCGGAGTATCATATTGCGAAAACCCGTGTTGTGTGTCTTTCGGTTGAAATACGGAAGGGGAGTCGGCCTGAACGGGAGAATCACCGCCCCAAGCGGTGCCGAGCATCGTAAAGAGCATGATACAGATCAAGATGCCAAACAGGAGGTTGCGCGGCATGACGGGCAAAGGATGGTTCATACAGATTTTTGTGTAGAGTTGTGGTGACTCGGAAATCGGTTTTTCCAAAAATCTTTCCGTTCTTTTTAAGAATCCACGTTCTCTACCTTCAATGGCGCCATTGAGTCAAGGACTTTCGACCTTGCCTTGCAGCACCATGAGGTGTTTGTTAAGATTCCGGCCGGTTCTACGCATTTTCATCTACTTTGTTGCCACTGGCATTTTCATTCATTCTTTCTAAGGAATATAGGTTAGAACTATGGGTGCTTCACCAAGTATGGATCCCGATGCATTGCCGCAACTCGTAGGAGATTTTCAACCGGTCGATATGTGGCAAGCCCACATTAATCGCCTATTTTACGGATTGAGGGGAAGTCGTGTTCGAGATTATTACCAAACGGTGGCCGCGGCCGATTTCCGGTTAGGCTTTGCCTTGGCGGAGGACTATTGGCGTCGGTGTGGACAACGGGCGAAAACTCAAGGTGCTGATCAAGGGACCACACCATTGACCGTGATGGAATGGGGCGCCGGGAATGGGAATCTCGCGGCTTGTTTCTTGGATCGTCTTCAGGAGTTGGATCAAGAAAAACGGATATTTCCAAGAGTCACCTATCGTTGTATAGAGCGCGAGCCGGTCTTGTTGGAGCAAGCCAAAGCCAACACGGATCTGGCTAAGCATCGTGAGCGGGTTACGTTTGACCTTGTGTCTATCGAGGATCTCTCGGACTTTCCGGATGGGAGTATTGATCGGATTTTCTGCAATGAACTCTGGAGCGAGTTGCCAACCAAGCTCATTCTGCGAAAAGGGGGTGAAATTCATGAGGAACAGCTTCGCCCCAATCTGAACGAAAAGCGGTTGGCGGATTTCCCGGATTGGCCAAAGTTTATAGAGGCCTTTGGCCAGCAGGACATCGAATCTCTCGCCGCGTTGCCATCGTTTCTCGAAGATCTCGTCTGGGAGCGGGAATATCGCCCGATCGAGACCAAGGACTTTCCGTTTCGCCGCACGGTCGCCGAGTTTCTCAAGCAGATCGACGAAGAAGTTCTCGTGCCCTACAACGTGGGCGCGTGTCAGAGCCTCAAGGAGGCCAAGCGATTATTGGCCCCGAACGCGATCGGATTTAGCGGTTTTGACGCAGGGACGGTGGATCCGCAGGTGCTGAATGACCCGGAAAAGCCCTGTTATACGGTCCAGGGTGGCCAATTCAGCTTTATGGTGAACTTTCAGTTGATGCAAAACGTAGCCAAGCATTTGAATATTCACACGGGTGTGATTGAATCGCAACGGGATTTTGTGGGACGGAGTTTGTCAACCAATGTGATCACTCTCATGGATCTGCTGGCATCACATCCTTCGCCGCCGGAAGGCCAGGCCTGGCAATTGGACGCGTTGATCCTTCGAACCCTGGAGGCATTGAACCGCACGTACCGGAGTCCCTACCAACGTCATATCGAATTTCCGCTTTCCGAAAGTACTCCTGCTCACGAACGCACCGGACTAGAAAATCTGGTGCAATCGTTACCGCCACAGGGTGTGCCGGATACCATCGCCTATCTCACGGAATCGGAAATTTGGAAGGCTATGCCCGATTTGGAAAAATTGGGATACGATTCAGAAGGCATCAAAGGCATGTTGGAGCTTCCCCTGCAGCCGGTGGATTACATTCACATGTTTTTTGCCGTGAAGGATTCATAATCATTCTAACGGTTGGGTGATGGGTTTTGTCGTGTGCCATTGATTAGGGCGGAGCGCGGTCATTAATGGTTGTGTCATTGGAAGTCTCTCGCCGGAGGAGTGGATCCTGTAATGGCAAAACCGCAATCTAAAAAAAGTCCTTACCGAATGCAAGAAATTGGCAATCAGGTAGATTTTTTGAAAAGGGTTGTGTATACTGCGGCGGATTTTTCCAAGAATGTAAAGAACGTCAACACTCATTCACAATAAAACGAGGTAGCTGTGTTTGGATCGTTTGGATGGATGGAGCTTATGCTCATCCTCATCATTGTGCTCATCATTTTCGGTGCAGGGAAAATCCCGCAGCTTGGTGAGGGCTTAGGCAAAGCGATAAAGGGCTTTAAAAAGTCTGTTGCCGAAGCGGATGCGCTGGATGTGACGCCTAATGAGCCAGGCGCAGGCGACCAGGCCCAACCGACCCAACCGGAACAATTGGCGAGCCAACACCAGACAGCAGAGGTTCCTCCTCCGCCACCGCCGCAAGGGGTGTCGCAGCCCACGGAATCCACGCAATCCAAACAGGGATAATTCGCGGGTGAGATTGACACGGTGAAGACCGCCCACCGAATGGACAGGCAGCATGGACCTAAGCCTGATCAACGCTCAAGGTATCTGTTTAGCGGGCAGACTATAGAGGAGTGCGAAGATGTTCGGCTTAGGAGCGATGGAAATTTTGATCATCCTCGTCATCGCGTTCCTGCTCTTTGGTCCTAAGGAATTACCTGAAATCGGCAAGCAGGTCGGGAGAGCGGTCAAAGGGTTTAAAGAAACAACGGAAGATCTTCGGCAATCAGTTGAGCCGGAAATCAATATGATTACGCAGGAATTCAAATCGGTCGAGCAAGATTTGGAATCATCAATCAAAGAAGCCGAAGCAGAGATCAAAGGGGCGACAGAACAAGCCACCGAGTCCGGTGGATCCAAAATGGGGTAGCTAGGGGAGGTGCGACTCCGTGAGGATGTTGACTGCTGGATCGTTTCGTTGACACCCAAGCTTTATTTCGATTTTTAAAATTTATCTGTCATCACGAAATCCTTCCGGACGGTCATCAGACTGTTCATCGTGCGCACTGCGGGCGGGTCTACGGTTATCTTCTGTCGTGTGGTTTTTGCCACTATCGTAGCATTCAGGCGATAGGGCTATGAACCAGAATCATCGAGAAAGTCAGGAAAAAGACATTACTTTTAATGATTTACGACAAAGAATGTGACTTGGCATCTAAATGGCAAACAATAACAGATCGGAAGAGTCGTAAAACAAAGATTCATTGGTTTATGGAAAACATGGTAGTGCTTGAGACGGCAAAAATTACGCAGTCAAGAAGGAAGCGGATGAAAGAAACCACCAGCTCTGGATGGTAGTAAATGGGGTACAGGGCGTTGGATCTTGAATCCACAGGGCTATTCACCAACAGGAGGAGTGCAATGAGGACTTTTTACCGATCCTTTACCAGGTTGACAGCAGCGGCTTTGATTGTCGCCATGTCTGCAGCACCAGGGTTGGCCGCCAAGACCACTCCGGCGACCGACAAAAACACCAACGTGCCGGCGGTGCCACGGGCTATTCCCGATTTGGTGCCCTATGGCCAGTTTGACCCACCCAAAGGGGTCTTTGATCCCAGCAAGTTGACGATTTCCGGCGACATGCGTGTTCGGCCAGAGTTCCGGACGAATGGGAACTTTAGCAACAACGGGGATTCCAATTCCTTTTTCACGCAGCAACTCATCCGGTTGGGATTTAATTACGACCTTTCCCCGGATGTTGTGTTTTTTCTCCAACCTCAGGTTTCGAATAACTTTGGTGCGATGCCTAACCCCAATAATGTGAGTGGGGCAGGGAATCCCAATAGCACCGATGCGCACCTGTTCCTACGTCAAGGGTTCATGTTGGTCAGAAATTTCTTAATGCCGAATTTGACCTTGAAAGCTGGTCGACAACTTATGGTATGGGGAAATCACCGGATCTTCGGTCACTTTGACTGGAACAACGTCGGTTTCTCTTTCGATGGTATTACGATGCGATATAACCATGCTACCGTGCCGGTGGAATTGGGCTGGTTGCGCGTGGCAGAAGGAAACTGTGTACAAAATGCAGGGGGATGCACAACAGGGAAAGCCAGTAAAGGTGACGGCGACATTCTGTTCTTACGTCTCCCGATGAAGTTCGGGTCTGTCGCAGTCGAACCTACCTATATCTATGAAGACGGTGGTGCAACCACGGGAGCCGGTGCCCCGGCTCAAGGTGCCGGTGGACAGCAATCTAATCAAGAACGAAGCACCGTCGGTGCCCGTGTCGCGTTCAAAGAGGGAATGTTCGATCTTACGGGAGAAGGCTATTGGCAGTTTGGTGAATTGGGTCCTGTAGGGGGAGCGAGTCAGACTCGTATCAATGCGTTGGCTGGACATCTGGACGGTGGTGTGACCTTGCCGGTTCCCATGCAGCCCCGTATCGGTGCGGAAATCAACTACGCCACGGGTAGCAGCAATAAGGATGGTGGCCATACCTTCAGCCAATTGTACCCGACGAACCACATTCATTTCGGGTACATGGACTTGATGTCCTGGCAGAATATGTTGACGTATGGCGGAAACTTGCAACTGCGTCCGACGCCAGAAAGCCATTTCGAAATTGCCGGACATATCATGCGATTGGCGAACAAGAGGGACAACTGGTACACGGCTTCTCAAGCCACCTTCTTTAGCACTCCTGCAGGCAATAACGAAAAGTCTCTTGGTGGTGAAATTGACGTGGTGTATACTTTGTTCTTCCAAAACAATAAGGTGGGATGGCAAGTGGGCTACGGCCACTTCTTCACCGGGGATTACTTGAAGAAGAACGGGTTTGGTACGGCTGATCAAAACTGGGGCTACACCCAACTTTGGATCAACTTCTAAGAGTCATTGTTAACAAGGGGATTTAACCCTCCCCGTTATCCTGAGCGCCCCGGTTGGTATTCCCAGCCGGGGCGTTTTTTTTTCTTAGCCCTCGCTTGGTGCCAGGCAGGGCCTTGTTTTGGCAAGGCAGTTGGGGTCTTTTTCTCTCGGGAAGAGAGCCAAAATCATTGTCACCCAGATCGGCCACATTTATTCGTGCTGACGCAGGCAATGCTCACTTGAGAGGCTCAGCCCGAGTTTGCCATTTGGTTTGAATGTGGATCTAGTTCGCCGATTTGCAGGTGGATGGGGACAGTTTTCAAGTCTAGACCCGTTGAGGTCTTTGCTTTGGCTCGACACAGGCATCATTTCCTCCCGATCGTTTCGGCGTCGATCAGTGTGCTCACAAATATCAGCCTGGTGTTGGCGTGTGGGGTATTAATGGGGCACGGCCAATGCGGATTACCAATACACGGGAAAGGATTTGGATGGCCGCACGGCCTCTTATTTTTATGAATCCATGAACCATCACGGCACTCTGGGCCGCCAGGTTTTGATGTGGCGTAGTAACGTTCCAAGGGCTTGATTCCATTTTGAAGAATGCGTTCTTCACGCAGTCAAAATCCGGGCGGTCTTATCTTCCTGTGTGTTGAACGGCCTGTTTCATCTCAAATTCTGTTTCTCCACCAGATCCGTGGAACGGTATTACTGTGTCACAAGATCTCGGTATCGCGTGGAGGAATGGTTCTCTGATTTCTATAAGGGAGTGTTGAATAATTAAGATTAACAAGGACAAATTTGCCCAGGATTAGATTACTCATCAACGGCTCCGGGTCGGTTCAAAAAAGTCCGTCCAGCAAGGCCGCAGCCGTTTTTTCGCGCGGAGCGTACGCTGAGTACGTGAGCACGGAAAAATGGCGAGAACGCCGCTGGCGGCTTTTTTCAACAGACCCTATAAGTATTTCAAAATTTCCAGGGTATAGAGTGTTCTTTCTCGCTGGCATTAGGCGTGAATTGATTAGGCATGTGAAAAAGCACCTCTCGCCACGATTTTTTCGGAAAGGTTCGTAAGGCAATACCAACTAATAAAATTTCCTTGATCTTCTTTCTGTGAGGAGCGGGTTTTTTGTGCTGTGCTATTTTTGAGTTGGTACCGACGACTTTCGGCGCCACTACACCAATTCCCCTTTTTGTATGAACGGACATCATTTTCCCGTTTTCGAGAGTTTGCCTCATGGGTGGTCTATGAAAGTGGGAGAAGGGAACGGACAGGTTCAGGTGGTACAAGAAGACCATCGTAGAGTCTTGCGTCTTGAAATTGAGCGGAGATGTATGAGTTGGTCCCGTTCGCTGACGGCAAATAGTCCAGCAAATCCTTTCCTCTCCTGGGAGTGGAGCGTGCTCACGCTGCCTACCGCCGAAGCGATCAGACAATCCTCACAAGGCGATCACTGTACCGCTTTTTACTTGAGGTTTTCATCCAGAGAGGCGCCAAGCAGGCAAACCATTCTTGAATATATTTGAGACAATGCTCGTCCTGTGGGGACAATCTTTGTGCGCCCAAAAGATCCGTCAGTGCATGATGTGGTCGTGCGCAGCGGGCCTTCCCGGATAAGAAGGTAGGTACAGAAGAGCGGAATGTACTTGCTGATTATCGCAGCATTTTTGGAGAGGAACCCCTCATTTTAGAGGGTATGTCCTTAGTGGTTGATTCTGTTCAGACGGGTTCGAAAGCTGCCAATCTGTTTGGTCCTATCGCCTTTCATTCCGAGTTCAAAACGGCCAGGGAAATACAGGATCAGGGGGAAGAGCAGTCTCAGGGGACTTCAAAGAATAAACTGCTTAGGGCTCTTCGGGGTATTGGGGATTGAAGCACTCACAAGCGACCAAGGAATGTTTCTTGATCATCCATATGGAAATTCAATCCTGTCTTTCTTTCATTTGATGATTGGACAGGATTAAAATGAGTTCTACCAACACCCATGCATAAAGGTTGTATCCCTCAAACGGGTAACCATGTGGGATTCAAAAAAATTCTGGTGAATGATTGTTGGCTACCTGGAAGATGGTTTTCTGGGTCCTGGTTGAATTTCAGCACGGATGGTATGGGTTCCAGGCGGCAGGCCTTCAGAGAGGATGATTCCGATGATCAACTCTCCTTGGAGATGTTCGGTCACCTGACCCAATCGTCCCCGTATTTCTGCGGTCCGCTTTTCCCCCGGCTTAAAAGATCCTAATGGGACGGGAAGAGGGGCTACCCGTTTAAAAGCCTCAACCAAGGTAGGGGTCCCCCGTAACTCCACATAGGCCGATGGAATGGCTGTTTCGCTGGCATTGGTCGTTTCAATTAAAAGGATAATGGCCTCTCCGCCCTCCAACACCAAATTGCGGTTGGCATCAATTAATTTGGTTCTAAATTGAACCGATGGGCTTGCAACGGGTGGGGCCGTGGTCGGCACGCCTGCAGCCGGACTTTGCAGCGCTGGTGGAGGGGAACCTGGTTGCGGGGCGACAGGTTGCTGACCGGTATTGAGTTGAACCAATTGGGGGAGAACTCCTGTCATCTGTTTAGCCAGAGTTTCAGCGGCGTCTGCTACCGTTCCGTCAATTTGATCGGTGTGGCATGAAACGGATTGACTGGTGAGTTCCGGCACCCATAGCCTGACTTTCTGGTGGTAGGTCAGGGGACTCTGGGCAAGAGAGGTCCCGTTCGCATCTTCGTAAAGGGCATGGAGTTTCAGATCCACAAAGACGTCGTACCGATCTTCTTGCCCCGACCGGGTTACTGGATCGAATCCAAATTGCTCGAGACTCAGGACGATTCGATAGCCATCGGGAGAGACCCCTTGCGCCTCTCCGACGGGAGGTTCGGCTCTTACACCCATGAATCGTTCCTGGCCGACCTGGAGAAATGTTTTGGATATGATCTCGCCTACCGGAATGGTATAAGGTAACCCACACCCGCCCACGGTCTGAGTATAGGTCAGAAGATTGGATGCAAAGGCGTAAGTGATCGTGACAGGGATTCTTGGTTCGTGTTTATCATCGAATGCCAGGCGGGGGACGGAGATTTTGTCGCAGGCGGAAAAAACGGAAACGACAACCACAAGTATGACATAATGGAAAAAATTTTTTAGCAGTGGGCACACCGGCTTACCCTACCCCAAGATCCTGAAAGATGGCAACTGGATCACGTGTTTTTCCAGAGACTTTTCTCTTGCTTCGGCAGTTTCGAATCTTAGGCGAATTTTCGGTTCCCAGGATCATCAATAAAAAGTCTTTGAAGAAAAGATACTGGAAACCATGAGGAGCCAGGGAGGAAGGTTCTGGCCAGCAGTAGTATGGATGATCCTGAGAATGACCATGAATCCCGGCCTTCAGCTTGTCAGCTTTTGACGGATATCACCTTCACCATTGTTCCGGTTCTTGACGATCCTTGATTAAAGGGAAGAGAATTTAACATACAGACGGCCATTTTTTCCCTTAACCAATGGAGGCTTCATTATGTGGCGTCACATCTGGTTGATTGTCGGGTTCCTCTCTGCTTTTTCATTCCTTGGCTGTTCGTTGGATAACACTCCCAAACGGTTGCCGGCTTACCTGCCCCAGCCTACCGGTCTGTCAGGCGGAAACGTTGCAACAATAACGCTTCCAGCCCAAGAAGTGACCGCCGTCTTGGTCGTTCTGAACGATTCGGATTTTGAAAAATCAGCTCCTGAACTTCGCCGAGGGACGTTGGAGAATCTGGGGGAACATCTGAAGACGGAACTTCAAAAACAATTACCGATTCAAATTCATTCCGTCGTGTATCCGGATAATTTGAAACCCAAGGGCTCCGTGGACCCATTCATCCAATTGGGGAAGGAGCAGCACGTGCCCTATCTTTTGTTGGCGGTATTATCCAGTACGGAGTATGAGGTCTTTGATCGTTTTCCAATGGGCGGGTTGCAGCAGCCGACGGGTATGCGGGGTGGGGGAATGCCAGGGTATCGTGCGGAAAATTATGCGCGTCTGGAACTCGCGTTGCTGGATGTCCGGACAGGTCAACCAATGGTCTCCACGGATGGTCAAGCCTGGGCGACCCTTGAACGGCTGGTTGTCCCGATTGAATCTAATGTCTATCCCGTAGTCCGACGGGCTCAGACCCAACCTCCCATTTATCCCAATTCAGAGGGTGAGGAGTATGAGACGCTTCGATGGGTTTCCGGGCAGGATGCCATTGCCCAGGCGGTGATGCATTTTGAAATATTATGGCGGAAGAATCAGGCGACTTCCTGATCCGATGATCCTTATCAAAATATGGTGTACCTGTCTTATGACGGCTATATTTATGGGGTGTGGGGCAGGCTCCACACCCCGGATGATTGACCTTGTCGGAAAAGAGGCCTTTGAATCGCAGGAGTTATCTGACAAGAATGGTGAGTGGCCTCGGGTACCAACCATTGGTCTGGTCGTGCACGCAGATGACACGGCGCAGAATGCTGCCCCGGTGATCATTAACGAATATCTTGAAACGCTTACTCGGCGCACCAAAGAGTTTCTCCGGCAGCGTTGTTCCTTTCAGAGCATTGTGACGATTCCACGGTTGTCTCATCCCGTTAGCTTTTCCCAGGAATTGAAAATCCAAGGCCAACTCCTCCACCTCCCTTATGAAATTGTTGTGGTGTTCTCAAGTCGTGAGAATACCGGCCCCATAAAAATTGGAGAAGCGACGATGATGAATCAAATGGGCGGAATTGTCATTGAAAATTCAGCAATAGCTGAGATAGGTATTCTTCGTCTATCGGATTTTCAAATGGTCTATTGGACGCAGGGGTGGGGATCTGAGAGTTTAGAACAACTGGATGTTCCAATTGGAAAAAATCGCCCTTCCGTGATGGAGGCTCGGGACATATTAAGAGCCAGAACCGGTCAACAGGCTCTGGACAAGGCACTGGAACACGTCGGGGCCGATTGTTACCCTGCGGGGTGAAATTACCGATAATTTTCAAATTGGAGATCGAGTCCGAAGTCTTGCCCTTTGAGATGTTTCATGACGGCTTGCAGTTCGTCTTTGCTTTTGCTTTGCACCCTGACTTGTTCCCCTTGAATTTGTCCCTGGGCCTTGAATTTGGCCTCTTTAATCGATTTCGTGATGGCTTTCGCCTTGTCTTCCGGAAGCCCGCTCTGAATGGTAATGGTTTGGCGTACCGTGCCGCCTAAGGCCTCTTCTACTTTGCCATACGTTAGGCCTTTCAACGACACATTTCGTTTGACGCATTTGGCCTTAAGGATATCCAAGACAGCGTTGAGTTTGTAGTCGTCATCCGAAATTACCACTAATTGTTTGTCCTTTTCTTTTAGCGTCAATTCGGTTTTGGATCCTTTGAAATCAAAGCGTTGTCCGACTTCTTTTTCGGTTTGATCCACCACATTTTTCATTTCCTGCATGTCGATGCGAGAAATGACGTCGAAGGAATAGTTGTCTGCCATAAGCCTCCTTTCAAGTTGTTGTGACAGGCCCCTGGATTAGCAGCACCGTCCTGCGGGAAGTTGAATGCCTTCCCCTTCGATCACTTCGGTGCTGTTCAGTGGCTGTTTGTGTATGAGATAGCCGTACCATTTTCTGGCGCTGTCTGTGAGGACAATGAGTGCGAGCATGGCCACCAGGCCGACGAGTGAGGCATTGATAGCCATGGTCAGGCTTTGCGACCCTTCTGTTGAGAGAGCCCGATTGATAAAGATCACCAGGAGTTCATAGCATCCCGCCAGGGTAATCACGCCCACAAATACCATCGGGATCACCGTCACCCACAGATAGGCTTTCTTGTTCATCTTGATGAGCACGGTCGTGGCAATACAGAGAGCCAGCATACCGAGTAATTGATTGGCTGCTCCAAACATCGGCCAGATGGTCGCAATGGATCCTGTGCCAATGAGATACCCCCAGCCTCCCACTACGAACAGACTGGCGCCTAATACTCCGGGCCACCAATTAATTTGTTTGAGCGGGGTATAGAATCGTCCCCCTAATTCCTGAACCAGATACCGGGCGACCCGCGTCCCGGCATCAATTGTGGTCAAAATGAACAGGGCTTCGAACAAGAGCGCAAATTGATACCAGTAGGCCATGAGCCCGGACATCCCCGGCAAGCTTGAAAAAATCGAGGCCATGCCAACGGCCAGGGATACCGCACCTCCCGGACGACTCGATACATCTACCTCAACAAGCGTGGAGAGTTCTGTAATGCGGGCGGTTGGAAATCCCATAGTTTGCAGGGTGTCTGCGGACAGGCTCGTGTTGATGGCAAAATAGTCGCCGGGAACGAGAAGGCAGGCGGCGATGAGTGCCACCACTCCGACAAAGCTTTCCAGAAGCATGGCACCGTAGCCGACGATGGCCTGAGATTCCCGACTAATCAACTTGGGCGTCGTTCCTGATGAGACCAGGGAATGAAAGCCGGAAATGGCCCCACAGGCAATGGTGATAAAAAGAAACGGAAACAACGTTCCTGGAATGATCGGTCCATTGCCCTCTGTAAATATGGTGGTGCGAGGCATTTCAATGGTGGGCGCGAGTACTATGACGCCCACGGCCAGAAGGGCGATCACGCCTAATTTCATAAATGTTGAGAGATAATCCCGGGGCACTAACAACATCCAGACGGGGAGAACTGAGGCAAGAAAACCATATGCCGCAAGGCTCCATGTGAGCGTGGTTCGATCCCATAAAAACCATTCAGCCCATTCTGATTGTGCCACGGTCCGGCCGACGAGAATGGCTCCTATCAGGAGTCCTAAGCCGATCAGCGTCATTTCTCCGACTTGTCCCTGGCGAATTTTTTGAAGGTATAACCCCATGAGCAAGGCGATGGGAATGGTCATGACGATGGTAAAGGTGCCCCAGGCATTATGATAAAGCGCATTTACCACCGCCAGGCCTAATCCGGCTAGTGCCACCACCACGATGAAGAGTACGGCAATCGCTGTGGCCATCCCGGTGATGGGACCTAATTCAGCGTGGGCGATCTCCGGAAGTGAGCGGCCATTTCGCCTCATGGAGGCGACAAGGATAATAAAATCCTGAACTGCGCCTGCCAGAACCGCGCCAATGACAATCCATAAAAACCCCGGAAGGAAGCCAAATTGTGCCGCCAATATCGGACCGAGTAATGGGCCGGCTCCGGCGATAGCCGCAAAATGATGGCCGAAGAGAATGTATTTGTTGGCGGGATAGAAATTGGTGCCGTCCTCCAGCCGGTGGGCGGGAGTGCGACGTCGATCGTCCAGATTCATGACCCGCTGTGCCAAAAACCGGCCATAGAACCGGTAGGCCAACACGTAGAAGCAGGCGGCGGCGATCACGAGCCAGAGTCCGTTCACTTTTTCGTGAGGATTGACTAGGCCTACGACATGGCCGAAGGCCACGGCACAGAGTCCGGCGAGTCCTAGCCATCCGATCTTGTTCCATACAGACATGCGGGCCATCCTATCAATGGGAGAAAAGGGTGTAAACGGGTGTTAACTGAGGAAGGTTCAGGCCGACATGAGTTTAGGTCGGGGTGTTTTCGTGAAACACAAACGGCAGTTTGCCTGCTTTTTCTCGCATGGCGTTGATGGCGTTGAGAATCTGGGGTTGCCGAATGAGTTTTTGTTCGACACGGTGTTTTCCCGGAAAATCCAGAAACAAGATTCCCAGAACCATTGTGAGAATTCCTTGTCCTGGTAAGACCAGCATGGCAATTCCGGCTAACAGAAAAATGAGTCCCAGGCCGTTTTTCACCATCAACCCAATGGCGCGAATGATTGGGTGATGGTTGGCAAACCACCTGCGGTGGCCGTGATTGTTGAAGTAATCAGGTGGCAGGCGAATTAACAGAGCAGGGATCGCAATAAGGGTTCCGACAAATGCAATCAGGGAAAGGGTGATCATGCCGAACCAGATTTCTCTGGGAACCCAGGATTCGGCAAACTGAATTAATTGATCAATCATGGTTGGTCATGATGCCTCAAAAATTTTATGCAATCATGGGGTCGATGCATTAGGCTATGGTTCAATTGTACTCCGAAAAATAGACACCTTATAATTGCTCAATGGAGTTTGTGGTTTTTAAAGGCAATAAATGAGTGAGGCATGATGGTGCAGTATTGGTTGTTCAAATCAGAGCCGACAACATTTTCCATTGATGATCTGGTTGCCTCTCCCCGTAAGACCACATGTTGGGAAGGCGTGCGAAATTACCAGGCTCGAAATTTCCTGAAATCCATGAATGTTGGGGATTTGGGATTTTTTTACCATAGTAATACCGACCCGCCAGCCATAGTTGGAATTGTTAAAGTAGTTAAGGCCGCTTATCCTGACGCCTTTGCATTCGATTCAAGTAGCCGGTATTTTGATCCGCGTAGTTCGCCGGATTCGCCACGTTGGTTCCTTGTGGATGTCCAATTCGTTAAAAAGTTTTCTCAGCCCTTGCCTTTGGATCAGTTGAGGACCGTTAAGGGATTAGAAAAAATGGAACTGCTTCGTAAAGGTTCCCGGCTCTCGATTCAACCAGTGCGTCCGGAGGAATGGCAACGGGTGTTGGATGTTGTTCAAAACAATACAGAGCATTCGTCCGCCCCAAAGTAGGATATCAGGGTTTTCACAAGCGTTGGGGGCAGGCTTTTTCCAATTTCTTCCTGGTTAAAGTGAAAGCTTCGCTTTGGGAAACACCTGTAGAAACGGGTGGATAGTGACTTCTTGAAAAACCCCATGAAGGGTATAGGGATCATCGTTGGCAAATGCTTGGACTTCTTCGAGTGATTCTGCTTCGACCACGATTAAGCTCCCTATTTTATCGGTCAGAGGCCCAGCCAAAATAACTTTGCCTTGTTGGGCCCACGCCTCTAGCCGTTTGAGGTGGGCTTCCCGATAGAGGGGGCGTTTTTGTGCGCCTTCAGGACCATCTTTTCCTAAAATTACGAATTTCATTCTATTTCCTCGTTCCTTTTACCAGGCTGCATCAATGGTCTCTCTTCTGCCATGGACATGGCTCCTCCAACATATCAGAAGGCCGTCGTATGGACATGTTGGTTGGGAGCCCCTGTTGTCTGAAAAGTGTGTTGGAAAATGAATAGGCGAGTATGCGGCAGGTCTATGGATTCGGGTCTTCTAAGGGTTGTCTGTTCGCATATCCGCTGTCAATATCGTGCCACCAGCGAACCTGTTTTTCTCCGGATTTCCAACATAAAAATACCAGGCGGTCATCAAGCAAAAATGGGAAATCACATAATCCAATTTCAACATCTTTGATCACCACGCCGAGTTCTTGAATGGCATGCAGGCTGCCATTGATGTCTTGTAACCCTTTGATATATTGGACGCCCATGACCGTTCCTCCTCCAGATGAGGCTTGGGCGCTGGCTTTTTTGACTTCTTCCCTGGTGTCCATAAGTATTTGGCGTCCTGCCCTAATATTGTCCCAAAATTGTTCCAGCTCGGGAATTAATCCGTTGGCTTCGGAGAGGGTGAAAATCCGTTCACTGGAAAAGGGAAAACCTGAATCAGACATGGGAGAAAACCCTTCCTTGTTGACTTTCAATTACCATCATGATGGTTTAACATAATACGATTGAGGGTGCCAACCATGAGAGAGTGGGGTGACTCTTCGATGAGTGGTCGGGGGAAAAAACTTGAGTTTCTTGTCGCAACTTCCGAAAGGAGCCTATTGACAAGTTGTTCAATAGTGAGATAAATAATTAATTAAGACCTGCCCATTTGATAGCAAAATCCATTTCCGCCAATTAACTTCTCGGACTTCACGTATTATTTCAAATCGTAGATAGGACAACACGGTGGTTTTGACAAGTGTGGTTCTTCAGTTTCTCTAAACATTCTTCCTAAAACACACAATACCGGTCTAAAATTTTTAACTTTATCAAAGTCTGGTGCGGTTCCTTTTTCGAGGATCGCCGAAATTCTCAGCGCATAACCCAGATGAAAATGTTCGTATCCTTTCCACCCCTCGTATCAGGCTAAGCCCACGAGAAAACCCTTCCGGCCAATGAATGGAGTAACCTAATGTATCTTGCCGAATTGAAGCAAAAGTCCATTGGAGAATTAAATGAAATCGCGCGTGATCTAAAAATTGATGGCGCGCCAAATTTACGAAAGCAAGAGCTGATTTTCTCTATTCTTCAAGGGCAGAGCGACAAGAACGGAGTCATTTTCGGAGAGGGAGTCCTGGAGACTCTGTCAGATGGATTTGGATTTCTCCGGGCCCCGGATTCCAACTACCTGCCAGGACCCGATGATATTTATATTTCTCCGTCTCAAATTCGACGATTTAATTTGCGAACCGGTGATATTGTGTCAGGGCAGATTCGTCCGCCGAAGGACGGAGAGCGGTATTTTGCGCTCTTGAAAGTCGAAAAAATTAATTATGATGAGCCTGAGGTGCAGCGGGATAAAATTCTGTTCGATAACCTCACTCCGCTGTATCCTGAAGAGCGGATCAACCTTGAATTTGATCCTGAAGAGTATTGCACGAGAGTGATGGAACTCACGACGCCCATTGGCAAGGGGCAACGGGGATTGATCGTGGCGGCTCCCAGAACGGGAAAGACCATGCTCTTGCAGGCTGTGGCGCGGGCCATTATTGCGAATCATCCGGAAATTGTCTTGATTGTCCTCCTGATTGATGAACGACCTGAAGAAGTTACCGACTGGCAGCGCCAGGTCAAAGCCGCCGAAGTCATTAGCTCCACATTTGATGAGCCGCCTCAGCGTCATGCCCAAGTGGCGGAGATTGTCATGGAAAAAGCCAAGCGTTTGGTCGAACATAAACGGGATGTGGTGATTTTGTTAGACAGTGTAACTCGATTGGCGCGTGCCTATAATACGATTTCCCCTCCCAGTGGAAAGGTGTTATCCGGCGGTTTGGATTCCAATGCCCTGCAACGACCTAAACGGTTTTTTGGTGCCGCCAGAAATATCGAATTTGGTGGAAGTTTGACGATTCTGGCCACAGCATTGGTGGATACTGGAAGTCGAATGGACGATGTTATTTTTGAAGAGTTTAAGGGCACGGGAAACATGGAGGTGCACCTGGATCGTCGGTTGGCGGATAAACGGCTCTTCCCGGCCATCGATATCAGTCAATCCGGTACGAGGAAAGAAGAGTTGCTGGTTGATCGCGACCGTCTGAACAAAATGTGGATTCTCCGAAAGGTGCTCAGCCCTCTCGGGACCATGGAGGCGATGGAATTTCTCATGGATAAAATTGGCGGAACCAAGAGTAATAATGAGTTCTTGCAATCTATGAATCGATAATTCACAATAGGGGCTTTGTGTTAGGGGCTTTTCATATTTAGATGCTGAACCGAGAGATGGCGTTGAAGGAGGAAGTATGAAAAAGGGCATTCATCCGGCTTATGAATTTGCAAATGTGAGTTGTGCGTGCGGAATGACTTATCAAACCCGGACGACCGTGGGAGACTTAAAGGTCGACATCTGTTCCAGTTGCCATCCGTTTTTCACGGGTACCCAGAAAATTGTGGATGCCGAAGGACGGGTGGAACGTTTCAATAAAAAATACGCCAAAACGGCGAAGCCCAAAGCCAAAGCTTAAGACTTGTTTCTCTTTCTTCTCCATTGTCCTGCCTAAACAATCCTCCAGGGGATGATCTGTGTATGGTGGTGAAGCAGTCCTGGCTGTGGCTTTTCTTGAGTTGCGGTCAAAAAGACTGGGTTTCCCAGCAGCGGCTACTCTGAGTGTTGTCTCGGTCCCCTTCCGGTCAATCCCATCTTCTATGAAACTTTTCGTATGAGGCTCGTGGGCTTGTTGCTGGGATAAGGGTATATGTTGTGTCATTTAATTTCCTGTTAAACTGAATCTATGCCACCAATTACTAAGACAGAGCTTAAAGAGGGCGGTTTATTCAGCAAATGGGAGGCCATTGCCAATAAATATGACACGCTCAACGATCAGTTATCAGATCCTGCCGTCTTGTCTCAACCGACCCTTCTGGTTGCCCTCACGAAAGAACGATCAGAGATAGAGCCCATTGCGCAGTTGTTTGGCGGGTACCGACGGGTAGTTGAAGAGATTGCCCAGACTCGCCTGATGACGGAAGATCTGCAATTAGATCCCGACATGCGCCGGTTGGCCGGTGAAGAGTTGCAAAGCCTGGAAAGTCAACGTGAGGCCCTGGAGGCCCAGGTCATTGAATTGCTCTGCCCGGCTGATGAAGGAGATAATAAAAATTCGTTCATTGAAATTCGTGCGGGGACGGGTGGAAGTGAGGCCGCACTCTTTGCCGGCGACCTCCTGCGGATGTATACGAAGTTTGCCGAGGCTAAGGGATTACGGGTCGAATTAATGGAATTTCAGGAAACCGGTCTTGGTGGGGTCAAAGAGGCGGTTTTGCTGGTTGAAGGCAAGGGAGCCTTTGGAAATTTTAAGTATGAAAGTGGGGTTCACCGGGTGCAGCGGGTTCCGACGACAGAGGCTAATGGACGAATTCATACATCCACGGCTACGGTCGCGGTGATGCCTGAGGTGGAAGAGGTAGAGGTCCACATTGATCCGAAAGATTTACGGATTGACACCTATTGTTCATCAGGGGCTGGTGGACAAAGTGTGAATACGACTTATTCTGCGATCCGGATTACTCATATTCCGACAGGAGTGGTCGTGACATGTCAGGACGAGCGGTCCCAACTAAAAAATCGAACGAAGGCCATGCGAACTCTTCGAACACGAATTGGTGATGCCGAGCGCGAAAAACAGGAAGCCTCTATTGCCCAACAACGCCGTTCCCAAGTCGGGACAGGGGAACGGAGTGAGAAAATCCGCACGTATAATTTTCCACAAAATCGCGTGACCGACCATCGAATCGGGCTGACGTTGCATAAATTGGATCGAGTGATGGAAGGCGACCTTGACGGGTTAATCGCGGCCCTCAAAGCCCAATGATGTCTTTCTTGTAACGCCAGTCCTTCTCTTGCAACGGTTCAAGGTGTGCGTGCTTTTTGAGGCTCAGATGCCCCCCTTCACTTCCTATGCACAGTTATATCGTGGTGCGGTTGAGACGCTGATTCAGGCGGGGATTGCCAATGCCCGCCATGAAGCGCTGTGGATTCTTGAGGGTGCCCTTGGTATTACGCGATTGCAATTGCATGCGAATCCGGATACTCCCGTTGATGCGGAAGTCTGTCGGCGGGCTGTGGCCTTATTTCACCGCCGTGCCTTACATGAACCACTGCAATATGTATTAGGGAATCAAGAATTTTTTGGTTTGGATTTTCTCGTCCAACCTGGGGTGCTCATTCCAAGACCTGAGACCGAATTGCTGGTGGAAGAGGCGATTGGGCTTCTAGGGGCTGACGTGCGTCCGGTGATCCTGGATGTCGGGACGGGTTCTGGATGTCTGGCGATCAGTCTAGCGGTCAACCTTCCTGCAGCGGTGATTATCGCATCAGATAAGTCGGTCTCCGCGCTACAACTTGCGCAGGTCAATGCCATGCGCCATGGAGTTGCGCAACGAATTCTGTGGGTGGCTGGTGACCTGCTTTCCCACTTGTTATCCAGAAATTTAGCAGGTAAAGTGACCGCCATTATTGCTAACCTGCCGTATATCTCCCATGCGGAATGGGAACACCTTTCTCCAGATGTCAAAGACTTTGAACCACGACTGGCGTTGGATGGAGGGCCGGATGGACTCGATGTGTACCGGCGGTTATTGGATGAATCGCCGCCAGTTATTTCCTCTGAAGGATATGTCCTGATGGAAGTGGGAGTTGGTCAGGCAGACCTTCTGTGCCGGGAGCCTTCCCTGACGAATGCCTTTAAAATGGTAAAGGTCCTGCCGGATTCCCAAGGCATTCCACGAGTAGTATGCGTGCAACGGCGTCCTGTGTAGACAAGGAATATTGTCAGTGGATCAAATTCGAATCACAGGTGGATTGCCCTTAAAGGGGTCCGTGGAAATCGGCGGAGCCAAGAATGCCGCCTTGCCGATTTTGGCAGCGACGTTGTTAGGGGGTGGGGAATGCGTCATTGACCATGTTCCACACGTGCGTGATGTCATGACCATGGGGAAATTACTGGCCTTATTGGGAGTGACGGTTCAGGAGGAAGGTGCCAGAATCAGGCTGGATGCGGCTCAGGTGCAATCGATTGAAGCGCCGTATGATTTAGTCAAGACGATGCGAGCGTCTATTTTAGCCCTCGGGCCTTTACTCGCTCGGCTGGGAGAGGCCAAGGTTTCTCTGCCGGGTGGATGTGCGATCGGCACCAGACCGGTGAACCTTCACCTTAAAGGATTGGAGATGATGGGGGCGGAAGTTCAAGTGGAGCATGGATATATCCATGCGAAAGCGGGTCGTCTTAAAGGGGCAAGGATTGACTTGGATTTCCCGACAGTCACGGGCACGGAAAACCTGATCATGGCGGCTTGCCTGGCGCAAGGGACCACGAGTTTGCATAATGTTGCACGGGAACCGGAAATCACAGACCTGTGTGCCTTCCTGACCAAGCGAGGTGCAAAAATCCATGGAGTGGGAACGGACACCATTACAATTGAAGGGGTGAAGGAGCTTCATGGGGCAGGGCATTGGGTGATCCCCGATCGAGTTGAAGCCGGCACCTATTTGATGGCCGGAGCCATTACCGGTGGGGATGTGATGGTAAAGGGGTGCGTAACAGATCATTTGGGCAGCGTCCTGAAAAAAGTTCAGGAAATGGGTGCTGAGTTAACCGAAAGCCATGACGGTGTGCGAATCCGCCGTTCCGGTCCCCTCAAAGCGGTGGAAATTAAGACGCTCCCCTATCCCGGCTTCCCGACCGATCTCCAAGCCCAAATGATGGCATTGATGTCGGTGGCAGAAGGCGTGAGCGTGATTTCCGAAACCATTTTTGAAGGGCGATTCCTGCACGTCCCGGAACTTCACCGGATGGGAGCGTCGATTGAGATTGATGGCCCGCATGCCGTGGTCAAAGGTGTGCCCTTGCTCACCGGTGCCCCCGTCATGGCTTCGGACTTACGCGCCAGTGCAGGCTTGGTATTGGCCGGGTTGGCGGCTGATGGCGAAACGATTGTGTCCCGAGTTTATCATTTAGACCGCGGCTATGAACGGCTGGAAGAAAAATTTCAGGACCTGGGTGCGAGGATTGTCCGCGTTCGCGAGGTGTCATGAGCGAAAGGATTACCATTGCCTTTTCCAAGGGTAAACTTCTTGATCCGACTCTTGAATTGTTCCGCCAGGCCGGCTATACGGGATATCATGTTCGAGCGGACGACCGTCGATTAATTTTGGAATTCCCGGAGCATGGGCATCGGGTCTTAATTGTACGCCCAAGTGATGTGCCGGCCTATGTTGAATATGGCGCTGCCGATTTAGGGGTGGTTGGGAAAGATGTCTTGTTGGAACAGAGCCCGGATGTCTATGAACCGGTTGACCTGAACTTGGGGGTCTGTCGGCTGGTCGTCGCCAGGCCGAACGGGCCACAGCTTGTGCAACGGATGTCTTCCAAGCTTCGGGTGGCAACCAAATATCCCACGATCACCGAACGGTATTTTAACCAGCAGGGGTTGCCTGTGGAATTGATTAAGCTCTACGGGTCGATCGAGTTGGCTCCATTGGTCGGATTGGCCGATCGGATTGTCGATCTGGTGGAGACAGGAAACACTCTGAAAGCCAATAATCTGGTCGAGGATGAAGTGATCGCCTGGTCATCTGCCCGATTGATTGTGAATCGGGCAAGCTTAAAAATGAAACATGCTGTGATTACCGAACTGATTGCTCGGGTGAAAAAAATTCTTTCTCGTTCCCGCTCCAAAAAGGTTCATGCATGAAAATTGTTTCCCACAAGGACCAAGAGTTTTCGCAAGCGGTGGATCGTGTTTGTCAGCGGGCCGTTCACCAGAACGACAAGGTTGAAAAAGCCGTCAAGACAATATTGGATGCTGTTCGGCAAGAGGGCGATCAGGCACTCCAGCGATTGACCTGGAAATTCGATCGTGTCCGGATCAGTCCGGACAGCCTTCGTGTGACAGCAAAAGACGTCGAGCGTGCATACGCCGAACTACCGTCCTCGGATATTCAAGCGCTGAAATATGCGGCGAATCGCATTCGGATCTTTCATCGTCGACAACGAAGGAAGCCCTGGGTCTATCGTCAACAGGGGATTCAATTAGGCCAACGGATCACGCCGTTAGATGCCGTCGGTGTGTATGTTCCAGGCGGAAAAGCCCTGTATCCGTCATCGGTGCTCATGAATGCCATCCCCGCGAAAGTGGCTGGAGTAAAGCGAGTCGTCATGTGTACGCCGACGCCGAACGGCATTATCCACCCCGCGTTGTTGGTGGCGTCGGATGTCGCTGGAGTGGATGAAATCTATCGGGTCGGTGGAGCCCAAGCCATTGGGGCCTTGGCGTTTGGCACCTCGACAATCCGGCCCGTAGATAAAATTGTCGGTCCCGGGAATATGTATGTGGCCTCGGCCAAACGCCTGGTCTACGGCCGGGTCGACATTGATATGATTGCGGGTCCGAGTGAGTTACTGGTCATTGCCGACTCCGCCAGTAACCCACGGCATGTGGCAGCTGATCTTCTTTGTGAAGCCGAGCATGATGAGGAAGCCTGTGTGTATCTGGTGACGACTTCTCTGACTCTTGCCAGACGGGTCGTGACTGAAGTGACCCGCCAACTCGCACAGTTGGGACGCCAGGCAATTGCGTCCCGATCCATTCAAAATCATGCCATGGCGTTTGTTGTGCGATCCTTTGATGAGGCGTTTGAATTAGCCAATCAGATTGCGCCTGAGCATTTATCATTGAATATGGATCGCGCGGGAGATTATGTGTCACGTATACGTCATGCCGGTGCCATTTTTCTTGGACGCTATACCCCTCCCGCAGTGGTGGATTATGTGGCAGGGCCCAATCATGTGTTACCAACTGGTGGGAGTGCCAGATTTTTTTCGTGTTTGGGTGTGGATGAGTACATGAAAACCAGCAATGTGGTGGCCTATTCAAAGGCCGCATTGCGCAAAGCCCATGCTCCGGTGATGCGGCTGTCTAAGCTGGAAGGCCTGGATGCACATGGGCGATCAATGGAGAGTCGATGGACATGAACCAACATCTTGTTCCCAGAACGGCTTCCCAAGAACGGAAAACCGCGGAAACGGCCGTTCGAGTAGAATGGGGTCTCGACGGATGCGGCAATAATCAGATTAAGACCTCGATCCCGTTTTTAGATCACATGTTGAATTTGTTCGGTAAGCATGGATTTTTTGATCTGACGGTTGAAGCAAAAGGGGATATCGAGATTGATGACCATCACACGATCGAAGACGTGGGGATTGTCATGGGACAGGTCTTAACCCAGGCTCTCGGGACCAAAGAGGGCCTCACCCGGTTCGGGTGGGCGGCGGTGCCGTTGGATGAAACCTTGGCCCAGGTGACCGTGGATCTGAGTGGCCGTCCATACCTCGTATACAATGTCGTGTTACCCACACGCTATATTAAGTCGTTTGATTTGGGATTGTTTGAAGACTTTTTTCAGGCATTCGTGAGCCAGGGAGGGTTAAACCTTCATGTGAATGTGCTGTATGGAAGAAACCCTCATCACATCATGGAAGCGATTTTTAAGGCGTTTGCGAAGGCCTTGGACCAAGCGGTCAGGCGGGAAGAACGAATTAAGGGAGTGCTCTCCACCAAGGGGTCGCTCTAAAAGGTGAGAATCAGTGGAAGGAGAGAGGGAAACAGCCAGGACATGATTGCCATTATTGATTATGGGATGGGAAATCTTCGGAGCGTGCAAAAAGGGTTTGAATGTGTGGGCCATGAAGCGGTCGTGACTCGAGCCCCTCTCGTGATTGACCAGGCCAGTCATGTCGTGTTGCCGGGTGTGGGGGCGTTTGGGGATTGCATGGACAATCTGGCTCGCTTTGAGTTGATGGATGTCATATACGGTTCCATCGCTTCGGGAAAACCTTTTCTCGGCATTTGTTTAGGGTATCAATTGCTGTTTTCGGAAAGCGAAGAATTTGGCTATCATCAAGGGTTAGGGATTCTGTCCGGGAAGGTGAAAGCGATTCCCCGTCCGTCTGATGATGCAGGGACCTCGTATAAAATTCCTCATATGGGGTGGAATACGATTCAGATCAACACGGTTGCTCCGCCTTTACGTGGCATTGCCTCCGACTCCTATGTGTATTTCGTGCATTCCTACTATGTGGAACCGACGGACGGTGCTCTCGTCAGTACCCAAACCGACTACGGAATTTCTTTTGCGAGTAGTGTCTGGAAAGACAATGTGTTTGCTACTCAATGGCATCCCGAAAAAAGTCAGGCCGTCGGGTTGCAGCTTTTAAAGAATTTTGGTGATTGGCAATGAGGAGAAGGTGTCTTGCGATCAATGGGCGGTCGAGACCCTTGCCTTCCCGGTTCCTGGTCTTGAGCCTTATCGGGTGGTGGTGTCTCGGAGTGGGATGTGTTCCCCCTAAAGTTCAAATTGAGGCCGCTCCGCAATTTGATCCCTCCCGTATATCCAGTCTCGCTGTCCTTCCTTTTCAGACCATTAAAACCCCTCAATTGGCGAGTAGCTCACGTGGAGGCGTAAGGGATCCTGAAGAAATTCGTACACAATTTCGGTTGCCGGGGACTGATCAGGCGGATGGGACAGAATTCAAAAAAGTTCGTTATGTGGTGCCTGAAACGGCCGCACATCGAATTACGAAGCAAGTGGCTTCTGTGTTGTCCGGCCGGCCTTCCTTGCGGGTGATTGGTCCAGAGGAGTCTTTTTCCGTGGTGGGCGAGGAAAGCTCCGAAAAAGAAATGGCCTTGCCCGTCATGGCCCAAAAGGTCGGAGCTCACTTAAAGGTGGATGGAGTTGTAGCGGGACTCGTCCGGACATATCGTGAGCGTGAAGGGAGCAAGCTTGGAGCCAAGCCGGCCGCAGTAGGGTTTGAAGTGTACCTCATCAGACCGTCTGATGGAATGGTCTTGTGGACCGGGGAGTTTTTTGAGGAACAAAAACCGCTTAACCAGGATGTGGTAGGATTTTTTGAAAAGGGTGGAGGGTTTGTGACTGCCGCTACACTTGCCGAATTGGGTGTCAACAAGGTGATGAAGGCCTTCCCCGTCGGCTTGGGCGAACAGGGGCCTCCGCTTCCTGCTCCATCCCCGAAGGAGAATCCCTAACCGATGCTACTGATTCCTGCAATTGATTTGAAGGACGGGAAATGTGTCCGCTTGCGACAGGGCGAGATGGATCAGGTCACCAGGTATTCCGATGACCCTGCGGCGATGGCGGAACACTGGCAAAGTCTTGGGGCCCGCTACCTTCATGTGGTGGATTTAGACGGGGCCGTGACCGGAACACCTCAGCATCTATCACACATTGAAGCCATTACCAAACGGTTAGCCATTCCCGTGCAGGTGGGTGGGGGCATACGAAACACGTCAACCATTCGCGCCTACTTGTCCTGTGGAGTGGACCGGGTAGTGATTGGGACAGCGGCCCTACAGGATGCTCATTTTTTGGCGGCTGCCGCGACAGAGTTTCCGAATAAAATTTTAATCGGAATTGATGTCAAGCAGGGGTTAGTCGCGGTGCATGGATGGAAGACCGTGTCCAGTCTGACGCCACGGCAGGTCTTTGAATCAGTAAAAGACTTACCCTTGGGCGGCATGGTCTTTACCGACATTTCCCGGGACGGCATGTTGGCAGGACCAAATATTTCATCTCTACGAGAAGCTGTGGACATCTCGCCGTTTCCCGTTATTGCTTCTGGTGGGGTGACGGTCCTGAAGGATGTGCAGACTATTCAGGCCATCGGAAGCAGGATTTCCGGAATTATTATAGGAAAGGCCTTGTATGAAGGCACCTTGGACTTGAAAGCGGCTCTTGAAATGGTGGCCTTGGCAGAAGCCTCTCAAACATCATGCTGACGAAGAGAATCATCCCTTGCCTGGATGTTAAAGACGGGCGAGTAGTGAAAGGGGTTTCATTTGTGAATTTGCGCGATGCGGGAGATCCGGTTCACATTGCGCAGGTGTATGATCGTGAAGGTGCGGACGAGCTGTGTTTTTTGGATATTACCGCTTCACATGAAAAACGGGATACGATTTTAGATGTGGTGATTCGGACGGCGGAGCAGGTGTTTATGCCGCTCACGGTTGGTGGAGGGATCCGGACCATTGAGGATATCCGGCGGTTATTAGAGGCTGGAGCGGACAAGGTCAGCATTAATACCGCTGCTGTGGAACATCCGGACTTCGTAAAAGCCGCAGCCAATCGTTTCGGCTCGCAATGTATCGTCGTGGCTATTGATGCGAAACGGGTGCCCACATGTGAAGGGGGTGAAGCCGGATGGGAAGTCTTTACCCATGGAGGGCGGAACCTGACCGGGCTTGATGCCGTGGAGTGGGCGAAACGGATGAAGGACTATGGTGCCGGAGAGATTCTTTTGACCAGTATGGATCAGGACGGAAAGCAGGACGGCTATGATTTGGCCTTAACGGCGGCCATTTCCGGGTCCGTCTCTATTCCCGTCATTGCCTCCGGAGGCGCGGGCACGCTTCAGCATCTGTATGAGGCGTTCCATGTAGGAAAGGCAGATGCGGTGCTGGCGGCATCTATTTTCCATTATCAAACGTATTCCATCGGACAGGCCAAATCGTATTTGGCTCAACAAGGTATCCCTGTGCGCCCTGGAACCGTCCCAGTCTCAATTGCATAACGGCCAATGAGCGAAGTCTCTTCGATAACCACATTGCAGTTTGATGAACAAGGATTGCTCCCCTGTGTTGTGCAGGATTGGTTGGACGGGACCGTCTTGATGGTGGGGTTCATGAACCAACAGGCATGGGAGATGACGTGCGATTCCCAACGGGTTCATTTCTGGAGTCGATCTCGAAAACGGTTATGGAAAAAAGGCGAGACGTCCGGGCATGAATTGCTTGTGAAGGAAATGTTTGTGGATTGTGATCGGGATACGATTTTGGTGAAAGCCCAGCCCATTGGGCCGACGTGTCATACCGGAACCCGCTCATGTTTTTTTTCTCCTCTACCTTCTTCGACTTCTGAAGAGCCAGCCGCTCTCTTCTCCGGTACGGCCTGGGGAGGTATTTCCCGGCGCCTATATGAAATGGTTGGCGATCGGAAGGCCCACCCGAGCCCTGATTCCTATGTGTCCAAATTAATGGAGGGAGGCCTCGATCGTATGTTGAAAAAGGTGGCGGAAGAGGCCGGCGAAGTCCTTCTCGCTGGGAAAAATGGCGATCGGGAAGAAATTATTTATGAAATGGCAGATTTGTGGTTTCATACCCTCATCATGCTCGGGCATTTTTCCATTCCTCCTGAAGACGTCTATCAAGAGCTTGGCAAGCGATTTGGCAAATCAGGAATTCGACAGGCCGAAGGAGGCTCGACTCATGGGTGATTGTCTTTTTTGTCAAATCGTCAAGGGAGCTATTCCCGCGGACACATTGTATGAGGATGAACACGCGTTCGTGTTTAATGATATCAATCCCCAGGCGAAGGTGCATATGTTGGTAATTCCCAAGCGGCACGTGGTGTCTTTGGATGACACGAAAGAGACAGATGCCGCCTTGTTGGGTCACCTGATGGTCGTCTGTGCCAAGATGGCCCGGCAGCGGGAAATTGCCGATGGCGGATATCGGGTCGTGGCGAATACCGGACCGGGAGCCGGGCAGAGTGTCTTTCATTTGCATTTTCACGTTATGGGCGGACGAACATTTGCGTGGCCTCCAGGGTAAAGCCGGTTTGCCGGGGATAAAGAGTCCCGAGAGTATTTGGTATCCGAAGGGAACGGCATTCGTGATGTGTCCCTAACGCAGTCCGTGGTGAGAAGTGAGATGACAGGCGAAAAACGAGGGGTTCCTCCCGAGATTCTTCAACAAATTCGAGATCGCATTGATATTATTGATCTCATTTCCACATACGTGAGTCTTTCCAAAGCGGGTCAAAACTTTAAAGGGCTGTGTCCCTTCCATTCAGAAAAAACTCCCTCATTTTCGGTCAACCCCGTTCGACAAATGTTTTACTGTTTCGGCTGCAGTGTCGGAGGAGATGCCTTTACCTTTTTGATGAAACAAGAAGGTATGGATTTCATGGAGGCTCTGCGTGAGTTAAGCCAACGGACAGGGGTGCCCCTGCCTGAACGTCGGGAAGCAACGGGGAAGACTTCATCAGGATTATCTCGTGAACGGTATTTTCATTTGTATCAATTGGCCGCATCCTGGTATCACCGCAATCTTCTGGAAATTCCTGAAGCTCAAGTTGCCCGGGATTATTTGGATCAGCGGGGAATTACCAGAAAGTCCTGGAACACATTCCAGTTGGGATTCGTTCCGGATGGATGGAATGGCCTTTCCAAATGGCTGGAACAGCAATCCGTCAAGCCGGAAGAACTTATACAGGCTGGATTGGTCGTGCGGAAAGAGTCTGAGGATGGCGCCAGAATATCCACGTATGATCGCTTTCGCGACCGGGTGATGTTTCCTATTACCGACCCACGTGGTCAGGTGGTGGGGTTTGGGGGTCGGATCCTGAAAGATGGGGCCTCTCCCAAGTATCTCAATTCACCGGAAACCGACTTGTTCTTTAAGGGAAGGTCTCTCTATGGAATGGACAAGGCCAGGCAGTCAGCCACCTCTTCCGGGAAGTTTTATTTGGTAGAAGGGTATTTTGATGTCATTGCTCTCCATCAAAATGGAATTGAAAATGCCGTGGCACCATTGGGAACGGCCTTAACCTCCGATCATGTCCAGATTCTCCGCCGATTGGCCCCGTCGGTGATGCTCGTCTTTGATGGAGATGCCGCAGGGATCAGCGCGGCCTTACGGACGCTTGATTTATTTATGAATTCCGGCATTGAAGTCCGAGTGCTGCTGCTCCCGGCCGGTGAAGATCCTGACACATTTATTCGGAAAAACGGGGTGCCGGCGTTTCGTGAGTTGGAGGGGAAAGCCGCCACGCTACTGGATTTTGCCATCATGTCTGTGTTGAATAAGGCCAAAAATGATTCTATTCAAGATCGAGTCAAGCGGGCGGATGACATTCTTGCGATTCTTCATAAGACTAAAAATCCCATAGAAAAAGAAGAATATCTGAAAGTGGTCTCAGAACGATTGGGTATTCGACCGGAATTACTCCGTAAACGTCTCCCGACTATTTCCCGGCCGATGCATGTCACTCCGTCGGGAAAGGGTAAGGAGCAAGGTGCCACGAACCTGGTTATTCCTCAAGGCAAGCCAGAGGAACGGGATCTTATTGTGTTATTACTCCAAGGTCGCCTGGAACCGAATCAGATTCGTCAACTCGATGAAGGTACCTTTACTGTCCCACTGTATCGCCATATTCTTGGCAAGGCTTTTCAGCATACGGATGCAGATGGGCATGTGAACCTCGATGCCCTGCATGCGGAATTCAGTCAGGATCCGGCTTATGAACCGGTTATTTCCCGGTTGAGCGTGGGGGAATACAATTGTGACGAAATATCTATTCATGTCGCCGGATGTCTCCGTGTTTTAAAGAAAAACCAGATCCAACGCCTCATGGACGAGGTGATTAGGCAACTTAAGGTTGCACAACGGGAAGGGCGCCAGGACCTGGTCGATGCTTTGGTCGCGGAGTCCAATGTGCTTCGTCAGAAAAAGGCCTTATTAACGGCTTCCACCTGAGTTTCCCCCCTTCGAAGGAATAAAATTCGCAGGGGGGGGAGTTTTTCCTGAGCGCCGTTTATGGTAAAAGGGTGTGTGCGCCTTTATGATCTCGGGCCCATAGCTCAGTTGGTTAGAGCGACTGACTCATAATCAGTTGGTCCCAGGTTCAAGTCCTGGTGGGCCCACCATGAGACAGGGCCGGACTTGAGTAACCGGTGAGCAAACATGTCATAGGATATTGAGGATTTTGTGAATTTGCAGTTGCAATACCTGATTAATCTTCAAAAATTTGATCTTCGAATTTTTCAGATTCAAGACCAGTTGCGAAAAGCTCCAGAGCTTCTCAAGTCTGCTGAAACCCCGCTTCAAGATATTCTGGCCAAGCTGCAAGTCCTTAAAAATACCGGTGAATCCCTCGTGAAGCAACGGCGAAGCTCCGAACGGGAACTCGCTACTCAAGAAGAACAACTCCAGAAAATCAGAAATCGGCTTTCTGAATTAAAAACGAACAAAGAATACCAGGCGCATCTGTTTGAAATAGAGTTAGCTCGAAAGAAAAAAGATTCTATCGAGGAGAATGTGCTGGAAATCATGGAGCGGGTGGAACAGAACGAGCAGGCCCTTAAGGAGCTTGAAGAGCAATCCACGGAAGCCCAAAAAGTTTTTGATAGCGAAAAGGCGAGATTGGAGAATCATTTTGCCACTTTAGCGAATGAATTAGCCGATTTGGACCGTCAGCAAACAACACTTTCTCTCCTGGTGGATAAGCCACTCCTGGTTCGATACAACCGCTTAAAGACCTTGAGAAAAGGATATGCCGTCGCCCAGCTTCGTGACGGGGCCTGTGGGGGATGTCAGCTTCAGCTTCCTCCTCAAGTGGTTGCGGAGGTGAAACGCGGTGACGAACTATTGGATTGTTCCTATTGCCACCGCATTCTTTATATGGCTCAGCATCTTGAAGAGGAAACGACCGAATAGCTTTTTCTCGATGTGACGGGCCTCTTGCTTTCATTATTATCTCAACCTACGATAGTTACTGATGGTGCGAGTGGGCCGGGTGGCCGCTCACGGAAATTTTCGTGAGAGGAAAGTCCGGACTCCAAAGGGTAAGGTGCTGGGTAACGCCCAGGCGGAGCAATCCGACACCAGCGCCACAGAAAATATACCGCCAATGGCAAATTCCTTTGTTTTTGCCAGGTAAGGGTGAAATGGTGGGGTAAGAGCCCACCGCGCCTGTGGTGACACAGGTGGCAGGGTAAGCGTCACCTGGAGCAAAACCAAATAGGGGAACGATCCCCGGTTTGTCGAAGGAAGCGATTTCTTCCCGAACTGGGAGAGAGACCGGCCCGGTCGAGGTTCTCGGGTAGGTTGCTTGAAGCCTAGGGTAATCTAGGTTCCAGAGAAATGGTCACCACTGGATGAAATTTGTTTCATCTAGTACAGAATCCGGCTTACAGGCCCACTCCTTCACCATCTTTACTGATTTGTGTATGCCCGCAATTATGGGGGGTCTCCTCACGGGGTGTCGAGGCGTTCTCCGGGAGATCCCACAAATGGGAGGCAAAGCTACAGTCGGAGCCACGTCCTGCGTTGTGAGCGGATAGTATTCAGAGAGTTGAGAATAACTTCATGGTTTGACTCGTGTTTTCTCCATTGATAGAATGCCGGGTCCATCGCTTCCGTGTTTATCATACAAAGGCCTAATACACATCCTGATTTACTGCGTCCCCATCGTCTAGCCTGGCCTAGGACGCCGGCCTTTCAAGCCGGCAACACGGGTTCGAATCCCGTTGGGGACGCCATAGCTTAAGCCGTTGAAGGTTTCTTCAACGGCTTTTTTTTTAATTTTTAATCATTACTTGTGATTGATTACAGAGAAGGTAGTAGGTCTTTAAAGGAAATCGACTAAGGCCTCTTCACTCGTTCGGTTAAGTTCGATATGGTAAACATAACAAGCGTACTTTTTTGCGGCCTGTCGAATCTTACTCTACTGTTTGAGGGAGGCATTTCTTTTGGTTGTCATATAATTGTTGTAAATGCGCATCATCCAAGAGTCGTCATTGAATCCGGTCAAATGGTATTTGACGGGCGGAGATATTGCCGATACCTAAGTGTGTTTGATGATTAATTCCGATTCCAGTGGGTATTTGGCGGTGGAATGTGACGCGTATGGCAGACAAGCATTTAATTATTCAAATTTCTGGCGAGGTGTTATGACGCACATATGGTTAATGGTCATACTGGCTGTATTCTCCATTTTCAATGGTTTGAGCGGGACGACTTTGGCTCAAGAATCCAATGCAGGAAATTCCTGGCTGGATGCTCCGGTGCAAGATGATGGACCGCCGGGTTCAATGGTGCTGATTCCTGAAGGAGAATTTCTCATGGGAGATAATGACGGCCCTCGAAACGAACGACCGGAACATACCGTTTGGCTGGATGCCTATTCTATTGATCGGTACGAAGTGACCATGGCGGAATATCAGAAATTATTAGATGCCGATTACAGCATTGAACCGCCACCGCTGTGGGATGACAGTGTTGCTTCTGGAGAATTAGGGATTCGACCGGCTGTGGGTATTTCCTGGAACGATGCCAATCGGTATTGTCAGTGGGTGGAAAAACGCCTGCCCACGGAGGCCGAATGGGAGAAAGCCGCTCGGGGTACAGATGGGCGAAGGTATCCATGGGGGCACATGCAGCCATTTGTGGATATCGCCAACTATAATCAGGGGACGACTGGGTGGGTCAGCTATAAATTGACGCTTTCCCCGGTCACCAGTGGGACCAGGGGCATGAGTATTCGTCACGGGTTGAAGCAGGGTGGAAAAAGTGCCTATGGCTTGTACCATATGGCCGGAAACGCGGCTGAATGGGTCAATGATTGGTACGAACGTTTTTATTATGAAGAAAGCCCGAAAAAGAATCCTCAAGGGCCGGCGGAAGGCGATTATAAAGTATTGCGCGGGGGATCGTGGGAAGACCAGCCGGTAAACTTGCGGGTGACCGCCCGCTCCAAAGGGGAAGTTGATTTTCAGGACCTGACCACAGGATTCCGTTGTGCCAAAGATGCGAAGTGACGGTGAGGCTACTCGTAAAAGTGGCCAAATCCGGTCAAACTCTATAGTGGGGTATGGATGAGATCGCGATTTGACTCGACCGGTTGGGGTGGAGCGGAAGGCGACCGTTTTTGCCCATAGAGCCAACGAGCGGTTGTGCCCCCAATATTACGAATAGTGTAAGGCGCACGACTGGGAATCAGAACTTCTTTTCCCACAGATGTCTGAATCCGCTCTCCTGCTATTTCTAATTCCAATTCTCCTGACATTGCCATAAATATTTCTTCCAAATCCTGGGTGGCGGCTCTCCATTCACGTCCGGCATGATCAATCCACACCCCACAGGAAAATCCGCGAGCATGCCAATTTTTTGCAACGATTGCGCGGTCGATGATGGGACGGCTTTCCATGATAGGCCTCTTAAAAAATAAAAAACCTTATAAAAAAAATCCAATGAATAAGCTGATGAGCGTCGAAAATTGGCCTTGACTTCTATTGAGGACGAAACACTGAGATGAACAAGACTGGCAGGGAAATACACCAATCACTCTAACTGAAGGAAAGCCAGAGAAAATCACCAGCAGTGCATTCATGGGGGTAGAGTAAAGAGAATGTAAGGGAGTTAAATTTTTATGAATGCGACCTCTTATATAGAGGGGAAATATCTCTGTCAATGTCACAATTTGTGGAAAAGGTGTGAACGGTGGTGGATAATTTTGCTGTGAATTCACAATGCCCTTTGCGAAAAGGGAATTTACGATGTGAATTCTGGGGATAAATATTTTTTTAAAGGCTTTGGGACATGAGATTGAGGAATACCAAATAACATGTATGGTTGATGTAGGAGGTAAGTGGTAACCAATTCTCCTGGCTCGCAACAGCATGACATCTGCAGTATTTGGAAAATTTTTGGCTGATTTCCTATATCTGACAACAGAATCTCTGGTGTGGAACCCTGTCCTTCGCGTATATTTTTACGCGACTATGGTCCGTATCGAGGATGAACCCTTAGAACAACAACATGATTGACGGATTGAACTATTACCAAATTCTGGGTATTCCTGAAGATGCACTCCTGAAGGAAGTTCAGAGCGCATGGCGGAAGTTTGTCAAAGAAAATCATGAGGACGTCGTCCCACAATCAGAACGACAGGCCGCCAAGGAAAGGATGATCAGAATCAACGAAGCCTATGCCGTGCTCAGTCACGAAGAAAAACGGGCTGATTACGATAACGGGTATATGCTGAATGGCGGGTCAAAAATTGAACTTGTCAGGAGTCGCGTCCGCAGAGCCAAAGACATCATTCTCCGGGATCGATCGCTCGTTACCAGAGAAGAGATTAAGCTGATCGAATCCATTATCGATTATCTTGATCGAAGCACCCAGGAAAGGTGTTTTGTCTGGATGACAGATATCTTATGCGAACGTCCGGAAATGGCTAAGCATGTCGTGACGTCGGCGTTTGATGAGCAACTGTTGGGGGGCACTAGCCATTTACTCGACAGGCTCTTAGAAAAAGCGCCATACGCTATCACATGGGAAAAAATCTACCTGTATGGAGAAGAGATCCTCGGGATTACAGGAAAGGAAAACAAAGAACGAAATTACAACCAACTGGCCCGTATCTTGTGTCACCGGCTTGATTTGGCGAAACACTTTGTGTACCCGTCATTTCAGGAGCAAGCTTCCGGTTGTGAAAGCTGCCTGCTGCCAACATTACTGAAAGTGGCCCCAAATGAAATCACGCAGGATCGTTTTAATGATTATATTGATACGGTTCACAGCATGCGATGGATAGTTTACGGCCAGCTGAGAAGCTATAACGAGCAGGCCGTTTCATGGATACTGAAGGCCCGGCCCGATCTCGTCAGAAAGCCGGAAGAGAAACCAGCACCGAAGGAGTTGCCCCTTCCCTTGCGGTCATGAGCTTAGGGTCTAATCCGTATTGTTCGTAATTAAAGAGCGGCCTTGTCTGCTATTCTCATCTTGGCCCGGTCCATTCTAAAGATTCCCTTCTTCGTTAGTTACATATCCATCAAAAGACCAATCTCAAATTAGGTTTGGCAAGCTCTTTTTGTCATATCTGAGCTAATTGCATCTCCCCACATAGAATTTGTGTCAAGCCGATTAAAACTTTTTGAAATCCGATAAAATCTGGGGTAGCGCCTAGTTTAGACATGACTTCTTCAAGGGAGAACCAATTTGTAAAGATTGTTAGATAGCTATGTTTTTACACGCCGGACTTTTTCCTAGGTTCAATAAATTTGGTCGAGTTCTCAAAGGTATAGAAATAGAAATTCTCATTCCCATCTTCCAGACTGATCTACGAGAAAAAGGCCACGTCCTCTGAAGAAGGGGTTCTTCAGAAGAATCGTGGCCTTTTTCAATCTCAAAAAATTTTAGTGGCTAATAGCTCAAAAACCAAGAGAAGGCGAAAACAGATGAATAAGGGTATCCTTTTACGAACATCCGTTGGTAGATCCGCAGTTGTCACACTTCAAGCAGGTTCCGTTCCTTACCATCTTAAATTGCTTGCATTCCGGACAGGGATCGCCTTCATAGCCTTTTTGGCGGGCTTCCTGTACTTCCGTGATGGTGAGGGTCTCGCGTTTCATTTCCAGTTTCCTGGCGACTTTCCCGTGCTCTCCGTTCTTTCCTGCCCCGTTTCCTACGGGCTTCCGGGAGGGAAACACTTCGGGACTGATTGAGGTTGAGCTGAGTGAGCGTGGGTCCACTAAGCCTTCTTCGCCATCATCCGGCATATCCGTTTCCTTCTTGAGTGCATCCACGCGAAGATCTTCAGGGGCGACTTGTTCCAAATCGTGCCGGTCCAGGTAGGTGATCGCCAGTTCGCGGAAAATGTAGTCGATGATCGATGTGGACATTTTGATATGGTCGTTGAGCTTGACGGGTCCGTTTGGCTCAAATCGAGTGAACACAAATGCGTCCACATATTCCTCAAGAGGTACGCCATGTTGGAATCCCAGGGAAATCGCAATGGCGAAACAGTTCATCAGACTTCGGAATGCGGCCCCTTCCTTATGCATATCCAGAAATATTTCGCCCAGAGTTCCATCTTCATATTCGCCGGTTCGGAGGTAGATTTTGTGACCACCGACAATCGCCTTTTGGGTATACCCGCCTCGACGGGTCGGTAAGGGACGGCGTTTCGCCAGATAACGGACCAGGACACGTGAGGCCGCTTGTTTTGCCACGGAGGCGATGTGCTCGTTCTGGGCGGATAAATCGCCCCATTCACTCACCGTATTGAGCGGTTGGCTCAGTTTCGATCCATCCCGGTACAGGGCTACGGCTTTGACCATGGAAGTCCAGGACAGCATATAGGCCTCCTTCACGGAATCCACGGACGCCTCTGCCGGCATATTGATGGTTTTGCTGATGGCTCCGCTGATGAAAGGCTGGGCGGCTGCCATCATCCGGATGTGGGCCGGCGGAGAAATAAATCGTTGTCCAATGCGTCCGCACCGGTTGGCGCAATCAAACACTGACAAATGCTCAGGTTTGAGATGCGGTGCGCCTTCGACGGTCATGGTGCCACAGCAAAAATCCGTTGCGGCAAGAATTTCTTCCTGAGTAAAACCGAGGATTTTGAGAATATTTAATTGAGGACTCTGCAGCTGAGATTCGGTCAGGCCTAGTTTTTCTCGACAAAATTCCTCAGTGAGGGTCCATTTGTTAAACGCAAAATGAATATCAAAAGCTCCGTCCAGCGTGGCCTCCATGCGTTCCAGCACTTCGCGATCGAATCCCTTGGCCAGCAACGTGTCATGGTTGATAAAGGGGGCCTGTTTGAGCGTTCGAGTTCCCGTCGCATAGGTGATGATATCTTGAATCTGGCTTGTGCTGTATCCAAGATGCCGTAACGCGGGAGGAAGGCTTTGATTGATAATTTTGAAGTAGCCACCACCGGCCAGTTTCTTGAATTTCACCAGAGCGAAATCCGGTTCGATGCCGGTGGTATCGCAATCCATGACCAATCCGATTGTGCCGGTCGGGGCGATCACCGTGGCTTGTGCATTGCGATAGCCGTGCTGTTCACCAAGTGCTAATGCCCGGTCCCAGGATTGTTGCGCCGCTTTCAAAAGGTCTGAGGGGCATTGATCCGGCTGAATGGCCATCGGCGGGATGGAGAGGCCTTCATATTCCTCTGGAGGAGCATTGTAGGCCGCGCGTCGATGATTACGTATGACTCGCAGCATAGCTTCGGCATTGCGCGGATAAGCATTGAAATGCCCCAATTCACCGGCCATTTCCGCAGACGTGGCATAGGACTCACCCGTCATCAGGGACGTAATGGCACCACACCAGGCAAGGGCTTCTGGAGAATCGTAGGGAATTCCGATTTTCATCAGAATGGATCCCAGGTTGGCATAGCCAAGGCCAAGGGTCCGGAAAGCATAACTTTTTTCAGCGATCGCCCGGCTGGGGAATCCCGCCATTAGCACGCTGATTTCCAGGACAATCGTCCACAACCGTACGGCATGTCGAAATCCTTCAATGTCAAACTGCCCCTCCGTATTCAGGAACCGGCCTAAATTGAGTGAGGCCAAGTTGCACGCCGTATCATCCAAGAACATATATTCGCTGCAAGGATTCGAGGCGTTAATCCGTCCATCCTGGGGACACGTGTGCCACTCGTTAATGGTGGTGTCGTATTGCACGCCTGGATCGGCACAAATCCAGGCGGCCCAGGCAATTCGATCCCACAAGTCTTTGGCCGGGATGGTCTTGCATACGGAACCGTCGGTGCGTCGGGTCAACTTCCAATCCCCTCCTGCTTGAAGGGCGTCAAGAAACTCATTGGGAATCCTGATGCTATTATTGGAGTTTTGTCCGGACACGGTTTGGTAGGCTTTGCTATCCCAGTTCGTGTCATATTCATGGAACACAAAATGGGTAAATCCTTCCTGGGCATAGTGAAACATCCGTTGAATGTACGGCTCAGGAACCGATGCTTCCCTTGCGGCCTGGATGGCCTCACGTAACGACGGATTGTCCCGAGGGTTGGTCTCGATTTGAGTGCTTCCGTCCTGGCGGGAAACATGACAGGCCTTTAACACGGCATTTAAATGGCGCGCGCAAATTTTTGATCCCGTGACCATGGCGGCCACTTTTTGTTCTTCAATGACTTTCCAATCGATAAATTCTTCAATGTCCGGGTGATCCAAATCCAGACAGACCATTTTTGCAGCCCTGCGGGTGGTTCCTCCGGATTTGATGGCTCCGGCCGCCCGGTCGCCGATTTTCAAGAAGGACATCAGTCCTGAGGAGCGGCCTCCTCCGGATAACGATTCTCCATCTGCTCGTAGCCTGGAAAAATTGGTACCGGTGCCTGACCCGTATTTGAAAAGGCGGGCTTCCCGAACCCACAGATCCATAATCCCGCCTTCATTCACCAAATCATCAGATATCGATTGGATAAAGCAGGCATGGACTTGAGGGCGCTCATATGCATTGCGGGCTTGTTTGACCCGATGGGTATTCGGGTCTACGTAGAAATGTCCTTGTGAAGGTCCTGACAGGCCGTAGGCAAAGTGCAGTCCGGTATTGAACCATTGGGGAGAGTTCGGAGCGGCCATTTGCCAGGCCAACATATAGCTGAGTTCGTCTTTAAAGGTTTCAGCATCTTCAGGCGTATCAAAGTAGTGATGGGTCTTGCCCCATTCCGTCCAGCAACCGGCTAGTCGATGGAACACCTGCCTGGCATCCCGTTCCCCCCCTAGAATAGTGTCGCCTTTTTCATTGAGGAGGGGTTGTCCTTGGTCGTCAAATTGGGGAACTCCGGCTTTGCGAAAATATTTTTGGGCTAAAATATCGACCGCTAATTGAGACCAATGTTCCGGGGCCAGAATGTTGTCTTGATGAAACACGGCCGAGCCATCCGGATTCCGGATTTCTGATGATCGGTGTGAGAAGGGAATGGTTTGATACGGGCTTTCACCGGTTTTTGTGAATCGACGGTCAATTTTCATGTAGGACTCCTTTGGAAGAGACTGCAAACCTGAGGGGTAATTCTTCGGTCATTTTTTCCGCCTCATCTGGCATCCCTGCCTTCCAAGAGAGCACATTGGAATTGCGCCTCTCCACTGCCTGGTATTCTCTCAGGGAGCCTGGAGTTCATACAACAAGCAGTGGAACCAGAAGCCATCAATGCAGCGAATCGGCGAATGAATGGCCTCTAGCAGGAAAGAATGGGCATATGCCAAATGCCTGCACACATCAGAAAAATAGGAAAAAATAAAACCGGAAGAAATAATTGGTATAAACCAATGGCCCACAATCTATAGCGGATCGAAAAAAATGTCAATACTAAATGTTGTGACTAGTGACTCATAGATGGGGATTTCTGTGCAGAACATGTGAGTTCAAAAAACCTAATATTTCGTGCGGAGTTCTGAATAAATTTTCAGGGTTATCAACAGTCTGAAATTTTCATCCAACAAGTTATGCACATAAATATGACCCTACATGAAAAAATTTTTAGAAAAATGTCAGGTTGCGGTTTGAAATTTTCAGGATAATTCCTCCAACAATAAATGGTCTGAAACTTTATGGAGGAGAAATCTGTTCAGTGTGTCGGTGTGAAAGACGTCAGGAGGCAATCGATAGGACGTCCCTTGGAGAATTTTTTGATTTGCGCCGGTCTCTTATGCCACGTTAGAGCTTGTCGCAGGTGGACCGGATAGGGTCCTTACGGAGGCCGGAAAAAACTATTTTTTGAAGAAGGAGCCAAATCATGTATGTGTGGAGTAAACCCTTGGTTCTTGGATTAGTGCTGGCGTTGGTCTTGTTGGAGGGAATGTTTTTCTTCCTGATCGGCGGGGAGGGGGAAAGCCAGTTACATGTCCGGACGACTCAATGGATTACGGCCAATTATGTGTTGTTAATGATTTGGATCTTTGTCTGGATGTATGATCAAGCGAGGGTGAGAGGGAAAAATGTGTGGTTATGGGTCTTGCCTTATGTCTTCTTTCCGCTTCCGACCCTGGCATTTTTTATATTCAGGCTTCAGCGACGGATTGTCTGAGTCGATTTACCCGATAATCACCCGGGCCTTGGCATAACGATAAGGTTTGCTGACTGCCGTTTTCACGGCAAATAACCCGATCATTAACGGCCCGAACCGCCCCAATAGCATGGACAGCATAATCATCACTTTTCCAAAGTCGGTAAAGAGAGCCGATAAGCTCAGTGTTTCACCGTTTCCTAAGGACATTCCTACAATCCCCATGGCTGAGGTGATTTCGAACATCAGAAATAAAAATGGTTGGGATTCGGTCGAATCCAACAGGAGGGTCATGCCGGTAATCATGACAATGGCCAGGACGGTGAAGCAAAGGGCTCGGGTAATGAGGTCCTGGGGTATTCGCCGGTTAAAGACCTCGACGTCCGGATCCCGACGAAGCATGTTTAGGATGGTCAGAAATACGATAGCAGCAGTGGTCGTTTTGAGGCCACCCGCCATACTTCCGGGTGATCCTCCGATGGCCATCAATAATAACAGGAAATAGAGGGTGGCATCGCGCATGTCGACGATATCGATGGATGTGAACCCTGCGGTACGGGAAACGGAGTGAAAATAGGAAATCGTCAGCTTTTTCCCGATGGAGGCGGATTGGAATGTGGCGGGATTGTTCCACTCCAATATGGTAATGCCTATGGTTCCTCCCACGATAAGCAAGGTGGTGGTGACCAGCACCAATTTGGTATGGGTCTGTAAACGAAAGCGTTGCCCACGAAGATTGCCCAGAAGATCTTCAAAGACAAAAAACCCGATGCTTCCGAAAATCACCAAAATGGTGATGATTCCATTGATGGTCCAGTCTGTTTGAAAGGACTTGAAGCTATCGGAAAAAAGGGCAAACCCGGCATTATTAAATGCCGAAATGGAATGGAATATCCCGTAATAGGCGGCGGTTCCCCAAGGCAAATCGACGGCAAAGCGAAGCGTGAGCAACACCGCGCCAAGGCCCTCTAAGCCGAAAGTAATCATGGCCACCAGCTTCACGAACCGGACCAATCCCTGTAAATCCATCGTATTCATGGATTCGCTGAGCATCATACGGTCTCGCAACCCGAGTCGACGCCCTAGAATGAGTAAGATCATCGTGGCCATCAAGGCGTATCCTAATCCTCCAATCTGAATTAATCCGAGAACCACGCCTTGCCCGAACAAGGTGAAATCCTGAGGAGTATCCACGACGATGAGACCCGTCACGCAGACTGCAGAGGTTGCCGTAAAGAGCGCGTCAAGGAATGAAATGTTCACTCCGGGATGAGTGGCGAATGGAAGCATGAGCAGGCAGGCACCGAAGAGAATGAGCCCGAGGGCGGCTAATGCGACAATCTGGCCCGGTAATAACCGAAAGCCGACAAAACGAGCTATCAGGAGTCTTCCGAAACCGTCAGTCATTGCTTGAGGGGAGAGGGTACGATTGAACTTGGATCAGGACAGGCGCAGAGGGTCATTGTGTTCGAACCAACGGAACTGCCAAGCTGTGGTCCATATCCAAGCACAGGCCTTTTGTCATAAAAAAAGAAGTGGGCGGGAGATAAGATAGAACGACGATACAGACCTTTAGGGCCATCCCCGAATGTGACCGGCTACATCTAGGATAGAAAAAATATTAGCATGTTCAACCGGCAATGGAAACCTGGTTTCCCCTGCCTTGTTGTGTGGAAAGGCCTTCTTTATAATACTTCGCCTATGAATTCTGAGGATTTCCAACAACCCCAACCACGTGTCACGTTATATACGTTAGGGTGTCGACTCAACCAGGCTGAAACGGCTCTACTGAAAGACGGGTTTCAGCAAAGCGGGTTTATCCCGGTAGAGTTTGGCCGGGAAACGGATGTTTTTGTGATCAATACCTGCACGGTCACGGAAGGGGCTGAGGTGGATTGTCGACGAATCGTTCGCCAGGTCCTCCGTCATTCCCCACATGCCTTTGTCGCTGTTACCGGGTGTTATGCCCAGACCGGCTTGGAAGCGCTTCGTCGCATGGCCGATATTGACCTCATTGTCGGCAATCAATTCAAAATGAAGCTGCCTGAGATCATTCCGCCTTTTCCCCAGCTTAAAAAACAACCTGTGCCGGTGGTGCATCATGGACGGATTGATCCTGAGAATTTTTCGATAGAAGGCGTTGGAGCCTATTCGACGACTCGCGCAAATTTAAAAATTCAGGACGGGTGTCAGTTTATGTGTTCGTTTTGTCTGATTCCTTTTGCCAGAGGACGGGAGCGGAGTCGGTTTCTGGAGGATGCGGTTTGTGAGGCCGAGTTGTTGGTGGAAAGGGGGCATCGGGAGTTAGTGCTGACGGGAGTTAACATCGGGCAATACCGTGATGGAGCTGCCGATCTCCTGGCGCTCATTCAACGCTTTGAAGCTATTCAAGGCCTGGAGCGGATTCGTATTTCCTCTATTGAACCCACCACGGTTTCTGAGAGCCTCCTGGACTATATGAGTAGTTCCACGAAGCTGTGCCGGCATTTACATGTTCCCTTACAGAGTGGTGACGATCGTATATTGCAGGCCATGAATCGACGGTATTCCGTTCGAGAGTACCAGGAGGCCATGGAATCAGCGCTGAAACGAATTCCAGACCTGTGTTTCGGCACGGATGTGCTGGTGGGATTTCCTGGAGAGGGCCCACGAGAATTTGCGAATACGGAAGCGGTGATCAGGGATTTTCCTTTTGCGTATTTGCATGTGTTCAGTTACTCGCCTCGGCCCGGTACGGCTTCCACCAAATTACCGCATCCCGTGTCTCCCGTTACGACGAAAGAGCGGAGTCGATCTTTGCGGGAAATGTCTGATCACAAGCGAATGGCGTTCCAGCAGCGGTTTGTAGGGCGACGGGTCTCGGTGTTATTTGAAGCAGCGGAAACCGACGGGTGTTGGCCGGGGCTCACGGATAATTTTCTTCGTGTCACCGTTCGTTCTCCACATCCGCTTCGGAATACTATTCAGCCGGTTGTCGTGACCGGCATGATGTCGGATACCACGTTGGGACTGTTGGAGCCAACCTCTGAAAGTCCTCCGCCGGTCCAGAATCTTTCTGCTTCTTCACTCGTGTGCGTTTCATAGGAGGGTGATGCTTGTGAGCGGACCCCCTTTACTCCTCCCGACCAGCCTGAAGGCCAGAACCCGTTCCCCTGGTAAAGGTGGCTATCAGGTGTATATGGAGACCTTTGGGTGTCAGATGAATGAATATGATTCGGAAATCGTTCGGTCGCTGTTAAAAACCCGAGGATTTGAATTTACGCCGCATGATGATGAAGCCGATGTGATCCTGTTTAACACCTGTGCCATTCGTGAGAATGCACATAATCGTGTGTATGGCCATTTAGCCCGCTATACCAATAGAAAGCAAGAACGTGGCTTGATCATCGGGGTTTTAGGCTGTATGGCGCAGAATCTGAAGAAAGAGCTGATGGATACCCGATCGTTCATTGATGTGCTGGTCGGGCCGGATGGGTACCGGCGACTGCCCGATCTTCTTATCGATGCGCTGGAGCATCGTAAGCGAGGGTTGGCCGTTGATCTGTCCGAATACGAAACGTATGCCCATATCGTCCCGGACCGGCCGGATGGAATTAATGGATGGATCGCCGTCATGCGGGGCTGTGATAATTTCTGCTCCTTTTGCGTGGTGCCCTATACGCGAGGCCGAGAACGCTCTCGGGACCCAGAGGGAATCATTCAGGAAGCCCATCAATTGGTCAGTCAGGGGGTTCGGCAAATCACGCTATTGGGACAAAATGTCAATTCCTACCGGTCGGGGGAATGGGATTTTGCCCGACTGCTAGTCGCCGTTGGAGATGTCCCTGGGATTCAGCGTGTGCGGTTTATGTCTCCCCATCCTAAAGATTTTCCTCCTGCCCTGCTTGAAGCCGTTGCGGAGCATCCCCACATCTGTAAGACGATTCATTTGCCGCTGCAATCGGCGAATGATCGAATTCTGGAACGTATGGGGCGGGGTTACACACAACGGGAGTACCGTAAGCTGGTTGAGGCCATCCGAAAGAAAGGTCCTCTTGTTTTGACCACCGATATCATCTGTGGATTTTGTGGAGAAACCGATGAGGAGTTCCAGGAGACCTTTCGTCTTATGCAAGAGGTGGGATATCAGGCGGCGTTCGTATTCAAATATTCTGAACGAAAACACACAATTGCGGCCAGAAAATTTGTGGACGATGTTCCTGAGCAGGTGAAGGGATACAGGACCAACCAGATCGTGGAGTTGCAAAAAAAAATTTCCCTTTCAAAAAACCAAGAACTTATCGGCACCACGGTGGAGGTTATGCTGGAAGGGCATTCCAAAAAATCCGACCTTCAATGGATGGGCCATAGCGACCACAATGTGACTGTTGTCTGGCCCAAGGATGACGAAGCCCGTCAACCAGGAGACCTTGTGCCCGTTCTTGTTATGGATGCCTCGCCTTCGACCCTTTATGGGCATGTCCAATCCTGATGGATTCCGTGTGTTCCAGAAGGCAAATATTCTTAACCCCGCCCTCCATCCATAAATCTTCGATTTTCCTGCCATTCCCTGAGCTCGGCTCTTCCTAACTTGCCTCTTTTCCCCGGTTGAGGCCGTGTTTCCGGTGGAGAAATCCGTCAAGCCGTGAGCTGGTTTCTACCTCAAGTCAGGTACTCATTGTCCGATAAAACCTTTGAATACTTGTGGATTTCCGGTCGTATGCCGGAAGGAATTGCCCTTCAACTTCCCGGTGCACATTAGGAAACGAATTCCCTATCCAATCGTCCTATGAAGACAAGCCTATACGGTGATAAACCTGGATGATTGGCTTTCCAAGAAATGCTGTTTTGGGAAACGGTGATACAAGGCATGAGGTTTGACGAATAATGGACCCCCAGATTCTGCAGCGTATAAAAAATTGCAAAACCCTCCCGGCCATTCCCGCGTTGCCTCTGCAAGTCCTCCAACTGTGTCGGGATGAGAGGACGACCGCCCAACGCATTGGTGACGTCATTAGCAAAGACCCGTCCTTTGTCGCCAAGCTCTTGAATGTGGCGAATTCCAGTTTTTATGGGGGCAGTCGACATAAAGTGACGACGGTCACCCATGCAGTGACTTTATTGGGGATGAATTCTATTGCTACGTTAGCGTTTTGCTTTTCGTTATATCGGGACTTACGAAAAAAAGGTGGTGGTGCGTTTGATCATACCCACTTTTGGCATCGATGTATTTTGGCGAGTTTGGCCGCAAAGATTTTGGCCAAGCGCGTTCGGGTGGCAAACGAAGAAGAGGTGTTCCTCGCCGGATTATTGCAGGACTTGGGCGTATTGGTGATGAGCGAGGCGTTAGGCATGGAATATGGGTTGCTTTATAAAAAAGCTGCGCAGGATCATCAGGCACTTCAGGCGTTGGAACAAGATCGGTGGAAAACGGATCATTGCGAGATTGGGGCATGGTTGGCGGAGACGTGGGAATTGCCTGAATTATTGCGAGAATCCGTCAAGGGGAGTCATGACCCTTCCTTGGCGTCAGGGAGCGATGATGTTTCCCGGTTAACTATTCAATGCGTGGCCTTGTCGGGGCGGTTAGCCGATATGTGGTGCCACCAACAGCCCGAGGTGGCTATTCAATCGGCCATTCAATTATCAAAGGAGCTTTTGCAAATTGAACCTGACGGACTTGTGGAAGTGGCCAAACAAATTGCTGACGGAATCCCCGACATGTCCAGTTTTTTTCAGATCAGCCTGGGTAAACCCGAAGACATTCAAAAAGTATTGGGGCATCTTATACAAATTGTAACGGGCATCTCTCTACCAGAAAATTCAGAACCCATCCCTGCCATTTAAAATCAGTGGTTCCTCCGGTTTTTCCCCTCCGTGTCTCCCAGCATCTTACGGATATCGCTTTAGTTGGCCGAATGGATTTGCGCGCGACTGCTTCGCGTTAGAGGAATGGCGGAAAAAGTCCTTTGATTCATGGGGAAATGCCGAGGATCTGACCTATGAGGTTTGAAGGCACAAGGTGACAGACGTTCGCGAAAGCGTCGAGGAAAAAAGAATTTATCCACTCAGAGGAACTGACAGGATTGAGGCCCAGTCCATGGGATGTTCGCTCTTGGCATGGATAAGATGGATCGTGTCGACTGCGAAGTTGAGGGATAATGCTTGAGGCAAGGTGGACGTGATTTTGTGTTTCAGTTCCAGGGGATAATGACCATACAGGAGACTGAGATGGGGCATAAAGGGGTTAGGTGACTTACGGAACAGTTTTTTGGCCAGTTCATGCGCATTCATGAGTGCCGGTGTTTCCTGAGTCTTTAAAAACACGCATTGAAAGAACTGGTCACCATAGGCCGGTTCGGCCAGAAAAATATCAAAAGGTGCAAGTGATTCTCCGAGATTTACGCATTGAAAAGAAATAGCCTCCTCTGTTCCTGGAAGAGAGCCCAGGAGCGTTACATGCGGGTCGAAGACTGGAGCGTGATACGCTTTGCTCAAGTCGGTAATGGTCTTCATGAGAATGTCGTAGGCCGGACCGGTAGGTTTCAGCCAAATGTGATAGGTGCTTGCCATGTGCACCCTTCAAATTTGTCGGGAAATGCATGAATAACGCATTCTTATGGCTCAAAGGAGTATTTCTAGGTAGAGGTCTTTTGTGTTGATTTTGAGGGTTTAATTCCCTTCCAGATGAGCAGGCCTCCAATCATGATCAATGCCAAGGGAACGAGCATCAATACTAAGAGGTTCCCCTTGGCTTGCCAGGCTGCTGTGCCCATTGTCCCGCCCACAAAAGCCAGCGCGGTACCAAGTGTGATCAGGATGATCCTTATAATGAAGAATACGACATGCTTGACCTTGCTTGGAGGTGCTTTTGGACGTTCTGCTTCTCCACCGAACAGGAATGTTGGTCTCGTGCCCTGGTGGGTGGGCCTTCGTTCCCCCTTGATGCGTGGTCCGCCTGGTGGTTGTTCGTCCCCGTTTTTTTTCCTAATGGGCCCAAGGATTTGAAATTTGATGGCAACAAATCCTTGATTTGCGACAGAGATGGAATCCAGCCTGAGTTGCAAAAATGGCCAGAGGCCTCCAGTCACAATCTGTTTGGCTACATCACCCGGAACATACCCCAGGATATCCCGTTTCGTAGAAAAGATTTGCTCCGATACCCCAAATATCTTGATGGCATGAGGGTCTTGGGGATTGCTCGGTTCTTGTTCCCAATCCAACAGGTGCTTGGAGCCTTGGATAAATTGCCAGACATTGGCTTGCCGATCTTGAATTCCCTGAATCTCAAGGTTTTCATAGTAGATTTCATACCCGACCTGAATTGGGGGCAAGAAAGAAATGCCTTCAGGCATGACAATATTCTGATGGTCTTTTCGTTCCGTCATACTTCAGCGGTGCCTATTTGGTTGATTTAATCGGCAGAAATGGTGACTTCCTCCTCGAAAACATGTCCTTTGTCCTAATTCTTTGAACAGGGTCCTCCCTTTGGGCGTGGCGCATAAGGCTGGACTTCACTCCAATCGAACAAGGTTCCCTACACCATACAAAAATTGGAAGGTAAAGGAAATGTGTACAAAGATTTGTGGGTAATTGACATATTGTCTTGGTGCCGTGTTTGGCGTGACCCACCAGACGGGTAGCGAACCCCATCAAAAAAACATTGGGTTGCAAGGGAAATTGATCAAACCAAGGTCTCATTTCTACCCTGGTTCATAAGGGCTGGGGGAGAGTGCCATGTTGAATCTGAAAGGACACCCATAAAGACATGGGGATTCATGAGTCAAAGAGGAAAGAGTTTGTTGGGAAAGTCCGATTTTACTTTCGTTAATGGGATTGGGAAAGAGTTTCCAATGGGAATGAGAATCATCACGTGAAGATGGAGGTAGGATTATTTCTCAATCCACATAAGAAGAATTGCGGCAAAGAGAATGAGCCACCACCGAACACTCAACGAGAGTTTTTCTCCCTCGCTTTGGTAGTAAAAACGTTTGTCCATCTCATGTCTCCTCAGTTGGTGATTTTCAAAATACAGGCGCTTGCTCATGCTGACCATTCCACTTAGGACCTACATTCCGGGCAGGGGTTATTGTGGGGTGGCCTTTCTTCAATGAACAACTGGGTGAGAAAAAAGAGCCCGCCCCAATGTGGGCCAGGCCCTTGGGAGACCAAAGAAAGAAAGCGTGGCCCTCCTAGTGTTCAGGCCTTATTCTTTCAGTGATTCAGCGAGTGCGTTGTCATCGCTCTAAGGTTGAATGTCCCAGGAGGGGGAGACTGTATCAGGAGAGCCGATGCCAATCAGGGTTACCCCATTCATCAGCCAGACTTTCACCTCCCCTGTGGAGGTATTCTTCAAGACCACGTCCGCCTTCCCATCCCCATTCATATCTCCCACCTGCTCAATCTTCCACGCCGAGGCGATGCCGCCCAATACTTTAGAGGACGCAATGGAGGTCCCATTCATCAACCAGATGGCCACGATGTCGCTTGTGTCATTCTTCCAAATAAAGTCGGCCTTCCCAACCCCATTGAAATCGCCAACACCCCCAATTTCCCAATCCGTGGAGGTGCTGCCGGGAAACCCCGTACCGGTCACAGTGGTCCCATTCATCACCCACACGGCCACGGCCCCATTGCTGCCGTTACGCCAGATGACATCGGCCTTGCCATCCCCCGTCATATCGCCGATCCCCGCAATCTGCCAGTTGAGCGGTACCCCGCCCGGGAAGGCAACCGAGGCCATGGCGGTCCTATTCATCAACCAGATAGCTGTGTTGCCGTCACTGCTATTGCGCCATATCAGATCGGCTTTGCCATCGCCGTTGACATCCCCGACGGCCTGAATGACCCAGGTGGTTGGCGCGCTACCTGGAAAACCCGTGGACGTCACGGTCGTGCCGTTCATCAGCCAGATTGCCACCGTGCCGTTGGTACTATTACGCCAGATGACATCAGCCTTGCCATCCCCTGTCACATCGCCGATCCCCGCGATCTCCCAGTTGAGCGGCACCCCGCCAGGGAAACCGACCGAGGCCCGGACTATCCCGTTCATCAACCAGATGGACGTGCTCCCGGTGTTTGTGTTGCGCCAGATCAGGTCGCCCTTCCCATCTCCATTGAAGTCGTAAGGCGTAGGTATGGGTAAAACAATAGGAGGAGGGACAGCCCCAATCCTGGTATCTGTTCCGGTCTGAGTCCACTGACAGGTATCTCCCACGAGATCCTGACCGGCAAGCGTATAGGTCAAGGTATTGCCCACAAGGGAAGCGGTTAAAGTGGATGTGCCGCTATACCAAAACCCGCCATTGAGGGTAACCACATAAGGACATGACGCATTCACTGTTCCATTCGCTGCTACGGTTCCTGAGCAGGTCACTGTTTGTACAGCGGTAAATCCGTTAGCAACCACGGTCTCCACTTGTATTACGCTCCAGTTGGCGCCTATTTGGTTGGTAATACTGTACGTGTCCCCTCCCGGATCATGGTCGGGTCCATTATCATCCGGATCCTGACATCCCGTTGCTGAACCACTACTCGGGCCATCTTTCCAGGTGCCTCGGATATCCGGCACTGTCCCCGCATGCAGCCTCTCTATGGCCAAAGGCAAAAAAGTAATCCATTCGCTAAACACACGATCACCCGTAAATATGTCAAATTTTGGGGGTTCATGTGAAATGCCTCCTGTTGAATCCCTAACAGTCGCTTTCCACCGTTGAGTCCGAAATAAGCAAAAAATAAACCTTTTGTAGAACACAATGCTTATGGGCGTTAATCTCTTATAGAAATGCAACTTTGTGGAGGGGGGAGCATGCAAAGACGACCTGTCGCACGGGGAGTCTTTGTAGAAAAAATGTCCAAACCATGATATTACTTTGTCCAACCACTGCATCTTATCTGCTACGACAGTTAGGGTTAGCATCTTCCTGGTTAGATCAGGTCCATTGGTTTCTTGCCATCCCCATTAAGAGGTAGTGCTCGATTTTTGTCACGATCATTAAGGGAAACAACACAATCATTCCAACCTGGGTTTATCCATCATGAAAGAGCTGAAGGAGAGGGCCAGACATTGCATTATTTTTCAAAATCTGATGACAGGATTGTTTGAGGGATTGCAGGTTAAAGGGCTAAGAAGAGAAGCCTTGAGCGCTTCCCCCACAAGCAGCCGAGGGGCTGGCAGGTCTAAATTACCGGACATTGCCAGTACCGGCATTTGATATCCCGACCATCGTCATTCATCGAGCATGGTTCCCCCGTTTATCAGGGGCATATGCATATGCCCATCCAGCAAAATTTCGCCAACCGTATGATTCATGGCCATATTCAGACCTTCCGGTCCATTTCTGGCTACACAGACGTGATCTTCCCAATCTTCAAAAACCGTATTCAGCAACTCTGCCACCGAAGATCATTTTCAACCACCAACAGACACGGACGGGTTTTCCTGGTATGCAGGGAATCATTCACGGAATCATGCGTCGGGTATAATGTGTTCATTCCTGAATTCTTCATGTCATTTCTCCTATATGGAGAAGGAGACAACAGTTGCATGAGAAAAGTTCATTCTTTCGAATTGCTTACATGCATCTTCAATCGGGTGTTCGTAATTCCGGGTTCTTCAGCATTTTTCCTGGAGCATCGGTAACAAAGGTATGGAGAGTGCTTGTCTGGAAATTACTGGATACCAATGGGGAAAGGGATGGCTCACCTCTACTGACATCATGGGCGGTGGTCCGATTTCTTGCTCAGTAAATCAAGGGTTGCGGGAATAGCTATTCCAAGAAATTGGGGAGGATAATTCAAGAGGAGGTCTTCCACCCTTTCTGAAAGGCAGAAAATTGGATTGTTCATACGTAAGGAGTCTGAAGTTGAGCCTCCACAGCTTCTTTTTCAGATTGATAAATAGGAACAATTTCTGAGAGATGGGTCGACTCTAAGAGATCTTTGACCGTCGGTTGCGGGCTGACGATACTGAGGTGCACGTGATTGGGTCTCATCTTGTGATACCAAAGGAATAATTGCCCTAATCCCATTGAATCAATCCAGGTAATCTCAGAAAAATTTAAAATGATATGTTGACAGCCCATTTCTTTTGCTCCGAGGATGGCGACTTCAAGGCCTAACTTGGAACTGGCGTCGAAACTGCCTGAGAGGTCAAGAATTTTCGTGTTGTGCTGACAATGCTCTCTAACGGCAAGCATGGCTTCTTCCTCCCTTAATTTTTGATTCCCATATGACTAGCGGAAATTAATTTGCTGATACTGTTATTTCTGGACCTGTCGAAAAGAGATCTTGACGATGTTTTATTGACAGTTGACGCTCACAGGAGATGGGCATCAATTCCCCAGACAGGCTAAAAGAAAATACGTATTTCCCATCGAGGACGTCCACAACTAAAGGAAGGACGGATTCGGCTAAATTTAAAAGAATTGTCATTTTGTAGGCTTGCCGCCGAACCGCATGGACTTTCTTTCGTCTTCGTAGTCCGGTTTAAGGCCAGGATGTCTGAGCCATGTGCCAACTTTATGAGTACTCACCGTGAGTCAGGTCGGAGCATCAGCGTTCCGGTTGAAATGACCAGTCACTACGAAGAATCTCCTGTTGAAAGACGCATATGAAAATCTGGTATTTCGGAGTGGTTCCGGTTGTCCCCATCTGGGATATGGCACACCAGTGTGCCATCAGATGGTAAGATGGAACCCGTTATGTGCGGCGATTCTAAATTTTGGGCAGGATTTTTGTGTTTCCACCCTCGAGCATGAAGTTCAATAGGGATTGGCGGTCGGATTAACGGGAGAACGAACGAGGAATAATCTCAAGTGGGAAATCAATCTTTGACACCATAAGAAAAATATGTTTCTCCAGGCAAGATGATCGGACATTTCTCCTAATTAAATTGTGGCCTTTCGCACAAGAATTGGCCTATCCGGACCTTATTAATCTTTACGACCACCTCAAACCAACCGAATGGTTCAAGCATCAAAATTTGTAAGGATGGGTGGTCCTGGTCCTATCCAACGAATTGACGCGTTTAGGAAAGAACGGGTATAAGGCTGGTTGTTACGGAGAGAGATTGACCCCTTATTTAAAATTTCCGCCCATAAAATTAGGACAGGAAAAGTTAGTAAATGGTAGAGTGGATTTCACCGAGGCTATTAAGAGGGACGGTTTTTCCGGGTTAGCATTTATTTTACGCTAGTCAGTTGACCCTGCTTGACGAACTCACCTAACGTATTGAAAATTCAGTAAAAGCGCCCGTAGCTCAATGGATAGAGCACTTGACTACGGATCAAGAGGTTACAGGTTCGACTCCTGTCGGGCGCACCATCATCGGTTATTCATTGTTAGAACCCCTCACATATTTTTTCCAAATCCCGACGTGTTGATTTGCTGTGCGCAAGATTGAGGGGCCTCCAGTCATCTGAGCCTTCTGCTTGCTCTTGTCCGTATGGCCTGTGAGTTTTTCGTAATTCCGATCCGTCACCACCCTGCGAGCTGGTTTAGGAAATTTGGTCTGGTAGGGGGAATTTAAATTCAGACCTGCTCTATCCATAAAATTGTCGATCCTCTGAAAAGCGGTCAAGGGGTTCAGTCTCTCAGCGTTTTGCTGCTGGGAAGTCCGGGATATGTGTTGAACAGGTAGTCAATTTGACAATGATTTTAAACGGATGCGGTTTGGTGAAGAGGGAGAGAAAAGGCGACTTCCGGAAATTTTTTGATTCATTTTTTAAAAATGAGAAGAGTCTTGGATGAAATTCTCAGATATGGTTTTCCCCAGGCTGAATTATCCACGTGTGATTCATTCTGCGGTGTGAGCGCTTGGACTGAGTTGCCAGAGGCTCCAACTCAACATTTTACGGAGAGCCATCATGTCAGGACTGGTGGAAGGGTTGGTCCAGGTTTTCAGGTTTAGTTTTTCCAAAGGTTGAATCGCACGTCGATCCCCAAGGTTCCCAAGGCCTTTGACGGCTTCCGTTTGTATTTTGGGCTCTTCTGTATCCAAAGCTTTCATAAACTGGGTGAATAAGGGGGGAGCATTGCTCTGGGTGGCAATGGCGCTCAAGGCTTGCATAGCGGCTAATCTGTGGTCCGAGTTCGGAGAGGATTCCAGAAATGAAGCCAAGGCAGGTATAGCCTTTTCTCCTTGTTGCCCAAGGGCCGCCAGGGCTGTCGGTGTCAGTGCGGGGTTGGTGAGCGCTTGCTTAAGGGCTTCGAAGGCTTGATCGGAAGCCAGAGTTCCCAAAAGTTTGAGGATTGTTGTTTGCCGGTCAATATTGTCGGAGGATTTCTGTAAGAGCATCAGCAATCTTTCGGCTTGTTCCCACTCCGCCACCAGATACAATGGGAAATTATCTTGTTGCAGTCGGGTGTTTAGAGCAGTCATGGCGAAGGTTCCCGTATCCGAGGCTCCTGCGATTTCGGCAGCCTTACTGGTATCTTCAAATGAGGTGTGAACATCCCAGTTCCAAGGAGGAAATTGTTCTCCATAGCGATAAGAAATATGGCAAGCAGGGCCTTTCCATAATCGTGAAGTTAGGGCCGGACTCGTATTCCGGTGTTTACTCGGGCCCGTGAATGTCTGTCGTTCTTCGCATTTCACCCGAATGATCGCATCGTGAGGCTCTTCTGGAGTAGCGACGATGGTAAATCCTGTTTCGGCCAATCGGTCGGTGACGGTCTTTGTAATAGCCGTGGAGTCCTGGAGTCCCCGCTCCGTGAGCGCGATGGTTTCGACCACTAAAACTTGGGCTGATATCAGGGGATGAACCGGATGAGCCTCCAGTGGTGTTTGTTGAGCCCAGGACGGTGAGGAAAGACCCATCAGACAGGAAATTCCTCCGACTATTGGCCAAAAGACGAACAGAGGTGTGAAGAGTGTGCTCATATGGTACGGACCTTGGTGTTCGGGTGAATGAAAAAATGAATTGTGTCGTGCACGAGTCTACTGTGTCCTTGAAGCCGTCGGTAAGAACGGGAAAAAGGGGGTTCTTAAGGCAAGAATCTGTGGTCTAAGTAGAGACTCAAGCGGAGAAATCTGGAAATGGCCACCCGCTTTTTCCTATCTTATCAGGCATTCAAGTCTGAAAAAAACTCTGAGTGGCAAAAAGGTGCAGGTCAGGGAGGTAAATATCGCGATGGTTTCAAAAATTGAATCGTGCCTATATGCTGTTCAACGATGGGGCTTCTCTTTTCTCATTGGCATCGTGTCGATGGGAATTTGCCCTGTTTCGGCCCAAGTCCTCCTCACCACGGATTTTGAATCGGGGACCCTTTCTGACTGGACGGTATTTTCTACCTCCAATGGAACCTTAGGGGGCAAGGGATTTCCTACCGTTGCCCTGTGTGATTTTGGGAACCCAGGTTCTCCCTCTTATTGTCTTCAGGTCCAAGTCGGCCAGCTTCATTTTGCTCCTGCCCATGACGTGCAACAAGGTGGAGGGATTAGTCTCACTACAATAACAGATCCCGGCCTCATTCAGCTCTCAGCCCGTGTGGGGGCTATCTACCATTCACCAGATTATAAAAGGAATCTGAACGGGGGATTGTTTGAATGGATTGTTGATGATCAAGTCATCGCCGATCTCAATGTCGGTCCGATGGAGGATGGCGGCACGGTTCAGCACCATTTCATTGGAACAGTCCCTGTGACAGCAGGTCGGCATACCATCCAGCTTCGCGTGACCCGTCCCTTTCAGAGCGGTGCCGGCAAGCCGTCACCGGTTCAGTTTATCGATGATGTCATGGTGGAACTCCTTTCCCAACCCTGAAAGGCCTCGTCAAGCTTATTGAAGATCAAACATATTCTTTGCCGGCATGCCGGGTTAAGAGTGGAGGAAGGAAAACCGATACAAGAAGATACCACCCAATTCACCCCGAAAGAATCTTCTATGGTTATTTCCGAACGGAGTCTCAGCCACGATACCCTGGTGGAGACTTTTATGGGTCGATTTGATCAACATGCCAGACAGGATTTTAAATGGCGGATTGATCATGCCATTCTGCAAGGTTATCGGTTTGTGATGTTAAATATGGTGGCTGTATCATTTATTGACAGCGCTGCCCTCGGATGGTTGGTTCTCGCCCAACGGCGCTTTCAACGAATTGGTGGCAAGCTGGCCATTATTTCTCCCATAGGGTTTGTTCGGGATGTCCTGGAAATCACCGAAATTGGGGAATGGATCCCCATCTTTTCCAGCGAAGATGAAGCCTTGAAGATCTTTGAATCTAACAAAGAACATCCAGCGGAGTCCTGACGATGGGAACATCGACCGCACTGAGACAAGACCTCTGGCAACCGATACCAATTCCTCAAGGAGATCGACGGTCGTTTCGCCGGATGTCCGTCAAACCCTACCAAGTGCTTCCGGTTGCCATTCGTTATGGGCAAGACACAGTGTGTCGGGGCCGTGTGCTCAATCTCAGTCCTCAGGGTATGCTCGTTGAATTCCCCGACAATCAAATTCCTCCTGTGCTAAGGGGGACGCGGGTGTCTGTCAAACTGCATTACCTCGGCGACAGCATTTGGTTGCCTGGACTTGTCCGGCACTGCAAGGGCCAAAAGATGGGATTTTTGTTCCCGGCCCTGACCAACCATCCTACGAGAGCGGCCAAGCACCCATTGACCATCGTTCTGCATTCTCTCTCTCGCGCAGTCACCTCTATCTAATTTTTCCGCCTTTTCTACCATTTCAGCGATTTTGCGGATCAAGAGTAGATATTCATCTCATTACTGAACAGAGCGGTCTCAGCATGAAGCGTCCTCGCCCAAGCCACCACTCATGACCGATTTCTTCAGTTAATTGAAAAGTCCAGTCTGGTGAATCCGGATTGGAAGGGCCAACGGCACATGGAATGTCAGCCGTTAGAGAGGATAGAGGATCCAGGTTTCAATGAGGATTATAGGCTGTTGAGGACTGAGGCGCAGTTCGAGGACCTGCTTTGCTGACCATCGAGAGTTTTTTGGACGATCGGATTGTCCTGGCGATCGGTTCCTGAATGGCTAATAGGCATTCCAGGCGGGGACGGACAGAATCCAGGTCTTTGTGGAGATGAATTTCGGTGATGCGGTTGTCATTTAAATCGATGGCCTGGCAAATGGCATCTTGCGCGATTTTGAGTCCGCCATCCAGATCCCGTCGCAGGGCTGTTTTGAAGTGGAAGCGAAGAGAAAGGCTAAGCGTGTGGTTCTCCAATTGCTCTAAAAATTCCGTCCGATGAGATGATTGCCGCAAGATGGTGAGTAAGTGTCGGGCCACGGCGGTCTTATAATGCCGGCCTGGTGAGGCCAGGACCCTCCGGCCGTTGACGGTGGCGTATTGATGGTTGATGCTGGGTGGAAGCGGCAAGACAACAAAAAGTTCGCGAGGAGACAGAGTATCGCCGCCCAAATTCGACCAATCCATCCCGGAATCTGCAGTTCTGGCTTTTCTTTTATGACTGTGGAGGAGGACTAGGCCACCCTTCCCTTTGGACTGCAACAGCTTGGGAAAGGAGGGAATACGAATAGTTCTCAATGGGGCATCTATGAAAGGGGTATGGTATCGGTGGTGGAACGAGAAGCAAAGGGTCTGTTAGAGGAGGCTCTGAATTTTGCTCATGCTGTGTTCAAAGGTGTCTTCGTTTACATGGACAAAACGTCGCCATTCCGATGGATTCCACACTTCAAGGCGATGAAACATGCCCACTAACACCACTTCTTGATCCTCATCCACCGGGACGAGTTTGCGAAACCGGCCCGGGATGAGGATGCGACCTGCCTTATCCATTTCTGATGCGGAGGCTTCCGAGACCATGTGATACATGAAAAGACGTCGTTGGTCTTCATCAAGAGATTGTTTGGCGTTTTCCAGGATCTTGGCCCACTCCGGATTAGTATAGGCGGAAACAGGCATGTCCTGTCCCTTGAGGAACATCAGACTATTCCCGTGAATTTCGATTTCTTCACGGATAGGACTGGGGACGACAAATCGTCCTTTTTCGTCGATTTTACAATAATATTGTCCAGCAAACATGCAGAATGTTCCTTGGATCTCCTGAACGTCCTATCTGTGAGTGTAGCTTACCGAAAGTTTAAGAAAAGTCAAGTAGTTTTGCTTGAGTAGTCGAGCTAATCGCCCTCGGTGGCAGGCATCCCCATATCCATATCGTCGGTGTCCATCGAGTCCATGGCCTCGTCCATGTCCTCTCCTAAGTCTTCCCCCATCTCCTTTCCCATTTTTTTCATGAAGCGTGCCATGCTCTGTGGATCGTTTTCGTCCAGGTCCCCGAAGTTACTGGGATCGGCCAAGGCTTCCATCCTGGCTTCTTCCGATTTGGGTGCAGCGAAGCGGGACATGATGCGTTCCAGGTTGGTACTTCGGCAATGCTTGCAGGATGGAACTGGAGCGTTCGAGGTGAGGATTAAAAAGGAGTTGCGCTTCCGGCAATCCTGACAACGGTATTCGTAAATGGGCATTGAGTCGTTCCTCCTGATCGCAATGTACGGGCTGTATATATCGCAAAATGGTCTCTTTGGGAAGAGTCGAAAATTGGTTTTTAGGGATCTAAAGGTCTCCAATATGGTAATAGGGCGGAGGTATCGGACTTACGGCTTATTTTTCTTAGGTCCTCATAGAAGGGGCTGGTGAAAAGGGCCAATCGAGAAAAGACAGGCAAGAGGAGAAGAAAGTGAGGTGGGGGTATTCAGAGAAAACCCCCAGCAGTCTATCGATGTTGGCAGACTATTTGCCTCGATCTCCACCAGGGATCGGCAACAAATACCTTACTGGAGTGTTGAATAATAATAATTTTCAAGGGCATATTAACCCACAGGTACGCTGCATATCAGAGGCCTCGGGGCGTTCAAAATAGTCCGTCCAGGAAGGCCGCAGTCATTTTTGCGCACAGAGCGTACTTCCAGTACGTGAATACGGATAAATGGCGAGAACGCCGCTGGCGGCTTTTTTCAACAGCCCCTTACACCATTCTGGCAAGTGTCAGCCCATACACCGGGCCTGAGCCGGCACGCCGAAGCGTTTTGGCGCATTCCTGCAGGGTTGTGCCAGTGGTTAAGACATCGTCCACCAATAAGATTCGTTTGCCCTTGATACGGGCCGGCTTGGGGACAGAAAAAGCCCGACGCAGATTCGTGAGTCGTTCCTTCCTTGATAATGAGGTTTGAGGGACTGTGGGACGAATCCGGAGTAAACACGCCAGGAAAAGAGGAATCCCCAGGTGGTGACTCATTCGGTTTGCGAGCAGCAGGGATTGATTGTATTCACGTTCTCGTAAGCGTTGCGGATGAAGGGGGACTGGAATGATGGCATCTAGGGTTGGTAAAGCGGGCAAGGCTTCAACCATGGCTTGGGCGAGTGGTTGAGTCAGAGACAGTTTTCCCCGGTATTTGAAGAGGGTAATGGCTTCTTTTAGTGGGGGTTGGTAGGGAAAGAGGCTCCAGATTTGCGTAAGAGCCATTGGTCGTGCGCGGCAGGCTCCGCACTGATGAGTGGGACTATGTAATAGGGCAATGGGAGAGGCAAAGGGGCGTCCACATCGTGGACAAACCGGGCCTGGAATGGGTTTCAGCCTATCCCAACACCGGCGGCAAAAAAACGGAACGGGATCGTCCTGCAAGGGATTCTGACAGCCGGCACAGGCGGTGGGAAAAATGATATGCAGGAGCCTTCGGAGTAGACGTGTCGTGGTAAATGGTGGAGCCATGGAGGCGAACTTTCCAAGCTGAGGTCAACCGTGGAGTATGCCTAATGATTGTGGAGCGCCTTGGTCCATTTACCTTCGTTATGATATAGGAGAGATAGCGAATATGCCATGATTCAAGAGCCTTACTGAGGGCATAAATTTCTGATAGGTTCACGTGATTCAGTTTCAACATGTCTATAAGGAATATCAGCGCGGATCCACCTCGGTGGTGGCGTTGCGGGATGTCTGTGTGGACATTCAGCAGGGAGAATTTTGTGCGCTCATGGGGCCCAGCGGGAGTGGAAAAAGCACGCTATTGCATTTGGTGGCCGGGCTGGACTGGATGACGTCCGGAGATATCCTGCTGGATGGGCGTTCCTGTCTGGGGTTTGGTGATCAGGAATGGACCCGATGGCGTCGGGAGGAGGTGGGGATCGTGTTTCAAGCTTTCCATCTGATCCCGGGATTGACGATCGAAGAAAATGTAGCCCTTCCCTTGCGTTTACGAGGTGAGGAAACCGGAACAATCCGAACACGAACCGCTGACATGCTGGAGCGGGTAGGGATGAGTCATCGGCTGGGTCACCGGTCGCATGAATTATCCGGAGGAGAGCAGCAGCGGGTCGCGCTTGCCAGGGCCTTTGGGCATCGCCCTCGACTGATTGTGGCTGATGAACCCACCGGCAATTTGGATGGTGAAACCGGAGAAAAAATTGTGTCCTTGCTGCGTCAATGTGCGAAGGAATTTGGCCAGACGGTGCTCTTGGCCACCCATTCATTACGTGCCGCTCAGGCAGCGGATCGGATCGTCTCGATTCGAGATGGACAATTGGAGTAATACAAAATGGATCTTTCAACAGTCATTGCCGGTGTGTCGTTTCCCTTTGGCGTGATGAACGCGTCAGGAGCCTTGTGCGTGACGCCGGAAGAACTGGAGGCGTTGGGCATGTCCCAGGCCGGTGCGATTGTGACCAAATCGATGACGCCGCGAGCCCGTGAGGGGAATCCTCAACCGAGGTATGTGGCCTTCGACGGCGGCTCGATCAATTCGATGGGCCTTCCCAATTTAGGATTTCCCGTCTACGCGAAACTCATTCCAGAGTTGAAGCGGTTTGGGAAACCCGTCATCGCCAGTCTGGCCGGCCTTCATCCCGATGATTTCCTGGAAGGCGCCAAGGCCCTAGAGATCGCTCGACCGGATTTGGTGGAAGTGAATTTGTCGTGTCCCAATATTCCCGGTAAGCCACAGATCGGCTATGACTTTGAGGAAACGGAACGGTTGTTAACAGAAATTCGTGCGTTGCTGACAGTGCCGTTCGGAGTGAAACTCCCGCCCTACTTTGATCCGATCCATCATCAGAAAATTGCTGAGGTGCTTCAGCGAAGCGGGGTCGCGTTTGTTACGGTCATCAATTCAGTGGGCAATACCCTGGTCGTTGATCCGGACCGGGAAATGGTGGTGATAAAGCCCAAAGGCGGATTTGGCGGATTGGGGGGTCGGATAATCAAGCCTGTGGCCCTGGCCAATGTTCGCGCATTTTGGAAGATCTGGGGCGATCAGATTCCTATTATTGGCACAGGTGGGGTGGAACACGGGATTGATGTGTTCGAGCATGTGTTGTGTGGCGCCTCGGCGGTTCAGATCGGCACAGTGCTGGTTGAGGAAGGTTGCGAGGTGTTTGCAAGGCTCCAAGGGGAGATTGCCGATTGTCTGATGCAAAAAGGTTATCCGTCATTGATGGCGTGTCGAGGGAAATTACGGGAGATGGAGTGAAGAGCAATGCGATTGAACGCCTTCACAGGGTGAAGTCAACAAATGCGTTCAGCTGCATTTTCAATGCTTAATGAGCAGGCCGGGTCGAGATGCATGCCTCTCAGGTCTTTGTGGTTGGAGTCGTCGGGCCTTGGGGGATGATGCGAAGCGCAATGGCTTGCCGGAGTAATTGAGCCACGTTTCTGACCCGTAACCGGCGCATCAAGTTGAAGCGGTGGACTTCAACTGTTCGCACGCTAATATCGAGCTTCTCACCAATTTCACGATTGGTAAAGCCTTGAGTTACCAGGCTCAGGATTTCCTTTTGGCGCGCGGTGAGAGATTGTCCCTCGGAATTTGATTCCAAGAGTTCTTCTGGTGATTCCGATTCAGTCACTTTCCCTTTTGGCATGTTGAGTCCGTGCCCCACGCATAATTTTCTAGTTGTTTTAACATACGTCCATTACTTCCGACAACCGCTCCCATGATACGAATTCTTCTTCTATTGGTCCTTGACCATGTGCGCCATCAGCCCTTCCGAGCCTTTCTCACAGTGGTCGGGGTGGCGATCGGGGTCTCGGCCTGGTTGGCCATTCGTCTGGCCAATGGCGCAGTGTATCAATCCTTTGAGGATTCGGTGGCGTCCGTTGTTGGAAAGGCGTCCATCACCCTATCATGCGGGTCGGGGGGGATGGATGAGTCAACTATCGAGGAGATTCAACGTTTTCCAGGGGTCCAATCGGCTCAGCCCGTTCTGAAAATTGAGTCCATGATCCAAGAAGGCCCCTCCACGGGGCACACGCTGGTGATTTGGGGAGTCGATCTTCTGGACTATGAAGGGCTTAGGCCATCAGGGGATTCGGCAAACGCGATCACGGACAATCAGTGGAAACAGGTCTTTTCGCCGCAGACGGTCTTTTTGGGGGAAGAGTTTGCCGGGGAATTAGGGCTGCGCGAAGGGCAGACACTGACTGTGACGAGTCAGGGTCTTTCCCATGATCTGATCGTGGGGGGGCTGTTGAGGTCCTCCGACGCTCTTCTCCAAGGCACCGAGCGACAGGCAATCATGGATATAGCAGCAGCCCAATGGGTGTTTGGTTGGTTGGGACGTCTGCATTCCATTGCCGTCGTTCCTGAACCTGGCGTGTCGGGGGCCACCCTCATCCAAGCTTTGAAAACTGTGGTGCCGCCGGATATCCGAATGAGTCAATCCTCCAGACGGACGGAGCAAGTGGAATCGATGTTGAAAGCCTTCCAGTTTAATCTCACCATGCTCAGTGGAATTGCGCTGTTAGTGGGAGTGTTTCTGGTCTATAACACGATGGCATTTTCGGTGGCACACCATCGTCGGGAGATTGGCATTCTCCGGGCACTCGGCATGGAACGGCGAGCCATCACGGGCTTATTTCTCTTGGAGTCTGGCCTGCTCGGCCTTGTGGGTGGAGTCTTGGGCTCCTGGTTCGGAGTCTCCCTGGCCGGCGGGTTGACGACGCTCATCGGGCAAAGTGCCGGCGAATTATATGGGGTCACGTCTTTGGCGGTGTCACAGGTTCATCCCTGGCTGTTAGTGGAATCGATAGGGATTGGCGCCGGGGTTTCCCTTCTGGGAGCGCTCCGCCCTTCCTGGGATGCCAGCACGATTGCCCCGGTTCAAGCCTTGTCGGTGGGCCAATCCGAGGATGAAGAATCTGTTTCATACAGGAAGTCAGGGTGGATTGTGGTGATCGCCTTTTGTGGAAGCGCCGCCTTGAGTACCATGGCCCCTGTGGACGGTATTCCGGTCGGAGGGTATGCCGCGGCGTTTTGTCTTCTGGTGGGAGGAACGGCCCTGGGGCCTGTGCTCTGCGGGCTGATTCATGAGTGGAGGAGAACATGGCAAAGCGGGCAATGGGGCCTCCTTCCGTCCCTCGCGGCGGAACAGATCAGCCGCAATCCCGGTCGGACCAGTGTGACCATGGCGGCGATTGTCGTCGGGTTGGCCATCATGGTCGGGGTGGGCATCATGATCCAGAGTTTCCGGAATACGGTAGACATCTGGATTGAGCAAACGATGCTGGCGGATATCATCGTGGCGCCGGTGTCCTGGCTAGGGGACCAAGAGGGCGGGAACGGCAAGCTTGGTCTGCGGTTGTCTCTAGTCAAGACGGTGATGATGGTCCCAGGGGTCGAGGCGGTTGATCCCTATATGGAAACGACGGGGGAGGTTTCAGGGGAGTCGGTGTCCTTGGTCGCACGCGACATGGCCCTGCATGCCGCGCGCAGCCAATATCTGTTTGTGACAGGTGATTCCACTCCCATCTTACAAGAAACGATCAAAGATGAAGGCGTGATTGTGTCTGAGGTATTAGCCGGGCGGCTGGGGCTGACGGTAGGAAGTCATATTGACGTGAAGACGCCTTCAGGACCAGAGGCATTTCCGGTCAAGGGCATTTTTTATGATTATGCCACCGATGGGGGAAAAGTGGTCATGGACGACCAACTCTTTCGTCGGTATTGGGGGGAGTCTGACGCAACCGTCTTTGCGGTGTATCTCAAGGCCGGTCAGTCGCTCCCGGTCGTGCGACATGAGATCGAACAGGTATTAAAAAATGACGTCCCCATCGTCACAATCAGTAACGGAGAATTGAAAACAGAGATTCTTGAAATTTTTGACCGGACGTTTCGTGTCACCTATGTGTTGGAGTTGATTGCCCTAAGTGTGGCGGTGCTGGGGATTATCAATACCCTCATGACCGCCATCACCGAACGCCGTCGGGAACTGGCCACGTTGCGGGCCTTGGGCATGAGTCGCCCGCAAATCCAGAGTCTGATATTCTGGGAATCCGGCTATGTGGCCGGCTTGGGTGCCGGCCTGGGCATTTTTGTGGGATTGGCGCTGTCGGTGTTGTTGATTAACGTCATCAATAAGCAATCCTTTGGATGGACGATTCAGTTCACCTTGCCATGGGAAACGTTGGGAATGGCTCTACTGGTGGCGTTGCTGGCCGCATTGCTGGGGGCGTGGGGGCCGGCCAGGTGGGCCAGCCGGCAGGTTATCGCTGAAGATTTGAGATATGACTGACTCGTAAGAGTCTATGGATGAAGGATTATTAGGAGGCCGCAGTTTGGGCAATCAGGTTGAACAGGTTTCGGTTTTTGGGTTTTCGGCGCCCTCGTACTTCACTTCTACCGTAAAGCCCAGGTCTTCGATCATTTTCCAGACTTCCTGATGGGCAAGGCCCGGCGTGGTCAAATAGCCATCCACGAAGAGGGAGTCGGCCACGTAAAGGGCCAAGGGTTGGAGCGAGCGAAGGTTTCTTTCTCGTCCACCGGCTGCCCGGATTTCCGTTTTGGGGTGGAAGAACCGGAAGAGGCAGAGAATTTTTAAACAACGGGTGGGTGTGAGATTTTTCATTTCGTCAAATGGGGTGCCTTCGACCGGGTACAACATGTTTAAGGGAATGGAATCGGGTTGGATGTCCTTCAACGCCAAGGCAAGGTCCACCAGATCTTCGTCCCGTTCGCCCATGCCGACGATACCGCCGCTACAGAGTTCCAATCCGGCGGCGCGGGCATGTTTCAGGGTGTCGAGACGATCCTGGTAGGTGTGTGTTGTGCAAATAGCAGGGTGATAGGCTTCACTGGTGTTGAGATTATGGTTGATACGATCGACTCCAGCCGCTTTTAACTGGCTGGCCTGCTCGCCATTCAAGAGGCCTAGTGAACAACAGATTTGAATCGAGAGTTCCTCTTTAATCTGTTTGACGGCGCTGGTGATGTGTGTGATTTCCGATTGCAAGGGGGAGCGGCCACTGATCACAATGCAATACCGCTGAGCTTTGGCTTGTGCGGCCCGTCGAGCGCCTTCCAGCATTTTTTCCGGAGAGACGAGTGCGTACCGTTCGATGGGGGCGGTGGAAATGGTTGATTGGGAACAATAGTGACAATCTTCCTGACAGGCTCCGCTTTTGGCGTTCAGCAACATTTGCAAACGGATGGTGTTGCCAAAATATCGTGAACGAATCCGATAGGCCGCATTGACCAGATCGAGCAGTTTGTCCTGAGGGGTGCCTAGAATGGCCAAGCCTTCTTCCCGGCTTGGGACGATTCCCTCCAGCACGCGATCTGCCAAATCTTGAAATGCGATCATGGGGTTCTCCATTATTTTGCTAAAAAATTCGATTTCCACCCTAGGGATAAAAAATTAAAACCTTCTTGTTGCTTATGAAAGCCTGGCGACTTTTCCGGGTGCTTTTGGGGCTTGTGCGACCTGTGGAAAAGGTTTACGGCTTTCAGGAATAGAAATTTGTGGAGCGTCTGCCCACATACTTTCTAAGGCATAATACTTCCGGACGTCTGATTTAAATATATGGACGATGATGTCTCCATAGTCGAGTAATATCCAATTGGCCGTTTCTTTTCCCTCAATATCCGGGCTTAATTCATAACGTGTGGACATGACCTTTTCAATGAAGGAGGCAATCCCTCGCACCTGGCGTTCGGAATCCCCTGAGGCAAAGACGAAATAGTCTGCGATTGACGTCATTGCTCCCACATCAAGCACCAACACCTCTCCTGCTTGCTTCTCTTGAGCCGCTTGAGCGATGAAGACCGCCTGTTCGAGGGTAGGAGATGGTTTCGGGTGGGTTAGACGGGCCATTGGTACAATCGATGGCGAATTATATAGGACTCTACCGTGGGCGGCAACCAGTGGCTGACGCGAGAACCAAGGGCCAGTTGCTCTCGAATTGTCGAGGCCGAGATCTCGCACGGTGGTACGGACAGGAGATAAAGTGTTTTTCCAGAGGGGAGTAAGATGTCCAGCCGGGTCGTATCCTGTTGGTCAAGGCTTTGAAGTGCTTGAGGCTTTGCCGCAGGTAGGAACGGCAGGGCCTGAAGTTGTGTGAAGGCAGCCCCGGGTCTTGAGCAGACAATAAAATGACACAGGGTGAGCAAATGGTCCACCTGCCTCCAACTGCAGAAATCCAGAAAAGCATCAAGCCCCACAATAAACCCCAACTCCGTTCCCTCGGGGCATTCATTTTTAAAATGAGTGACGGTGTCGACACTGTAGGACACTGCCTCAGATTGGATTTCGTAATCGGATACCGTGCAGTAGGGAAACGGGGCAACCGCTTGCTGCACCATTGCGAGCCGGTGATGGGCCTGCACCAGGGAGTCCGATGGTTTGTGGGGAGGATCCCCCGTCGGAATGAAAATTATCCTATCGAGCTGAATCGCGTTGTAAACATACTGGGCAATATGCAAATGCCCATTGTGGATGGGATTGAATGAGCCGCCTAGGAGGCCGATAAACATCAGGCTAGATTTTTCTCATGTGGAGAGTGTTGAAAAAGGCCGGTAGCGGCGTTCCCTGCCTTCCTTCGCCGGGCCTCCTTCGGGGAAGTAGCCATAAAGGCTGAAAGCGGCTTCGCGTCTACGCGTTGAAGCACGCTTCGACGCGCAAGCGCGCAGCCATGTTGGTCCTTGGCCGTGCTCACCAACTCCACCGTACCCTCCGCTCGTCCAAGCGGCTGCGGCCTTCCCTTCGAGAAGCCTCAGGGCAGTTCTGGAGAGGTCTTTTTAAATACTCCACCATAATTCTCTGATGCGGCTCGGTCACTCCTATGCTGGGGAAACAGCAATATTTTTGAAATATTCCTCAGATCCATGTGTAATTTTTTGAAGATAAAGGCGATCTACACCTGTGCCAATAGAGCATTGTACATGAGCCGGAAGTCACGTCGCTTATGAGACCTGGCGCTTCGTCAGAACCAGATTATCCCGGTGAATGACTTCCTCATACTCCAATGAGCCCAGGAGTTGCCTGATATCTGACGTTTTTTTCCCCTTGATGCGGTGGAGGGTTTCGGCTGAATAATTCGTGAGTCCCTGCGCGAACGGCATTCCCTCCCGGGTGGCGCAGGTGATGGGGTCTCCTGTCAGAAAGATACCTGAAATATCCAGAATGCCTGAAGGTAGTAAGCTTTTTCCTCGAAGGGTGAGAGCGGCTACCGCTCCTTCGTCTAACCGGAGCTCCCCTTTAGGTCGAAGCGTATAGGCAATCCACTGCTTTCGACTGGTCAGAGGTGATTGGTCTGACACAAAAAATGTTCCTCCCGGCTTTCCGTTAAGAACATTTTCCAACGCATGGGGAGTTTCTCCGTTTAATAAGAGGGTCGGGACTCCAAAGCGTCCTGCCTGTTTGGCAGCTCTGATCTTAGTGACCATGCCTCCACGGCTGGCTTGTGTTCGGGAAGTGCCGGCGAGATCTTCAATGTCCTTGGTGACATTAGCAACCAGAGGAATTAATTCTGCCGATGGATTGAGGTGAGGATCCTGGCTATAGAGCCCATCGACATCTGATAAAATCACCAACAGATCTGCGTCAACCAGGTGGGCTACTTCCCCAGCGAGGGTATCATTGTCACCAAATCTAATTTCCTCGATAGCCACGGTATCATTTTCATTAATAATCGGAATGACCTTTAGCTGGATAAGGGTATTTAAGGTATGGCGTGCATTCAGGAATCGTCGACGGTCGGATAAATCCTGGTGAGTTAAGAGGACCTGGGCAATCTTGTTTTTCGTTTCTTCAAACGCCATCTCATAGGCTCGCATGAGCCGGCTTTGTCCGACGGCAGCGGCGGCTTGCTGAAGGGGTAATTCAGCGGGATAGGGAAAAATGGCGAGGTGTGAAATACCCGCCACGATGGCTCCGGAGGAAACCACGACAATTTGTCGGTCCTGAGCCTGCAGCGTGCCCAATTCCTGGGCTAAACGGTTGATGCGGTCGAGACGGAGACCGCCTTGCGAGGAAGCCACCAGGCTGCTTCCCACTTTGACGACGATCCTCTTGCACGCCGCTAGCACTTGCTCGCGCATGAGGTCTTTGCTTCCAGAACGGCTTTTCCTAAATAGGTCACGAGTGATGGAAGGCCTTCCCTGGTAACGGCCGAAATGGGAAAGAATGGATAGTGGTGTGCGCTGCAATATCCCCGAAGGGCTTCCAAGTGCTGGCCGTTTCCCTGAGAATCAATTTTTGTCGCCACAATGGCAAATGGCCGTTCAAGGAGTTCGGGGTCAAAGGCCTGAAGTTCCCTTTGTAAGGTTTCAACGATCTCGACGGGATCTTCTGAAATCCATTCGGTGATATCGACCAGATATAACAAAAAAGCGGTTCGCTGGATATGTCGCAGGAATTTAATTCCTAACCCTTTCCCCTCGTGAGCGCCTTCGATCAATCCTGGAATATCGGCTACGACAAACGACGAATGTTCCATCCATTCCACCACTCCCAAATGAGGCCGAAGGGTGGTGAAGGGATAACTCGCAATTTCTGGATGTGCAGAAGAAATCGCTGAAATCAAGGTGGATTTTCCGGCGTTAGGAAGGCCAACCAAGCCGACATCGGCTAACAGTTTTAATTCCAGATTCACCCATCGCTCTTCGCCGGGAGTCCCTGTCTCGAATTGACGAGGTGCTCGATTCGTTGACGTGGCAAAGCGTGCATTGCCCTTTCCGCCTTTGCCGCCTTTGGCCGCAATGGCGGTTTGTCCTTCTGTAATAAGGTCGGCGATGATTTCCCCGTCCTCGGTTTTTACGAGAGTTCCGACAGGAAGGGGAATTACGATATCGGAGCCATTGGCTCCGTGGCAGTTGCTCTTGAGGCCTCTTACGCCGGAAGTGGCCTCATAATGCTTTTGATATCGCAGGTCCAGCAAGGTTGAGACTCTATTGGAGGCCACAAAGACCACATCTCCTCCATCACCGCCGTCGCCACCGTTGGGACCACCAAATTCGGCAAATTTTTCTCGTCGAAAGCTGCAGTGTCCGGTGCCACCGTCACCCGCTTTGATGAATATTCGTGCTTGATCAATAAACATACTGATCCTCAAATCCTACCGGACTTATCAGGGAAAAATGAAGGTGATGAATTGAAAAAGCAGGAAATGGGAAGGGAAGCTAGACGGGCGGATAGACGCTCACCTTGCGGCGGGCGATTCCTCCTTCAAACTTAACGATCCCGTCTACTTTGGCAAAGAGGGTATAGTCTTTACCAAGTCCGACATTCGTCCCAGGAAAGAATTTTGTTCCGCGTTGACGAACGATGATGCTTCCGCCGCTCACCTTTTCGCCCGCATAGGCTTTGACGCCTAAATATTGTGGATTGCTATCGCGACCGTTGCGGGATGATCCGCCACCTTTTTTATGTGCCATGAGTCAAACCTCCAAAAGAATTCTAAAGACCAATATTAGGCAGATGCCAAAATCTCAGTGATTCGGACTTGCGTGAATCCTTGACGATGGCCCTTGGTCCGTCGATAGTTTTTTCGTCGTTTCTTTTTGAAAATGGTAATGGATCGGGTTCGCGCATGTCGGATAATCTCTCCTTTGACTATTGCATCTGTAATCATGGGAGAGCCGACAATAGGCGTTTGTTCGGTTTGGACAAATCGCACTGAGTCGAATTGAACGATCGACCCGACATCCCCTTCAAGTGATTCGACTTGTAGGATACCGTTCGGTTCCGCCCGGTATTGTTTTCCACCTGTTTCGATAATTGCATACATGTTTTTTAGCTCCTTAACAAACGAACATTTTGCCAGTATGTTTACATTTATGTCAAGATTTTAGTATATCATCACGCGTTCTTGATGCTTAGTAAAAAAAAACCCGTGATACCCTTCGCTCACATATCCTGTCTATTTCAGCTTCTGTCAATCGGAGAAATACTTCTATGGTAACTGTTGCAAAAAAAATCTGGATGGATGGAGCCCTCGTCGATTGGGATGAGGCCTCGGTTCATGTTCTTACCCATTCTCTCCATTATGGTCTGGCGGCCTTTGAGGGGATCCGTTGTTATGAGGGCAAGGCCGGATCAAACATTTTTCGTTTACAAGAGCATGTGGACCGGCTCTTTGAGTCTGCACATATTACGATGATGCCCATGCCTTTTACCAAAAAAGAGGTGTCGGACGCCATTGTTGAGACAGTTCGAGTCAATCAATTGGCCTCCTGCTATATCCGACCGATCGCCTATGTGGGTTACGGTGCAATGGGAGTGTACCCTGGCGATAATCCGATTCGTCTGGCTATTGCGGCTTGGCCGTGGGGATCGTATTTAGGGGAGGATGCCTTGGCGCAAGGCATCAGGGCAAAGATCTCATCCTTCACCCGGCACCATGTGAATGTATCCATGACCCGGGCAAAAATCTCGGGATATTACGTCAATTCGATTTTAGCCAAATGGGAGGCCAAGAAGTCCGGATATGCCGAATGTATTCTCCTTGATCCTGATGGATATGTCTCTGAGGGAACGGGAGAAAACGTGTTTATTGTGAAAAAGGGGGTCTTAAAAACGACTCCCTTGACCTCGATCCTGGACGGGATTACCCGGAATTCGATTCTTGAAATGGCGAAAGCCAAAAACATCCCGGTGATTGAGGAGCGGTTTACCCGGGATGCGATGTATGTGGCAGACGAAATATTTCTTACCGGAACCGCTGCCGAAGTGACGCCGGTTCGCGAATTGGATGATCGAACAATCGGCGAAGGTAAGCCAGGGGCCCTTACGAAATCCCTGCAAGATGATTTTTTTAGAATTGTGCGTGGCGAAGAAGCTTCGTATGCCAATTGGCTCACTCCTGTTTAGGAGTTAGCCTTTCTATTCAGGTGGCCACACGATGGTGTGGCCATTCTATCAATTGTCAAAATACTTACCGACTCAGGAAAAAAATAGTTTATGGAGCAGTCGGGGCCGGAGTCGTCTCTGACTCGGGTTCAGCTGTGCTGGTTTCAGGTTCAGGAGTGGTCTGGGGGGTTGCCGGAGAGGAGGACGTTTCATGGTGTGAGGTTGGGTGAAGATCTATTACGGTGGACGAGGTATTGGCCTGTTTAGAAAGGAGTGCCAGGCTGAGCGACGTCAGCATGAATACTATAGCAGCGCCCACTGTGATCTTGCTTAGAAACGTACCCGGGCCCCGGCTTCCAAACACCGTTTGAGAAGATCCTCCAAATGAAGCACCGATCTCAGCGCCTTTTCCTGCCTGGAGCAAGATGGCGGCAATCATGAGAAAACAGACAATGATATGAAGAATGACGGTCAGGGTATACATAATGTGTACGTGTTCGTTGGCGTGTTCCTGGTTAATTGGAAAAAGCTGATTCAGCTATCTTAACAAAGGATTCGGAATTCAAACAAGCTTTTCCCACGAGAGCCCCATTAATTTGTGAAGATTGAAAGAGACTGTTGGCATTGTCCTGGGTCACGCTGCCACCGTAAATGATTCTTGTCTGATCAGGTGTGATGCCCCATTGCATGGCAAGAAAAGACCGGATGTGGCCGTGGACCTCGGCTGCCTGGTCGACGGTAGCCGCCTGGCCGGTCCCAATGGCCCAGACAGGTTCGTAGGCGATGGTGATCTTCGCAAAGTCTTTGGATTCGAGACCTTTAAGGCAGGTTTGCAATTGCTGTTGAATGACGGCCTGCGTTTTATTGGATTGACGTTCTTCCAGACGTTCCCCGACACATAAAATCGGTAGAAGGTCATGGTGGAAGGCGGCGTGGACTTTTTTGTTAATATCCTGGTCGGTTTCCCCGAAAATATGCCGTCGTTCGGAATGCCCAATAATGACATAGTGACAGCCGACGTCCCGGAGCATGGGTGGCGAAATTTCTCCGGTAAAAGCGCCCTCGTCACTGGCACAGGTATTTTGAGCAGCCAACTTGATGGAAGTCGAGGCCAGCAGACGTGCAACTGCCGGCAACGACACGAAGGGAGGAGCGATGGCCAATTCTACCGAATCTTGCGGTTGATATATTTGGAGAATTTCGGTCACCAGGGACTCGGCCTGGGAAATCGTCTTGTGCATTTTCCAATTGCCGACAATGAATCGACGACGCATGAGGACCTCTTAACTTTTGGAAATCAAAAAAAGGGGGGCGTTGGGATCAAAGACGATCGGGTAAGGCTGCGAGCCCCGGCATATGCTTGCCTTCCAGGAGTTGAAGTGCCGCACCACCACCGGTTGAAATGAAGGACATACTTTCCGATTCTCCGGCTCGATACACGGCGAGAGCCGTATCTCCTCCTCCCACAATGGTTTTCGCATAGGCATTGGCCACAGCATGGGCCATTGCATAGGTCCCGCGTGAGAATGCATCACGCTCAAAGACTCCCATGGGGCCATTCCACAAAATAGTTTTGGCGTTTTGAACGGCTTCGCTAAACAGGCGGACCGACGCGGGCCCGATGTCCATGCCGTACCAGCCCGCGGGGATTTCCTGCACCGGGACAATTTTTGTTTCCGCTTCAGGGTCGAGACTGGCGGCGACAACACAATCGACCGGAAGATAGAATTTGATTTTTTGAGCCATCGCCTGTTCGTGAATGCGCTTGGCAAAGTCCAGCATGTCTTTTTCGACGAGAGACTGGCCGATTTCCAATCCCATGGCCTTAATAAACGTAAAGGCCATGCCCCCACCGATGATGACTTTATCGACCACCTTGCCAAGATTTTCAATGACCCCGATTTTTCCCGAAACTTTGGCCCCTCCCAAAATGGCCACAAACGGACGAACGGGGTTCTCCACTGTGCCTTCCAGGGCTTCGACTTCCCGTTTCATGAGAAATCCTGCCGCAGATACCTTCACATATTTGGTGATGCCGACAGTGGAGGCATGAGACCGGTGAGCGGTTCCAAATGCGTCATTGATGTACACATCTGCCAAGGAGGCCAATTGTGACGAGAACTGGTCGTCGTTTTTTTCTTCTTCCGGATGAAAGCGCAGGTTTTCTAATACCACCACGTCGCCCGGTTTGGCTTTATTCACGACAGCTTCAACGGCCGGCCCAATGCAATCGGCAACAAATTCAACCGGTTTATTTAATAGTCGCTGGAGTCGCTTGGCTACGGGAGCCAGGCTGAGGGCCTGGTTGATGGTCCCATCCGGGCGTCCCAGGTGGGAACAGAGAATCACGACAGCGTTTTCATCTACAGCACGGTTGATGGTGGGAAGGGCGGCCCGTATCCTTGAATCGTCCGTGATCTGGCAGGAGTCATCGAGGGGAACGTTAAAATCCACGCGAATCAGTACGCGTTTGTTGCGGAGGTCAAGCTGATCAATGGTTTGTTTTTTTAAATGCTTCATGCCTTCCTTTCCCTTCCGATGCCGGTGGTTGGCGGGGGAAAGCCGGATAACACTGCGGTGATGCGATATTTAACGGTGTTGAGCGAGAACATTGATCAGATCGTGTAAGCGGCACGAATATCCCCATTCATTGTCATACCAGGCAAATACCTTAACCAGTCGTTTATTGATGACGGATGTGAGAGGTGCGTCTACGGTGGCTGAGTATGAACACCCATTGAGATCACTTGAAACAATAGGGGCCTCAGAGACTTGCAAATAACCCTTTAACGAGCCCTGGGCAGCTTGCTGAAAGGCCGCGTTCACCGTTACCGCATCACAATCGCGTTCGACTTCAACCGAAAGGTCAATGAGCGATACATTGGGGGTCGGCACTCGAATGGCCATGCCATCGATTTTCCCTTTCAACTCCGGGATGACCAGGTACAACGCTTTGGCCGCCCCGGTTGATGTCGGAATCATGGATAAGGTGGCCGCCCGTGCCCGTCGTAAATCCTTATGAGGCAAATCAAGCAGTTGTTGATCGTTGGTATACGAATGAATGGTGGTCATAAATCCGTGCTTGATGCCGAATTCCTGTAAAAGGACTTTCGCCACAGGAGCAAGACAATTGGTCGTACAGGAGGCATTGGATATGATGGTGTGTTGTTGAGGATTGTAGTCGGAGTCATTCACGCCTAATACGATCGTGATATCCGGGTCTTTGGCAGGTGCTGAAATAAGGACCCGTTTGGCGCCGGCTGAAATGTGTTGTCCCGCGCTTTTCCGGTCGGTAAAACGCCCAGTGGATTCAATGACGAAATCGATCTGGTGTTCTTTCCACGGCAAGGACTGAGGGTCTTTAATGGCCAGGATCTGAATCTGTTTCCCATTGACCGTCAGAAAGTCCGGTCCGTGTTGAATATCGGCCTGAAATTTTCCATGAATCGAGTCATAGGTCAAAAGGTGGGCCAGGGTTTTTGAGTCAGTCAGGTCATTGATGGCCACAATCTCAATGGCAGGATCATTGAAGCAGGTCCGGAAAAAATTTCTTCCTATGCGACCAAACCCATTAATGGCAACGCGGATACTCATAGTTTGATATACCTAACTAAATGAAAATAAGGGAATCTTTTATAAGTATGTGATCGTAATTTCACAATAGCATGAAGTCAAGAAAATATCGCGAGTCTGGCTCAAGAAAGTTCCTCGTTTGCATGGATTGTGAGAGCCATGAGCCTTTGTAAAGTCACGCTATACCTGTGAACATGGTTTCTGTGTGCTCACTTTTGACTGAGGAACGTGAGGTTGTGCTCATTATCGGTCGCTCTGGTAGGAGAAGAATTTTTCCTCAGAAGGTGCTCGAGGATTGCGATTTGAGGTTGCTAGAGAATTTTCATCGCGGTTTTCACTTCCTGCATCGTCTCCTGAGCCACGCGGGAGGCGCGTTTTCGTCCTTCTTCGACTATTTCCTGCGTCTGTTCAGGGTGTTGAATGATTGTGGCCCGTTTGTCCCACATAGGTTGGTAGCGTTCCACCATGGCGTCGGCAACCTGGCGCTTGCAATCGATGCATCCAATGGCAGCGGTGCGGCAATCCTGGTCAACCTGTTTGACGACGTTGGATGATGAATAAATTTTGTGAAAGTCGAAAACCGGGCAGACATCAGGATTGCCCTTGTCGGTCCGGCGGACGCGTGCCGGATCCGTCACCATGGTTTTGAGCTTTTGTCGAACGACCGGCTCAGTATCGGAAAGATTGATCGTATTACCGTAACTTTTACTCATTTTGCGTCCGTCGGTGCCCATGACTTTGGGAAACCGTGTGAGATGTTCCTTGGGTTCAGGAAATACCGGCGAATAAAGATTGTTGAATCGGCGGCCTATTTCCCGTGTGAGTTCCAAATGGGGAAGCTGATCCTTGCCGACCGGGACGAGATCGGGTTTGTATAACAGAATGTCTGCCGCCTGGAGGACCGGATAGCCCAAAAACCCATAGGTGGAAAGATCTTTTTCTTTGATCTCCTCCTGCTTTTCCTTATATGTCGGATTTCGTTCCAACCAGGGAATTGGCACAATCATAGAGAACAGCAAATGGAGAATGGCATGTTCGGGAATGCCGGATTGGACAAACACCGTAGCCCGTTCCGGATCAATGCCGGCTGCCAGCCAATCAATCAACAATTCCTGAGTGAATTCTTTAATCCGGCCGGTGTCGGCATAATTGGTCGACATGGCATGCCAGTCGGCCACAAAAAAATAACATTCGTATTGAGCTTGTAAGGATTTCCAATTTTCCAGCGCCCCAAGAAGATTGCCTAAATGCATGAGCCCGCTCGGTTGCATGCCGCTGAGTACTCGTGTGGTCATAGTTAGTATTCCGGTTCTCGTTAAGTTATGAAAGCAGGTAAAAAGAGGCGCTGAAATATCTGAAACACCATTCCGATAAAGGTGCTGATTATGGGGATATACGAATTCAGCATCAAGAGTCCTAAAATAAGAAACATCCCATAGGGTTCCAACCGGTTTAAGACTTCCGCGGATCTGACCGGGAGGAGACTACGGAGAACCCGGCTCCCATCCAAAGGAGGAACCGGTAGAAGATTGAACGAAAATAACACGATATTAATGATCATGGAAGATAAGGCCATGGCCGTGAGGGGAACCAGGATCATGCCGAGAAGATCGCGGCGTGGTTCAACACCCGGTTGAGGAGGCCAGTTGGCTTGGAGGGTGGGGTCGAGATAAAGAAACAGGGCGAGCAGCAGGCTGCTGACAATGGCTAAAAACAAATTCATGAGTGGTCCCGCTGCCGCCACAAACGCCATGTCTCGTCTGGGGTTATGGAGTTGTGCAGGATTGACTGGAACGGGTTTGGCCCAACCAAACACAAACCCTCCAGGTATCAGAGACAACATCAGTGGAACAATGATGCTTCCATACAGGTCGATGTGCGGCAGGGGGTTGATGGTGAGTCGTCCCAGGTTTTTGGCCGTCTGGTCACCGAAGAAATTTGCGACCCATCCATGGGCGCATTCGTGTAAGACCACCGCGGCCATGAGTGGAACCAGCATGAAAGAAAGGTTATAGAGGAAAGAGGAAAGGGAATCCATTTGGCCTAGTTGAGTTGGGTGAAGGTCTTGTTTTTGACTTGGAGGAGGTAGAGTCTTCGGTTCAGGATGCCGGCGGAACTAAAAGAGGCAAATCCGCTCAACGCCGGCAAATCCGAGCGTCGTACAAGTTGGTCCCAGACCCCTTGTCCGGATTGAGCGCCCTGGCGGATGGTTTCCATCACCATCGTTGCCGCGTCATAGGCCTGGAAGGCAAAGAGGGATGGTTCCTTTTGAAACTGACTGCGATACCGCTGAACAAACATCTGAATATTAGGGTCAGGGCTGTTGGGGAAAAATCCATCGACAAAAATGTGGCCGTCCAGATCGTGTTTGGCCCACCGAAACAATTCAGAGTTATGCCAGCTATTGCCGCCCAAAATCGGCACATTCATGTCATAAAATGCCAATTGTGCTGCAATGAGGGCCAAGTGGACGGGCTGTCCCGGGACAAACACGGCGTCAAACCCGGGTGTGTAGACCATGCGATCTTCTCCGGTGCGGGTTTTTTCAGTTTGGGTGGTGCCGTATGTGGCCAGATCTTTCTCCTTCAGGTGGCGTAATTGTTCACCAATATCGGTCTGGTCGTCAGCATAGCCTTCTGAGGCGATAATTTCCCCGCCGGAGTGCAACACTTCCTTCGCGAACATATCAGCCATTTCCCGTCCATAGGCTGTTTGGGGGTAAATAATGCCAAAGCGGTGGTAGCCCAGTTTTAGAATGGCATATTCCACCAGTCGCTTGGCCTGAACGGATGAAGTCATGGCGGTACTAAACCAAAATGATCCAAACTGCCGCACATTCAAGAGCGTGGATGAAGGGGTGATAAAGGGTGTGGTGTAGGTATCAGGGAGTTGGCCGAGTCCCTGTATCTCACGAGACAATAAAGGCCCTACGACCGCAAGCGGTCGAAATTCATCAAGCATTTGTTGCATCTCGACGCGTAACGGGGCGGTGAGGGTTGCGGTGTCTTTTACGACCAGCCCAACCGAGGTCAGTCCCCATTGTTCCTTGGCGATTTCGAGAGCGAGTCGAATACCGTTTAACGAATCCGTGCCATAGGTTTTCATGGGACCGGAAAAAGGCAGGGCGGCTGCCAAAATATGCGAATGAAATTTGATCTTGCTGATAAATGACTGCAGGAGGGCCATTGCCGTTTGAGCATAGGGATGGGTGGGAAAGCGCTTGAGAAATCCCCGGATATCCCGTTCGGCGAGGACCTCATCCCCGTGGGCAGTATGCAGTTCAATCAGCCGGATGGTTGCGATGTCACCTGGATACCGGGAGGAATAACTCTCAACCAGTTCCTGGAGCGCGGATTCGTCTAACTGTTGTAAAATCAGAGTTTGAGTGAGGCTTTCTAACTCGAGCCGTTCGGTCTGGTCGACCAGACTCATTTCATTTAACAGGGCTTTTACCGCGCCCAGCGGGTTGTGATTGTTTAACTCGGTTTGACGAATCAATTGGAAGACGGACCGGCGTAGGTCTAAATCAGTGGCATAATCCAAGGCCTGATACAATTGATCCAGGGCAGGCTCATAATTCTGTAACTCGATATAGAGTTCGGCCATTAAGACCCGAGCCGGGTTCGTGGAACGCGAAAAGGGAAATTCTTCCAGGAGTTGCTTTAAAACCGTAAGGGCGTCCGTCGGCTGGTGATCCTGTTTCAGGGCGGTGGCTTGCAAGAGATAGGCTTCTTCCAGGATTTCTGGAGGAGGGAATGAATCAATCAACTTCTCCAGAGTCGTAATGGCGGCTTTAGGATTCTCGGATTTCAGCTCCAATCTTGCTTGATCCAGAAGAGGGGCAGGTGAAGTGGGTTGCGCAAATGCGAGGTTGGTGGCTCCGCCCATGATGGGCCACCATGCCTGTTCCCCCAGCAATCCGAAGTTTCCCAGTGTGAGACACAATAGGATTCGAAGCAACAGATATGTGAGTCTGACAGTCGTCAAAGGAAACTTATCCAAACGCTTTGGAAATGGAAGGGATTGTTTGTATGGGAACAGGGCAACACCCAAGTGCTTGGATGGATAATTCACAAGCAGAATACGGTGACGATAATGCTTTTCTTGTTTAGTATACCAGGAAGTCCGCTTACCAAAATAGAAGAACGCAAGAAAATCTCTTGATAGGATTATAGCCGGTGGGGGCATGAAAAAGTTTAAGGTTCTTGGAGATGGGGGTGGTGTAAAGAGCTGATGCAGGAATGTATTGATCGTTATCTCACGATGTTACAGGTCGAGCAGGGTTATGCGGTAAACACCATTGAGAGCTATCGCCGGGACCTGAGGAAACTCGAGATCTTTTTTCGAACATACGATATTACCGATCCCACTCATCTTTCCAAGCCCCTGTGGTTTCAATTCTTGAACAGTTTGAAAGCCCAGGGGCTGTCCTCCTCTTCCATTGCCAGGTGTCTGGCGTCTATCCGGGGTTTTTACAAATCGTTTGAACGGGGAAAGGATGATCCGGCCTTTGAGGGTATATTGAAAGGGACGCCGAAGCAATGGAGTCAATTGCCAAAGTTGTTGTCCGAAGCCGAAGTAACCAGATTACTCAACTTGCCGGTGATGAATACCAAGGAAGATCTCCGTGATGCCGCTATGGTGGAACTGCTCTATGCCACCGGTCTTCGGGTATCGGAACTCATCAATTTGGAATTGGCGCATCTCAATCTGGATGTGGGGTTTGTGCAGGCGACTGGCAAGCGGGACAAACAACGAATTGTTCCCATCGGAGATAAGGCACGCCAGTTGGTCTCCGGGTATCTGCAGTCTTCCCGCCCGGCCTTTGTCAAAAAGCGTTCGTCTTCGGCCTTATTCCTCACCCGGCTGGGTCGGGCCATGAGCCGGCAATGTTTTTGGAAAATTCTCAAGGATCGTAAGGCTCGCGCAGGCATCACCAAGCCTATTTCACCCCATATGCTTCGCCATTCATTTGCCACGCATTTATTAGATCATGGCGCCGATCTTCGTTCGGTTCAAATGATGCTTGGCCATGCCAGCATTGCCACGACACAAATCTATACCCATGTGGAGCAAGCCCGACTCAAAAAGGTTCATGACCAATACTTTCCACGAAAACAACGTTCAAGGGTATTTGGAGCCCACCAGGATACTGGTCCTTGAGCAGGAAGTTGCTAGGGTGCCATCCTGTCTCCCAATTTGCAATTGGAAAAAGGCCTATGGCAGGCTAGCACCGAGCATTTTTTTTATAAATTTTTGGAGGGTGTGGTCATGAAGTATAGAAAACAGGTGCATTATGTGAAGGGGGTGTTTGCGTGCCCTAAATGTCATCAACATTTTGTGCAAGAGAGGTGGTTGGAGGAATTCCGGGTGCGGTGTCATAAGTGTGATTACCGAGGGGCATTGACCCACGTATCGGTGGAAGAACAAATAGACGAAGAAATTGAACGACGGTAGCGAAGGTTGGTTTTCCGCTGAATCGGTTCTTTAGGTGCAAAGAATCGGTGCCTCTATTCCAATTCAATCCTCATCATGAAAATTTCTCGGAAACAAATCCTTTGGGTGGGTCTGTCTTCATTGGTTTGGTGGTGTGGAGGTGTGCAAGTTTCCGCTCAACCTTCATCTCCCCAAGCATCTCCTCAGGCTACCGATGGCCTTCAGGTCTTAGTCACCTATCATTCTCTGTCGGGGCATACGGCCGAGATGGCCAAGAGTGTGAAAAGGGGTGCTGAGTCGATACCAGGGACCGCCGTCCTCCTGAAGACCGTGGGGCAGGTGACCGCCGATGAGTTGTTTGGCAGCGATGCCGTCATCGTGGGTTCGCCGGTCTATTGGTCGAATATGTCAGGTGAGGTCAAAGCGTTTTTTGACCGGTGGCAGTTTGAATTTGGTGTATATCCTGAATGGAAAATGCGTAATAGGGTTGGAGCAGCCTTTACGACCGGTGGGCAAATATCCAGCGGAAAAGAGGTAACGATGTTGACGATCCTTGCAGCCATGCTTGGGAACAAGATGATTGTCGTGAGTGACGGAGGGGCGTTTGGCGCTTCAGCGACGACGGAAGGCGATAGCCCCGGCATTAATGATGCGGAGCGTGCCGATGCATGGGCGTTGGGAAAGCGTGTGGCTGAAGTGGCGTGGATGATCAAGCGAGGGCAGGCGTTTCCAGGGCAACCATGAAGGGCATTCTATGAGTTCGATACCGGGAACCTCAGACGACAAATGGGTCATTTATTGGGAGCGGGAATATTCCACCGCCTTTGCTCCGGAACGACTGAAGCTTGATTTTCATCCCCATCGACCCTTGATGACCAACATGCCTTTGCCTGAGCAACGGGAGTTAGCGGCATCCGGATACAAGGTTCTTCCTGATGATTGCGGGCCGGTTCGGGCCGTAGGGCAATATGGCTGGCTCATCCGTTCACCGGCGGATTGCCGGTTTCGCAGAAAAGGCACTGGTTTTGAATGGCAGTCTCCGCCCATTCTTCCTGAAGAGCGGCTCCTGGGGTATAAGTCATTTTCGGGAATGTATGTTGATACAATTTTGAATAGTGGATTTCCTAAGCTCTATTGTGGCATTCGTTTTTATTACCCCAAACAAGTCGGCATGATGATGAAGGATCTGCCCAACCATTTTTATCATTTTCCCAACCGGACTTTCTCCATTTGGGAAGGGATCAAAACGCAAGAATATAAACTGACCCCGAATCCCTATGATTTTCTGCCCGACCACGATGCCTTTGTGACGAATTTTCTGCTGCAATTGGACCCTTCTCCTGACAAGACCACGACTATTTTGCGGGGCGATCCCATCGGTATGGTGTTCCCGGTCATGCTCCCGAAACATTTTACACTCGAAGAATTAAAGCATCCTTCAGAAGCCTTCAACTCCTAATGCCGAGCCGGCACTCGGCTTGCGCCTCTCGCGTCTTTTTCTCTTTAGTGAATAGGCCGTGTATGCCTGTGAGTTATAAGCTATTGCGCGTCTTTCCTGCCTAAGTGAAGAAAGCCTGTTGACGCCTCAAATTGATATACTGGTTGAGTGTCGGGGCGTAGAGATGGGCCGCGATTGCCAAAAATCGCATTTGTTGGTTCGATTTCTTTGCTCATGAGGGAGGAGCGTGAAGTTACAACCTAAGCCTGATTTGATTCTCCACCAATGGCAGACTCTTGCCAAAGCCTGTGATGACGGAGAAAGTCAGACTCGACTGGCGATATTGTGGGAGCAGATAAATCGGTGTCCGGTCAGGCAGGCGGCGTCCGCGCATGCGGAGATCGAGACCGCGTATTTTCTCGCACAGGCTGGCTTTTCCGTGGCATTTCTAGAGGCTTCCGGGGGTCGAACGGCGGACTTGGAGTGTTATGAAGGTACGCATCGATTTTTTGTGGAAGTCACGGTGATTCAATCGACCCAAGGACCTGCTCGCAAATCACCGGCGGTGCGTCCACAGCCTCACCAGATTCTGGAATCCTCGGATGAGTTTTTTGAACAGGCCTTGGTCAGGCGATTGTTGTCACGCATGGCCGAAAAAGCCAGGCAATTAGAACGGTACTGTGCCCCTGTGTTGCTGGCGGTGAGCGTTCCCGATTTGCCATGGGGGAAAGGGCGCCCTCAGGACATTCCTCCCTTGGATCTTCAGCGATTGGCTGCGATGTTGGTCGGGGTGGTCGTCGACGTCCCTCAGTTCAGTGCGGTCCTGCTGACCATATGGAAGGCACCGGCGCAGAAATTACGTAATCCCATTCGTATTCGCCAGGTCACGTGGGTCACTCGACCACCAGGGGATGCACGCGACCCTCGAATTCGATTGCTGGCAGTGAACCCGGTTGCCCGATATCGACTTAGCTCCCAGGAACTCACGAGTATCAAGGAAAGGATGTGAAGCGAAACTGCGGGGAAGGATTGGAGCAGGTACGAGCGGTTAGGATGAAGGCAGGGAGGCTTTAAGGGCTTCCAGGTTTTTAATGACGAGGAGATCACCATTTTGGGTTGCCACGGTGATGCCCTGGGTGCATATTGTCCGGCATTTTTCAAATTCGCCTGTCTGGTGCAGAGATTGAGCTAACGCAAAATAGGCGGCTGAATATTCAGGTTTCACCTGAATGCATTGCTCTAAAGCGGGAATGGCCTCTTTCCAGTTTTCGTCATTCATGTAGGCTTTTCCCAGGCCGAACCACATGGTTTCGTCCTTCGGGTCCATTTGGAGCACTTTCTTGAATTGTTCGATCTTAGGATTGGCCATGGCTGAGATCCGATCAGAAATGAAGGTGGAGGAACGAGAATGAAATCGAGCCTATCATGCGGGTGTATGCGTTGTCTAAGCCACCTCCCTATGCTAGGATCGAAAGCGTTTTTCCTTCCGGTTCGTCAGAATTCGCAGGTATGGTTTGGCCGACATTGTTGATCGAATTTTTCCTCTGTGCATGATTTCCTTTTCCATTTTGAGAGTGTATGAGTATGGGACGTGTTGGATACGTTTCTCATCCGGCCTATGAACGCCATGAGATGGGCAGAAGCCATCCGGAGTCACCTGAACGCCTTCGTGCCATACGCGCGCAATTAGAAAGTTCGGGTACGTGGTCCCGGTTGCATCAGGTCGCCCCACGACGGGCCGAGCGGAAATGGATTGAACTGGTCCACAACTCGTCCTATGTGGAGAGCCTTGAACGACGCTCCCCCTCAATTGGTTATGTTTCCCTGGATCCTGATACCTCGATGTGTCCAGGAACGCTGGAGGCGGCCTATCTGGCGGTCGGCGGGGGCTTGGCGGCGGTGGATGCGATCATGAACCACGAGATTGACCACGCTTTTTGCGCTGTGCGGCCTCCAGGGCATCATGCCGAGGCGGATCAAGCCATGGGGTTTTGTTTCCTTAATACCATCGCCATTGCCGCCCGTTATCTTCAGCAACAATATGGACTACAGAGGATGATGATTGTGGATTGGGATGTGCACCACGGCAATGGCACGCAACAGGCCTTCTATGATGATCCCACTGTCCTTTTTTTTAGCACCCACCAGGCCCCATTTTATCCCGGGACGGGCCGGGCGACGGAAACCGGGGCAGGTCAAGGGAAAGGTCTGACCATCAATGTGCCGCTCTCGGGAGGACAAGGGGATGAGGAGTATCGCGACATATTCCAGAAGGTCTTGGTCCCGGCCGCCGAACACTTTCAACCTGAATGTATTCTCATTTCTGCCGGATTTGACGGTCACCGGGATGATCCGTTGGCGAGTATGGCCTTAACGTCACAAGGGTATGCCGATATGACGGCGATTGTCTTGAAGATTGCAAATAAATTTGCAAGTGGGCGAATCGTGTCATGTTTAGAAGGCGGGTATCACCTCAAGGCGTTGGCGGAATCCGTGGACCGCCATCTTCAGGCTCTGCTGGAAAATTAATGTGATGAAGTCCAAGCGATCATGGGGAGGAAAAGCGTGGCTGTTGCTCCTGTTGGTGGTGGGGGTAGGGATCTACATTTTTTATACGGAGATTCGTCCCACCGTCATCTTTGGTTTACGAGAGGATTACGCGAAACCCATTCCCTATCAACAGATTCCAGTGGGATTGCAGAGCTTGAAAGCGGAGGAATGTGGAAGTTGTCATGTCGAGATCTACGAAGAGTGGAAATCCAGTATTCATGCCAAGGCCTTTCACGATCCATTTTTTCAAGCCTATTGGAAAAAAGATGACAATATCTGGGTCTGTTTGAATTGCCATACGCCATTGGAAAATCAGCAACCGACTCTTATTCAAGATCTTCCCCGTGGCCGCGTCGAAAAAGCCATTCAAATTCCTAATTACCGGTACGATGCGGAATACCAACAAGAAGGTGTGACGTGCGCCGCTTGTCATGTTCGGGATGGGAAGATTCTTGGTCCATATGACGATTCGGCGGCGCCGCATCCCACCCAATTTGATCCTTCCTTCAGAACGACCCAGGTCTGTTATCGCTGCCATAATGTCGTATCGGGACCCATGCAATTCTACAATGCGGGGCCTTGTGGCACGTATCCTGAGTATGAGGGCAAGTTTTTCATGAAGGAAAAGGGCCTGATTTGTCAGAGTTGTCATATGCCGGAAGTCGAGCGGCCGGTTGCCAAGGGTAGCCCTATCCGATACGGTCGACGGCATCTCTGGCGGGGAGGTCATGATCCGGACATGGTCAAGCGAGCGGTCGCTGTCCAAGTGCAAGCAGACCCTCCCACACCCCAGCCAGGTGACGATGTTAAATTGACGCTGACCCTGATTAATGCGGGGGCTGGGCACAAAATTCCGACAGGGGACCCTGACCGGTTTTTTACCGTTGAATTTACGGTGCGTGATTCGAACGGCACGGTGGTGCATGAGCAATCCGATACCATGGGCCGTTGGATCCTCTGGCAGCCCGTGATTGTGGAAGTATACGATAACCGATTGCTGCCCCTTGCCAGCCGGGACTATGCCTTTGAATATGAAATGCCGGAAAATGAAAAAGGGTGGATCGTTCAGGCGCGGATTCGGTATCATATCCAGACCGATGGGCAAAATCAGATGTTGAGAGATCAGTATGGTCTAACGGCTGATGATCCATATGTCTTTACGATCTATGAACGGGAGTTCCCCTTGGATGCAACCCTGCCTGTGGTCGTACAGAATCAGGAACCCGATCTTCGCGTAGGCTGTATGGCGCCGTCCGATGGGCTCACTCCTCACCACCCGTCAAATACATCTTCACTTCATTCATAAAGGAAAGCACTGTGACCGAAAATTTTTTCATTGATACCGAATCACTTGCCCAAAACCTGGGCCGCGAAGACCTGGTCATTCTTGATGTACGAGGTCGTGCGGCCTATTCCTCACATATTCCGGGTGCCGTTCATAGCACATGGCATGAGTACAGTGATCCGTCAGCCGTGGCAAAGGGGGTCTTAAATCCTGACCTTGGGAGAATTGAACAGCGCCTTCGAGCCCTCGGTATTAACCAGTCCAGCGATGTGGTTGTTTACTGCAACCCCTTCGATAATTGGGGTGATGAGGGACGCATGTTCTGGATGTTGAGGTATCTGGGACATTCCAGCGTCCGAATTCTGGACGGTGGGTGGGTCAAGTGGACTGCAGAGCAGCGTCCCTTTGAACATGAAGCGATTCAACCCAAGCCGGGGGATTTTACTGTCAAGGCCAATCCGGACCTCATTGTGAATAAGGATGGATTGAAAAAACTGGTCAAAGGACCCCATCCGGATACCATCATTCTTGATGCCAGAAGTGTTGAGGAATATGCGGGGAAGGAGATCGATGGGTTGCCCCGGGCCGGCCATATTCCCTCTGCCATTAATATCCCGTGGAATCGGTTTTTACAACCGGATGCCACGGTGAAACCTGCAGAGCAGGTCAGGAAAATATTTGAGGATCACGGGCTACGGGACAATCAGGAGATCATGACATATTGCTTGGGGGGGGTGCGGGCGGCCTGGGTGTTTTGTCTCTTGCGATATGTCGGATTTCCACGAGTGAAAGTCTATCCAGGGTCATGGTGGGAATGGTCACGTGATTTCGCGGCACCGGCGGAAAAAGACGTGAAGCTGTTATATCGGGTCACCAATCAGGATCAAATGAGATCATCTTGATCTTGTATGTGAGGGATGAGAGGATATTCGAAACTCTCAGCTCAATAATTATTTACTTTTTCAAGGAGGTCAGGGATGAAAAAGCCAGCGGTTATTAGGGGAATTGGTCTGTTCGCCATTCTAGGGTTATTGGTTGCGGGGGCGTGGGGGTCTGTCGCCCTTGCAGGAACCAATCCACATGTGGCTGAGGCCATTGCGCATGCCGAGGGAGCCGTGAAACATGGCGAGCAGGGACATGCTGATGCCTTGGTTGAGCATGCCCAAGAAGCTTTGACCCACGCTCAGGGCGCCCAAAAGGACGTGAAGAATCCTCATTTAGATGAAGGGGTTCACGAACTCATGGAAGCCGTAGAGCATGGCAAAGCCGGTCATGCCGATGTCGGGACCAAGCATGCAAAAAGCGCAGTGATGCATCTGAAAGAGGTTAAGTAATCATAAAGCCGTAATCTGAGAGAAAAAGCGGGTAGAGCCACCTCTGCCCGCTTTTTTTTGTGGGGTGGTGATGTCCAGAATCAGTGGAGGGTATTATCAATTTTCTCCGGTGTTTGGAGAAGTTCAGCGTAATCTAGAAACCATCTTGAACGCCATCCATAACTTTGAAGGGCATCTTCTTGTTTTTCCCGAACTAGCATTTTCGGGATATCAATTCCTTTCTAAAGATGAAGTCCGGGAGCTGGCTGAAGACATTCCCTCCGGTCCTGCTATTAAAGCCTTGGAGGAGGCCGTTCGGGGGCGTGACCTGCATGTTGTGGTCGGGTTGGCTGAACAAGACCATGACCGGTTATTTAATTCAGCAGTGTTGATTGGCCCGAAAGGGTATATCGGGAGATATCGGAAAACCCATTTATTTTTTGAGGAAACCCTCTGGTTTGATCCTGGAGATACGGGATTTCTTGTCTGGGATATTGGAAAGGCTAAGGTGGGGCTTCTGGTCTGTTTTGATTGGTTTTTCCCTGAAGCCGCAAGAAGTCTGGCCATAAAGGGCGCCGATATTTTATGCCACCCCAGCAATTTAGTGTTGCCCTATTGTCCTGATGCCATGGTGACGAGATGCTTGGAAAACGGGGTGTTTGCCATTACAGCGAATCGAGTCGGTCGTGAACAGCGTGGGGAAAAACCCGCCTTGCCATTTATTGGCATGAGTGAGATTGTGGCCCCTAATGGAAAAATTTTGTGTCGGTCTTCCCTCAAAGACGGAGAGGTCGGTCTGTGCGAGATGGATATGGCGGAAGCCCGGGACAAACGAATCAATCCCTATAACGATTTGCTCAAAGATCGACGTCCTCAATGGTATGTTTTGTAAGTCGTAAGTAGAGGAGTGTTGAATAATAATAGTTTCCAAGGGCATAAATCACAGGAACGTTGCCGATTAGAGGCCTCGGGGCTGTTCAAAAAAGTTCGTTCAGCAAGGCCGCAGTCATTTTTGCCCGCAAAGCGTCCTTCCGGTCCGTAAGGACGGGAAAATGGCGAGAACACCGCTGGCGGCTTTCTTCAACAGTCCCGTAGCGGAATTCACAAGCTAGGGCGCCGCTAGGCTTGACATAACCGTGAGGATGCCATAAATCCTGAAATAGGGGTGTAAACCCAGGAGCCGGACAGGGGCAGGAAGAGTTTTTCAAGGATGAATCTTTCTATTGGCAGGGACCAGGAGGATCTTATGAACAGGTGGGTGGTTATTTCGGTCGTGCTTCTGTTGGGATTGCCAGGGTGCATGGTTTCGAAGTCGAAATATGAGGCATCGGTGGCGGATATGGAGTCGGCCAAGGCCGAGTTAGAAAAAAGCCGGATGCATCAGGAAGCCCTTGAAGAACAAATACGCAATTTAAAGGGATTGAACGAAAAAGTGTCCACGGATTTGGAGAAGATGACCACGGAGGTGCAACGGATTAAAGAAGGACGAAAAAATGAGCACACCTTATTGGAAACACGTGAGCGGGAATTGGATCAGGAGAAAGAGCAGCTCATGTCCAAATTGCGCGTGGTCGTGGACCAATATCAAAAAGTGAAGGCCCAAAACAAAGCCCTGAAAGAGACCGTGTTGCGCTATCAGAAGGAATTAAAGGATACCCGTGAATCTTCCATAGAGAGTACGTCCGGGGTGATGAAGTCCTCGGAGAAGCCTGATATGGCCAAGACTGAAATGACTCCGTCAGTGAATTCCAGCCCGATTGTTTCGTCCAAACCACCGGTGCCAAAAATTGTGACGCCCCCAACCCTGCCAAAAATCGGAGGGGATTTAGTCAATATTAATAAGGCGCCAGTAAGTGATCTGGTGTTGACTCTGGGATTAACTCGGGAGGTTGCTGAGGAAGTGGTTTCAAACCGGCCTTACCGGCTCCGTGGCGAACTTGTGGCGAAAAACATTATACCCAAGGCCACATTTGATGAGATCAAGGACCGTATTACGGCTTCTCCGTAATGGGAGAAATTGGTGAAACGGGTGAGGCCATAGATCGCCTAAGATACGGTCCAGGGTGAAACCGGAGAAAGAGTGGAAAAAGTAGGATATCGGTTTTAGGGTAGAACATTATTTAATAATGGGGAACTCCATCAACAGCGATGCAGTTCCCCATTTTTTCTGGTGTTGTCTTACGACCCGTCCGTTATGGTCGATTTATCCTTCAGACAGCGATCCTCGATAATTTGTCCATCCTGTAGTTGAATCAGCCGGTCGGTCTGAAGGGAAAGTTTTTCGTTGTGGGTCACAATCACGAAGGCTGTTCCATGCGTGTGATTGAGTTTTCGTAAAAGTTCAAATAATTCATCCCCGGTATGCGTATCCAGATTGCCTGTCGGTTCATCCGCCAACACCAGGTCGGGGTGCCGGATTAAGGCTCTGGCCACGGCGACACGTTGCTGCTCTCCTCCTGATAATTCCCCCGGTTTATGGTGCAGACGGTGAGAAAGCCCCACTTCAGATAAGAGAGATTTTGCGGCGTCCACGGCCTGCTGTTTGGGAATTTTTTGGATGAGCGCCGGAAGATAGGTGTTTTCCAAGGCAGTGAACTCTGGAAGAAGGTGATGAAATTGAAAGACAAATCCGATGGATCGATTCCGGAATCCTGCTAGCGCGGTTTCGCTTACCCGGAACATATTCTTCCCTTCAAACAATACTTTTCCACTTGTCGGGCGATCCAAGGTCCCCATGATGTGGAGCAGAGTGCTTTTTCCGGCGCCTGATGCGCCGACAATCGACACCATTTCCTTTCGCGCTAACGTCATGGTAATGCCGTTGAGGACATGCACCGTTTGCTTGCCCATCTGAAATGAACGACAAAGGTTGTCGATAGAGACCAATGGCGCTTGGGGCGTGAACTCTGAGTCGATTGGGTTATTCATAACGAAGGGCGCTGACCGGGTCTAACTTCGCCGCTTGCCATGAAGGGTAGAACGTGGCGGCAAAACTGATCAGGATGGCCGAAGTGGCTACTAACAGCACGTCTAATGGCAGAATGTGCACGGGAATGCGGGAGATGTAATAGACGGAGGCGTCGAAGGTCCAATAGTTCTGAATGAGCCACAAAAAGGTATAGCCCAGGGGGACCCCAATGCCCGTTCCCACGATTCCGATTACCAACCCGTTTAACATGAAAATCCGCATGATCGCTCCTGGCGTGGCGCCCATGGCTTTGAGGATGGCAATTTCCCGTTGCTTTTCGTTGACAATCATCGTCAAGGTTCCCACGATATTGAACGAGGCGACCAGGGTAATCAAGACTAGCAGTAGAAACATCATGGTCTTTTCGAGTTTCAATGCCGAAAACAAATTTCGATTTAACTGCATCCAATCACGGGCGATAAAGATATGGCCGAGTGTGGCTTCTAGTCGTTGAGCAATCTGCTGGGCCAAAAATACGTCGTTGACCTTGACCTGAATCCCGGTGACCGTCTCACCGAGATTAAAAAATTTCTGGGCTTCGTCCAGGCTGATATATGCTAACGAAGAATCATATTCGAACATGCCGGATTCGAACACGCCGACCACGGTGTAGGGGCGAATTTTCGGTGTCATGGTCAACGAAGTCATGGGACCGACAGGTGAGACGACGTTGATGGTATCGCCGATAAACACGCCAAGCCGAAAGGCCAATTCCTTCCCCAAAATAATTCCGGGTGGGTTGGTGGATGAAGGCGTGTCCCGACCGGAATCAGGAGATGTCGATGGAGTAAAAGGGCGAGTCAGGTCAGCCAAATCCCCAAATTTCATGTTGGTTTCTAAATCGGTCACGCGTATTTCCTGCGAGGGCTGAATGCCCCGGAGGATGATCCCTTGCACGGCTGTTTTGGAGGTGACGAGCACTTGTTTAAAAATAAACGGGGCAGCGGCTATCACATCGGGAACGGCTTCAATCTGATCGACCAGGTCCGCATACCCTTTCATGTCATTGCTACCACGTTCCTGGACGATCACATGCGCAGTCGTGCCAAGGATTTTCGACTGGAGATCCTCCTTAAAGCCGGTCATGATGCCAAGCGTGCCAATGAGTGCTGCGACACCAAGCGTAATCCCGGTGATGGAGATAAACGTGTTCAGCGAAATCGTTCGCTGCCGACGTTTGGCCCGAAGATACCGCAGTCCGACTAATATCTCATATGGGAGGGTCACAAAGGCCGATCCGGTCGAAGTTGGGGGAAAAGGATGACATCGCGAATCGAGGCCTGATTGGTGAATAGCATGACGAGTCGATCAATCCCAATCCCTTCTCCCGCTGTGGGAGGCATGCCATATTCGAGGGCTCGAATAAAGTCTTCATCCAGATAATGGGCTTCGTCGTCTCCCGCATCCCGCAACGCCACTTGGGCCTCAAACCGTTGTCGCTGGTCCAAGGGATCATTTAACTCCGAAAATCCATTCGCTAATTCCCGCCCACCAATAAAGAGTTCAAATCGGTCGGTCAGGGCCGGGTTGGCTTCTTTTTTCCTGGCCAACGGGGAAATTTCGATAGGGAAATCGGTGATGAAGGTTGGTTGAATCAATGTTGGCTCGACGGTGGCTTCAAAGAGATTGACGAGGATGTCGACATGGCTGGCTTGCGGTGCACAATCAACACCTAACCGTTTTGCCGCGTCCACGGCTTTCTTCTGATCCGACAGGATTTCAGGATCCAACTGGTTGACCTCTACAATCGAATCCAGATACGGCACTCGACGCCAGGGTGGCGCGAGAGAAATGTTTTGGCCCTGGTAGGCCACCGTTGGGTCTCCGCATACTTCCAGGCTCAAGGTGTGAAACAACTGTTCGGTCAGGTCCATCAGATCATGATAATCCGCATAGGCCTGATAAAATTCCAACATGGTAAATTCAGGATTGTGAATGGTGGAAATGCCTTCATTGCGGAAATTGCGGTTAATTTCAAAAACGCGCCGGAAACCTCCGACAATGAGGCGCTTGAGGTATAATTCCGGTGCCACGCGCAAATATAAGTCTACATCGAGGGTGTTGTGATGGGTCACAAACGGGCGTGCTGTGGCTCCTCCAGGGATGGAATGCATCATCGGCGTTTCCACTTCGAGGTATTCTCGTTCCGTGAGAAACGAACGAATGATATTAATGATTCGACTGCGTGTGCGGAAGACCTGGTGCACCGATGGATTGGCAATCAAATCCACATACCGTTGCCGATACCGGGTTTCAATGTCGGTAAGCCCGTGCCATTTTTCCGGAAGAGGCCGTAACCCCTTTGTGAGAAAGGTGAGGCGATGGACTTCTACTGTGAGTTCGTCGGTTTTGGTGCGAAATAACCGGCCTTCGACTCCGATCCAATCCCCTAAATCAAACGACTGCGAAAGTTCATAGGACTGATCCCCAAGCAGATCCTTCTTGAGGTAAACCTGGAGACGATGGCCTTCTTCCTGTAGGGCCGCAAAAGCGGCCTTTCCAAAGCGGCGCATGGCCACAATGCGTCCGGCTACCGTGCACGAAATCGGTGTGCCTTCAAGCTCTTCTTTGGTTGAGGCCGTATACAACTGAAGAATAGTCTCAAGCGTGTGGGTGGTGGAAAAACGTGTACCAAAGGGATGAAGGCCTCCATTCTGAAGCGCGTGGAGCTTTTCCAGCCGTTGTTGTTGTTGTTCGTTCAATTCTTCCATAACATACATGTTTCTACTGGATTCATAGAGGTGAATATCTCGATGGTCGTCCGGTCAGCACATGAAACACAAATATGACAATGATGAATCATGAAGGTCGAGCATCGAATGTGGATGCGTGTTAATGGGCCGGCATATGGGAAGCCTTCGAGGCCTTCATGGTTAAATACGCTTCAATAAAAGGGTCCAACGCTCCATCCATGACCGCGGCGACATTGCCTGATTCGTAGTTGGTCCGGTGATCCTTGACCATTTGATACGGTTGGAACACATACGAACGGATTTGGCTTCCCCAGGCGATATCTTTCTTTTCCCCAACAATATTTTGAAACGCAGCGTCTTTCTTTTGCTGTTCCAGCTCATACAGCTTCGCTTTTAATACCCGCATGGCGCCGATCCGGTTTTGCAATTGCGACCGTTCATTTTGGCATTGCACCACGATTCCCGTGGGAAGATGTGTCATGCGAATCGCGGTTTCCACCTTGTTCACATTTTGCCCGCCCGCGCCACCTGCGCGAAAGGTATCGACTTTCAGATCCTTATCATCAATCACAATGTCAATATCGTCGTCCAATTCCGGATAGACCCCCACTGCGGCGAAGGAGGTATGTCGACGCTTGTTGGCGTCAAAGGGGGAGATGCGGACCAGGCGGTGCACGCCCGCTTCTGAGTGCAGGTATCCATAGGCCAATGGGCCGGCAATGGCCAAGGTCACGCTTTTGATGCCGGCTTCATCGCCGGGTTGCAGATCGATGGTTTCCACTTTGTACCCCCGTTCCTGAGCCCATCGAATATACATGCGCATGAGCATCTGTGCCCAGTCCTGGGATTCAGTTCCACCTGCTCCGGGATTAATGCTGAGAATGGCATTATTCTGGTCATGTTCGCCCGATAACAATTGTTCCAATCGCCAGGCTTCCAGCGTGGCCTCAATGTCTTTGATGCCCTTGCTCCACTCCGCTTCCAATTCCGGATCTTCCTGTTGGCCAATCAAATCAAGAATGGCGAGAAGGTCATCCCGTTGCTGGTCGAGTTGGTGAAGGCGTGTGAGTTGGCGTTCGATCTCGGCTTGACGGCGTCCGGCTTTGGCGGCCTGACGGGGATTATTCCAAAAATTCGGTTGGGAGGTCTCCCGCTCGAGTTCTTCCAGTTCAGTTGTTAGCCGAGGAACGTCAAAGATACCTCCGGAATTCCAGAATATGATCGTTGATTTTCTCCATTCGAATGCGAATATCTTCGAGCATGGGCAGCTCTCCTCTCGTGGCTATGTCGGTAATGACCGTGGTTTAGGTGTGGAAAGCGGTGTGGTAAACCGACACCAAGTGAACAAAACACCGAATATTATAACACAACCCCAACTAAAGACATCCCCAAATTGCGTGTAAAAGGTGGGTGATGAGGAACGGAGTGGAAGTAATCCCGTCACCGCCTGTTCTGAAAAAACTGATGTCTGGAAAAGAATGTCTCCGTCCGGGGCAATGAAGCCGGAAATGCCGGTATTGGCGGCTCGGGCAAATCCCAAATGATTTTCAACGGCACGAAACACGACCATGCCGAAATGTTGATACGGCGCAGCAGAATCCCCGAACCAGGCATCATTGGTAATCGTGACGAGAAAATTAGCACCCTCCCCGGCCATCCGACGCACCAAATCGGGAAAAATCACTTCGAAACAAATAGCCACCCCGAATCTCGGACCAGTGCCGGGTGGCTCCGTTGGGATTTGCATGGTCATGGCTCCCTGGCCGGATTTGAAGTCTCCGATCCCTACCACGAGCTTATCCAGAAAAAAGAGAATTGATCGCAAGGGAATGTATTCCCCAAATGGTACCAGATGCCGTTTGTCATACCGGTCTGAGGCCCGTCCTTCAGCCGTCACCAGAAAGGCACTATTGTACAAATACGGACGGCCGTCCTGTTGAAAGCGAAGTGTCGGGCTGCCGAATAACAACGAATTGTGCGTGCCTTTCGCAATATCAAGGACCTGTTTCTGGTAGTCGGGCTCTTGCTCGAAGAGAAAGGGTGTGGCCGCTTCCGGCCAAATGAGCAGGTCGGTATTCTTCCCGGCTTCCTGGCTGAGGGAGGCATAGCGTCGAAGTGTCTCATCCCGGTAGGCCTCGTTCCATTTGACGGCTTGATCAATATTGGCTTGGACCAATCCAATCGACAGCGTTCGTGCCGAGGCGTCAAGGTTGGCCTGTTCTTCAATCCGCCAGGTTCCATAGGCAAGGACGAGACTTAGTGCGCAGCCAAAGCCTGCCACGGACACCCATGGTCCTGGAAGGGCCAAGCCTCGTCTTTTGCTGTGGATCCATAAGAGGAGAGAGGTCAGAGCCACATTCCCCATGACAATTAAAAATGACACCCCATAGACTCCGGTCACGTCGGCAAACTGAATAACCGGAAGCCATTGGTATTGGGAATAGCCCAAAAGCGCCCAGGGAAACCCGCTCAATGCATGGGTGCGCACAAATTCCAAGGCGACCCACAAGGCGGGGGCTCCCAGCCACAAGAAATTGGGGCAGGTGTGTTGGAATTTGGCATATCCCCAGCTATAAATGCCCATGTATAGGCCAAGATAGGCAGCCAAAAGGAGCATCAACAAGGCACTTACGATGAACGGCACCTGACCAAATTGATGCATGGCCGTGATGACCCATGTCACGGTCCCTGCAAAGGCGATGGTCCCCGCCAGCCAGCCATAATACAAAGCCCGCCTTGGGGGGAGGTCATGAATAAGAATTTGGAGCGGAACCAATACCAACCAGGCCAGCCATCCGAGATCATAGGGCGGGAAGCTCAGAGGATGAAGGGTCCCGATGAAGGCGAGAGCGAAAAAAAGGGCTGCTGTCTTACGGGATGGAACCAATGAAGGTGGAATGGTCTGCCCCACGTTAATAGGGACCAGTGGTCGTTTCCAGGGGTGAGCCTTGCTGATTTATCAGGTTTGGGCGTATTTCAGAATGACACCCAAGAATCAGTAGGGTTATCGGCTGGAAAGGAATGAAGTAATGATGACAATCGAATTGGTGAATTCGATTCAGGGCTACAAGAACATCAAATGGCAAATACCGTTCACCTCGCATGAACGGCCTGAGAGCCGATTAGACGGCTTTTTGGACCAATCCGGACCGCAGGCAACGGGTGCAGACTTTAATGCGTTGGGCCGCACCCTTCACGAGAGCGCGAACCGTGCGCAGGTTCGGCCGAAAGACACGTTTTGTACGATTATTGGCGTGACTCACATTATTTCCCACTAAGCGGTTTTTTCCGCATACGTCACATGAAAAAGCCATGGTCTTCTCCCTGAATATTTAAAAAGGACAGAATTGTCGATTAGACTCTGTTTGTTACCACAGCTGCTATTGTACACACAAGTGCTCGATAATAAAAATTTTCTGTTGCCGCGGAAGGCCTCCACGATGAAACGGTTGTTGTTCCACCTGCGCACTGGAAGTCGCCCTTGCGGAGCACAGCATCGGGAATAGTACCCGTTGTGGACTTCTGGAATATTCAATCCCTTGAAAAATCCTCGCGAGACACGAATGGCTGCTTTCAGCTCGGAGGATTTACTCCAACTTGGGCCCGGTGCGGCAGTTATAGAAGTGCCGGTGTTGCACCATTGCGGTGCAGCAGATGGCCATTATGCCTTTGTTCGGTCACGGAAGATGAACGCTCCTGGTTTAGATAAAGGGAGTGTTGAATGACAAAAATTTTCAAGGGCAAATTTGCCCAGGATTTGATTACTCATCAAAGGCTCCGCGTCGGTTCAAAAAAGCATGCCTGAGTCTTCCCGAAGGGTCCGTCCAGCAAGGCCACAGCCGTTTTTACGCGCGGAGCGTACGCTTAGTACGGGAGCACGGGACAATGGCGAGAACGCCGCTGGCGGCTTTTTCCAACAGACCCATAAAGACATGCAATTTGCCCTCGAGGTTCAAGCTATCCAAGCGCAGAAGGCTCAAGCGGACCCTGCCGAGTCGGCCGCATTCGCCGCCGCCCCTATTGTTTGGGGCACAATTCAGTCAGCCAACACCAATGCCATGTTATTGCTCCACTTACAGGATTGGCCATACTATTGAAGCAAATTGTCAGTGATTTCCTCATTGCGTTCAAAGACTCTAAGTATAGATGACTCCATAAGATCTCCCACTCCGGCGAGGCAATAATGGAATCAAGGATTCGGAAATTCCCACGTATGCTCGGGAACTCAAGAGGTTCCCGGGACACGAAGCTTTTGCCAAGGCACAAGCCGACCTTGATAAGGACCTTACGCATCACGGCGGCTGCTACCGTCAGTTGGCCCAAATTCGGCGTCCATGGCTCTTTGCGTTCTGCCCGTACGACCAGAAAACAACCAACGGCATCCACCTGCCGAATAAATGGGCACCGGACATTCGTGAGCTGGTCGGTGATGCGCGTAAGATTCTGATGTGCAACTAACTCTGACGCTCGAGCCTGCACCAAGTCCAAAGCATACACGGGAGGAACTCGGAGATCTCGCACGGGCTAAAAGGCGTTCTAAATTTATTTTTCTTAGGTCCAAACACGGAAGCGAATCAGGGATGGAACCTGTTTTATGTCCGTGTTGTCGCCCGCGTAAGACCCCGAAAGCGTTGAGGGACTACATCTACAAATCTCTCAAAGAGAAGGTAAGCAGGCAGCTATCAGGTGCTCGCGCGGGAGTGGCCTTCGCTCATTTCAGCGGCATACACAATCCGAATGTGTTTAATGATGCAGAAGGGATACAAGACGTCATCCGTAAGTTGTTCACACGACGGCACTTGGCAACTATGATCCTGAATGACACGACCTGACGAAACCGTAGCCACAGACATTCTTCTCTTCACTCCGGCCATAGTGTTCGCGATCACTGAATCCGGAGAATCAGAGCTGGAATGTCCAAATTAACACGCCTATCATAACCGCTTGTTTCTTAAATGTGTGCCACTAACTTATTTGGTTTCAACAAAGGAGGATTCACGATTAATCTAAAATTTCCTTCAAGGGATTGGGGTTTTCCGTTTGCGAAAGGCCTCGCGATCATGAGCATGCTGTTCTTGACCCTGGGGTGTCAGCAACCCAGAGTCGATACGATCGTCATTAAGCCCAACACCTGCCCACTTCCGGAAGACTTGTCGACAGAAGATCAACATAAGGTCAAGAAATTTGGTGGGGAAATATCAGGTCTCATGTCCAGCTTGGCTGGAGGAAAGCTGGATGCCGATTTGCAAGGTGCCCTTAAAAGAAATTATCCGGACGCTGGAGATATCAATCGCATTTATGCATTGAGTTATGCCGCCTGTGTCTCTTGCCGAGTCGACCCTCAAGATGTGAAGGGTTGCGCACAACGTTTCGATGACATTCTTGATAATTTCACGGCAAAAGAGACAGCTCCGGGCCATCCGGCCAAGGCGTATCGTTCCAAACTCCTAAAGCCTTTGCGAGGACCGAAGTAGTCTCTCTCCATCAATAGGAGATGGTTCTGCGAAGGCTTTGCATTGATGGCATCACAACTTCATTTCCCTCTCGTTTATTTTCCCTAAGCCATTTGCGCCCATTGGGAAAAAATGGTTTCATGTTTTTTCTTTTTAAATCTCGAGTTCTAATGTAATAGGATTTTTGTAATCATCATGCCGACTCATTCCTCTCTTTCTGAGATTCCCATTCAATTTGCCAAGGGAGTGGGGCCCCGAAGGGCTCGCTTGCTGGAAAAATTAGCAGTGGAAACATTAGAGGATGCGTTCTGGTTTTTACCCTGGCGATACGAAAACCGATTGGAAGTGTTGCCCATCGGGAACCTTCTCCCAGGCATGAAGGCCACCATTAAAGGCAGAGTGCAGAAAGTGTGGGCGAAAACCACCTATCGAAGAGGTCTGGTCGTGGTTACGGTGACGGTGAAGGATGAGACGGGTCTTATCGAATGCGTGTTTTTTAACCAGCCATATTTGGAAAAAACCTTTGTGCCTGGTGTATCTCTGTTATTGACCGGTCCGGTTTTGGCCAATTTTTCTGGAAGTTCACAGCTAACCATGCGCGGGCCGGAGTATGAATTGTTGGATGAGGATGAATTGCCGGAATTGCGTGGGGGCCGGATTGTTCCCGTCTATCATGAGACGAATGGGTTGAGCTCCAAGCAGATTCGACGAATTATTCGATCAATTTTTGACCATTATGCCGATCAGTTACAAGAGATGTTGCCCTTAACCATTCGATCGCAACTCGGAGTGCCAACTCTTCCAGAGGCATTACCTGTCTTACACTTTCCCAATCAGGAGCGTTCGGTGGAGGCCTTGAATGCCTATGCGACACCAGAGCACCAACGCCTGGCGTTTGAAGAATTGTTTCTCCTGCAATTAGCCCTCGCCATGCGGCGCCAAGGGCAGACTCAGGACATTGAAGGCATTCCGTTTGCTGTTCGCAACCCGTTGGTTGAACAGCTGAAGGCCATGTTGCCTTTTTCGCTCACTTCGGCGCAAGAGCGAGTGATCCGGGAAATTAGCCATGATATGGGACGGCCAATCAGTATGAACCGCTTGCTGCAAGGAGATGTGGGGTGTGGGAAGACCGTCGTGGCTCTTTATGCCATCGTGATGGCCTGTGGGTCCGGATATCAAGCTGCCCTGATGGCTCCCACGGAAGTGTTGAGCGAACAGCACTATTTGTCGTTGCTTCCCCTATTTGAGGCTCTGGGTGTCCGGTGCCTTTTGTTGAAAGGCGGGCAGACCGGACGCGAGCGCGGAAAGATACTTGCCGGAATGCAGTCAGGTCAGGTGCAGGTGGTGGTGGGTACACACGCGTTGTTACAGCCGGATGTGCACTTTGCCAAGCTCGGGTTGGTGATTGTGGATGAGCAACACAAATTCGGTGTGCTGCAGCGCGCGCAGCTTCGTGGGAAAGCGCCATGGCATCCCGATGTGTTGGTGATGACCGCCACGCCTATTCCCAGGACCTTGGCAATGACGCTTTATGGGGATTTGGATGTATCGGTGATTGATCAGTTTCCTCCAGGGAAAAAACCCGTAAAGACGATGCTGTTCCCCACCGGCCAACGGAAAGACGCGCATCATTTGATGCGAAAGGAATTAGAAGCGGGGCGGCAGGCTTATGTGGTGTATCCGCTCGTTGAACCATCAGAAAAAATTGATTTGCAGGCAGCCATTGAGGCTGCCGAGCAATTACGGGAAGAATGTGCTCCATTTCGCATCGGTTTGCTGCATGGCCGATTGCCATCCCGCGAAAAACAAGTGGTCATGGCCCAGTTTAAAAAGAAAGAGATTGATGTATTAGTGGCCACTACTGTTGTCGAGGTCGGCTTGGATGTTCATAATGCCACGGTCATGCTCATTGAACATGCGGAACGGTTTGGGTTGGCGCAATTGCATCAATTGCGCGGCCGGGTCGGACGAGGTCTTTATCAAGGCTATTGCGTGTTGATTCATGGCTTGGGGAAAATTCCTCCCTATTCCCAGCAAATACCCTTAAAGCTTGAATCCAGTCGATTGTCACTCGATAAGATCGGGAGGAGTTCCCAGGGGGATACGTTTTCTCCTTCCATCGCGAGGCGACGCCTTGGGGTGTTTGCGCAATGTGAAGACGGCTTTGCACTGGCGGAAGAAGACTTGAATATTCGTGGGCCTGGGCATGTCTTAGGGGTCAAGCAATGGGGGGAAATGGATTTTCGTGTGGCGGATTTGGCCCGAGATACCGTGTTACTAATAAAAGCGAAACAAATGGCAGGAGAAATATTAAAAGGTGATCCACGGTTGATGCTGCCCGACCATCGCATCCTCAAGGAAACATTATTTCGAAAATGGGGTAAAAAATTTGCGCTGGGTTCCATTGCATAAAATATGGGACAGCGATTACCTATGAAGAAATGAGAATGCCCCGCTATGGTTTATTTATTGGAGAAGGGGATCAGCATTTCCTGTTTGACCTGCATAGAGGTTCATGGTAGATATCGCAAGTGAAATGGACTTGCCCGGATGGCGGAACTGGCAGACGCGCCGGACTCAAAATCCGGTTCTTTCACGAGAGTGGGAGTTCGACCCTCCCTCCGGGCACCATTACTGGCTTTAATTAAAATTGAGAAAAAATGGGAAAAACAGTGTAAGTCTTTAAGTGAAATTTCGGGTATGTTGATCCATGATGGAAAGCCAAGAATTGACTTGACAGGGGCTACCGCCTTGACTATAGTTGGTGCCCTTGATCATGAAATAAAATCGTATATTTGAATTCGTTCGTTTTTTTTGATTATTCACTCACACTTCCAAGGAGGAGCCACATGCGGAAGGTAGGGTATTTTGGATTAGCAATGATTTTTGCAGGCTCGGTGAGCGTGGCGGTGGCGCAAGAGCGTCCACCTCAGCATGTAGGGTATGGGACTGGTGTCGGAGACTCTCAGGGTGTAGGCGACAGGTCACGAGTGATGGACCAAGACGACATGTTGCGGTACCTCTCAGCAGATGAAACGATTCAAGGGGAAGTTGTCGGTATTGATTACGCAGGGGGAAGGCTGTGGCTCGATATGGGAGGAAGTTCCCACGATGAACGGCAAACCCTTCGTGGTGCCTTAAATTTAAAAGAGTTGTATTTTGACGGTAAAACCAACATGGCAAACCTTAAGGCTATTAATAAGGGTGATTACGTCACGATCCAGGCAGCGAATGAAACTTCCGAGGATCAAAAGTTTGGAACCGGGAGAAAGTTGGTCCGTGATGTGTATGTGTTGACCGGGTCCCAATTACTAGGTGGGGCCGATAACCCAGACTTTGGTGGCGGGTTTGGTCAAAAGCCAGATCCCTATGGGGCAAGAGGTCTTACTGTAAAGAGTGGCTCTTACACTGGAATCCCAGACGGTTCAGTGCAGCCAGGGGAAGTCAAGTCAGGAATTACCAGCGAAGTTGGTATAGTGACTGGCGCTGCGCCTTGCTGGCAATGTGCCCCCCAGCCGACAACAGTCAATGAGCGGACAGATAAAACTATCGCCACTGATTATGGCGATGATCGCAAGAACTTTAACAAGGGTACCGTTCAATAGGTTTCTGTTTACAAGCCATTTTTGTAGTTGAAAAGAGCGTGCCGGTCAAAATCCGGCACGCTCTTTTGTTATTTTGACTATGAAAATATTTAGGAATAAATGAAGTAGGTAAATAGTTTTATGTATTAATAAGCCGGCGGCGGGAGAAGATTGAGAGCGCATGGAGGAATTGGATCTTCGAGGTGTAATTTGTCCCTACAACTTTGTGAAGACAAAGCTAAAGCTGGAGTCTTTAGAAAGCGGAGATCGGTTGAGGGTCCTGTTGGATGAAGGCGAACCGATTCGAAATGTCCCGCAAAGCATTACCAATGAGGGTCACCAGATTCTTGAACAAGAAAAAGTTGACCATTATTACCGTGTGGTTATTCAGAAGGTAAGTGTGTGATGGGGGTCGAGCTGGAATGTTCGGTTAATGGTTCCAATTGCCTTTTACTCCTTTGAGGTAACCCTTGAATTAAAAGTGTTATTTCTCCTTTAATCGATTTGCCTTTTAACTGTTGAACCACTTCTTCAATTTCTCCCCGTAGAATTTCTTCGTTGAGTTTTGTCAATTCCCGTGTCAGTACGATGTGTCTGTTTCCCATGACGGTAGTGATGACTTGTAATGTTTTAAGAATCCGATGCTGGGTTTCAAAAACAATAATGGTACCTTTTTCTTCTTTTAGATTTTGAAAAAATTTTTCTCTGGCCCCTGGTTTTCTGGGCACAAATCCCTCAAAAATAAATCGATCTGTTGCCAAACCTGACACGCATAATGCCGTAAGAACGGAAGATGGTCCTGGAATAGGGATAAGTGGAATATTTGACCTGATTGCCTGGCGAACCAGATAAAACCCAGGATCAGAAATAAGAGGAGTGCCCGCATCGCAAACCAAGGCAACGGAATTTCCTTCCTGGAGCCGATGGAGGAGAATGTCGGTTTTTTCCTCCTTGTTGAAATCGTGATAACTGGTGAGTGGCGTGCCGATGTGATAATGGGTGCAGAGTTTTTGGGTGCGACGTGTGTCCTCGGCCGCAATAATGGCTACCTCCTGGAGGATGCGGATGGCCCGGAAGGTCATATCTTCCAGATTGCCGATTGGCGTGCTGACAATGTAAAGGGTTCCGGTCATGGTTTATTGATGGAAGATGACGCAGGGCAAGGTTGGAGATGGTACTGCCTGAGCTTGCCATTGTCCAGGAGGTTCCAGTCGTACCCGCCTCCTGATTCAATTGGCAAATGATAAGGATATGAAGGATGGGTGACACCCATAGTTTTCAAGGTCAGGTGGCTCTGGTTACGGGAGGGGGAGAGGGCATTGGACGAACCATTGCCATGGCCTTGGTGAGGCAACAGGCGGGAGTCGCTATTTGTGGAAGACGTGTGGAAGAATTAGAGGGCACAGCAGACGATCTCGTTCAAGCTGGCGGAGACGTGCTTTCGATACCATGCGATGTAACCCGACGGGTTGATGTTGAGCATACCATGAAGAGGGTGATCCAAAAGTTTGGCAGGCTGGACATTCTTGTTAATAACGCAGGAGCATCAGGTCAAACGTCGATTCATGATCCGGATGATTCCAAGTGGCAGAATATTCTTCAGGTGAATTTAACAGGCAGCTACTTGGTTTCGAAACTCGCTATTCCACATATGCTTCCCCACCATTATGGACGTATCGTTAATATTTCCTCCGTCTTGGGGCGATTTGGCGTGGCAGGGTATTTAGCCTATTGCACAGCCAAGCATGGCATTTTAGGGTTCACTAAAGCTCTGGCGCTGGAAGTCGCCTCTCAGGGCATAACCGTGAACGCCATTTGCCCCACCTGGGTGGATACTGCCATGGCCAGAAAGGGAATCGAAGAAACTGCCGCCAGCCTTGGGGTTTCACCGGATGAATTTCGTGAATCCGCGATTAGTATGATTCCGATTAAAAGAATGGCGGAAGCCGAGGAAGTGGCCAGTCTCGTCCTGTATCTTTGCTCACATGCGGCCAGTGCAATAACCGGTCAAGCTTTAAATGTTTGTGGTGGAACTACTGCAGGTACTGTATGAGCGGATACGCGGTGTGATTTTCCTATTGTGGTTAACCAATGAATGCTGGTAACTCATTGATTTTCTTGACCTTCTCTATATGCAGTTCTATACTCGACATGGCTCACTGTGTATGTTTCTTTACTAGGTTGTTCAATGTCTGAATTACTGCCATATCTCACCATGGGCCTTTATTTCGGAGGCACCCTCCTTTTTCTTTTATATCTCTGGCACCGTTCCGATGCCATCTCAAAAATTTCCCTTGTGGCCACAGGTTTGGGGTTTGTTGCTCATACCTCGGCACTCATCATGGCTATGGTATCGACGGGGCATGTCCCTATTATGACATTTAAGGACGCGATGTCCTTTTTCGCCTGGGGGTTAGTGCTGGTTTTTTTGGTCGTTGGTCTGAAAAGGGGATTAGAAGTGTTGGGCGCCTTTATTCTTCCGCTGGCCTTTCTGTCTCTCGTTTCGGCAACACTGGCCCCTCAGTCAGCTGATACCATTGCCCCGGTCTTTCAGACGGTATGGGTGCATGTAACCCTGAGTATCCTGGGTACCATCGGATTTGCTGTGGCCTTTGTGGCCGGGCTCATGTATGTGATGCAGGAGCGTCTTTTGAAGTCCAAACAATTTAATGTGCTAGCTTTCAAGCTCCCACCGCTGGACTTTTTAGATTCTCTCAATCAACGATCTATCCTTTTTGGGTTTCCCTTATTGACCTTAGGAATTCTGACAGGGGCCGTTTCAGCCCAATTAACGATTGGATCGTATTTGAGTTGGAACTCCGAGCAAATTTGGGCGTTAATTACCTGGTTCTTTTATTTCGCGGTCCTGCTGGGAAGGGTGACGGCCGGCTGGAGGGCTAAAAAAGCCGCTTATCTAACCATTGTGGGATTCGCCGGAGTAATTTTGACTTTTGTCGGCATCCTTATCAAAAGTCCTCAACCGATGTCCCCGTTATGAATATTATCGTTTTAGGCCTCAATCATCGGACGGCTTCCGTTGAACTGCGTGAATTACTGGCCATTCAGGATAGCCGGATGGGAGAGGCGTTGGGTCGGCTCATGGCGTATTCCGAAATTAAAGAAGCCATGTATCTGGGGACCTGCAACCGTGTTGAGGTATATGCCGTCGTGGAAAAGGGAGAATGGGGTTTTCGTCAATTGGAGGATTTTTTGGTCTCAACCCATTTCTCCTTATCTTCTGAGGATTTACTCCCTCATCTGTATCGATATAGCGATGATGACGCCATTGCGCATTTATTTCGGGTATCGGCTAGTTTAGATTCCATGGTCGTGGGAGAACCTCAGGTCCTTGGACAGGTCAAGGAAGCCTATGAGCTCGCTTTGACCCATCGTTCGTCCGGGGTCATTCTTAATAAGGTCGTTAAAAAAGCGATTTCAGTGGGAAAAAGTGTCCGGACGAAAACGCGGATCGGGGAATATGCGGTTTCTGTCAGCTATGCCGCTGTGGAATTAGCCAAAAAAGTTTTTTCAAATCTGAAGCAACGAGTCGTCTTGTTAGTCGGTGCAGGGGAGATGGGAAAGTTGGCGGCGCAACACTTGGTGAATCAGGGTGTGAAAGAGGTTCTTATTACCAATCGTAATCATCATCGTGCGTTCACATTGGCCGAGCGCTTTCATGGACAGGCGGTTCCCTATGAACAGCTTCGAAGCACGTTACCCAAGGTGGATATTGTGATTTGCGCCACGGGTGCTCCCCACTATGTCATTACCAAGGATGATATCGAAATGGCGGTATATCATCGAATGAACCGTCCCATGTTTTTGATTGATATCACGGTGCCTCGAAATATTGATCCGGCCGTCAAGGATGTTGATAACGCCTATGTGTTTGACATTGATGATCTCAAAGCTCATGTGGGACATAATCAGGAAGAACGATTGAAAGAAGCCGAAACCGCCGAGCATATGGTGAGGGAAGAAGTCGGAAGTATGGTGGCCTGGGTTCGTGGCTTGGAAGCCACGCCCACTATTGTAGCCTTGAGAAAAAAAGCGGAAGAGATCAAACAAGGCGAGTTAGAGAAAGTCTTCGGTCGTCTGGGAGAATTGTCACCAAAGGACCGAGCTGCTATCGAAGGGCTTGCCTCGGCGATTGTGAATAAATTACTCCATGGCCCGGTCGTGACCTTAAAGTCGGAAGCGCAATCTCAAAATGGCTTTGCGTTTATTGAAGCCGCCCGCCGGTTTTTTGAACTTCGCGAGCGGGAGATTCACTCCGGAGAGATCCCACTCCTGGAAGATGAGACAGGTGATGGCATCAGCGAGGAGCCCCTTCCACACAAGGATGGCATATGAATCAGGGGAAGGGTCGTATGCGGTCTACGCTCATTGTCGGAACGCGGGGAAGCCAATTGGCCATATGGCAAGCCGAATGGGTGCAAGCGCAGCTCAAAGCCCTTGCGCCGGATACTTCTGTCATTTTGAAGCGCATTCAAACCAGCGGAGATAAGATTCAAGATGTGCCGTTGGCCAAAATTGGAGGAAAAGGGCTGTTTGTCAAAGAAATTGAAGAAGCGCTGCTCCGACGAGATATTGATCTGGCCGTGCACAGCATGAAAGACGTACCGTCAGAATTGCCTGAAGGATTGGGGATTATTTGTGTTCCCGAGCGGGAGGATCCCAGGGATGCGTTGATTGCCCGTGAAGGCCATACTTTGGCGACATTGCCGATCGGTGCACGAGTCGGAACCAGTAGTTTGCGAAGACAGGCGCAGTTGTTACATGCTCGTCCGGATCTTGAGATTGCGATGTTGCGTGGGAATGTTGATACGCGACTACGCAAGGTTCGTGAGGGTCAGTATGATGCTATTATTCTGGCCGCCTCAGGGCTCAAGCGCTTAGGATGGGACCAGGAAGTGACGGAGTATTTGTCCGTGGATGTGAGTCTGCCGGCAATTGGCCAAGGTTCCTTGGGTCTGGAAGGACGGAAAGATGATTCGTGGATTCGGGATCTGGTCGCACAGTTTGAACATCGTCCAACTCGGATTGCGGTCACTGCCGAACGGGCCTTGCTTGCAGGGTTGGAAGGCGGATGTCAGGTTCCCATTGCAGGGTATGCGACCCTCCTAGGGGACACCCTGACTCTGGATGGGTTGGTCACAAGCCTTGATGGAAAACGATATATTCGTCAAGTGGTATCGGGCCCGGCGGGGGAAGCCGAATCAATTGGCATGCAGGTGGCTGGACAATTGTTGGACGGTGGGGCGCAGCCCATTCTCCAGGAAATTTATGGGATGGCATGACCAAGTCAGTTGTCATTCATGGTCGGGTGTTTTTGGTTGGAGCCGGGCCCGGCGATGCCAAGTTGCTGACCCTTCGAGGGAAAGAGTGTCTCGAGCAGGCTGATGTGGTGCTCTACGACCACTTGGCTAATCCAGAATTGTTGAAATTTGCCCCTTCTCACGCCGAGTGTATTTATGTCGGCAGAAAAGGGCGTGGTGCCTATCGGAATCAGGCGGAGATTCACGCCTTGTTGGTTACCAAAGCTCGAGAAGGTAAGTGTGTCGTGCGCCTCAAGGGGGGGGATCCTTTTGTGTTTGGCCGTGGAGGTGAAGAAGCCGAAGCAATTGCTGACGCTGAGATCCCATTTGAAGTCGTCCCTGGAGTAACGGCTGCCGTGGCGGTGCCGGCTTATGCCGGCATTCCCGTGACACACCGGACCCTCGCCTCGACGGTTGCATTTGTGACCGGGCATGAAGATCCGACCAAACCATCGAGTGCAATGGAATGGCCGCGTTTCGCCTCGGCTGAAGGGACACTTGTCTTTTTAATGGGCATGAAAAATCTTCCGCAGATTGTGGAACGGCTCATTCAAGAAGGCAAGCCTGCGACGACTCCCGTGGCGGTGATTCGATGGGGCACCTATGCTCGTCAACGAACAGTGGTGGGAATGTTATCCGACATTGTGAAATTAGCCTCCCAGGCAGACATGAGTCCGCCATCAGTGATTGTTGTGGGTGAAGTCGTTCGGTTACGTGAACGACTGAACTGGCATGAGTCCCGTCCTCTGTTTGGACAAGGGGTTTTAGTGACCAGGCCACGTGCCCAGGCGCCGGCTCTTTCAAATTTGCTGGCGGCACAGGGTGCGGAGCCGGTGGAATGTCCTACGTTGGAGATTCATCCTCCTGATAGCTGGACTCCTGTGGATGAGGCGATTGCCGCGATTTCGACATACGACTGGGTGATTTTCACGAGTGTGAATGGCGTGCAATCCTTCATGGAACGTCTCTGGTTTCATCACAAAGATGTGCGGAGCTTGGCCGGAATCCGTGTGTGTTGTATTGGTCCTCGAACCCGGGAAGAGGCTGCTCGCTGGGGGATTGCCTCGGATCTGGTTCCTCAAGATTTTCAGGCAGAGGGGATTTTGCAGGCCCTCGGCGGGGTAGGGGTCGCCAGTCAACGGATTTTGATTCCTCGAGCCAAAGTGGCACGCGAGGTTCTTCCTGAACAGTTGAAGGCCATGGGAGCCACCGTGCATGTGGTCCATGCGTACCAAGCCCTTCCTCCTGTCGTCGATATGGGCCCTCTTCGTGATCGACTGCGCAACAGGGAAATTCAGTATGTGACCTTTACCAGTTCTTCAACAGTGAAAAATTTTTGTCAGTTGTTTGAGAACCGCCAGGAATTGCAGGAATTAACACGGCATTTGATTGTGGCCGTCATTGGCCCGATCACCGCTCAAACCGTTCAGGAAGAAGGGCTGTCGGTGGATGTCATGGCATTGGAGAGTACGGTTCCGGCGTTGGTCGATGCCATGATCATTCACGCCCGGCAAAATCCAAAGGATATGCGATTGGTATCGTCTTCATAAATATTCTATGGTGAAGGAAGTTTTAGACACCACGTTCTGTTAACCGATTGATGGGAGGAGTAGCGTCATGGTTCCTGTAAAATCTTGTATGGTCCCTGTAGACAAAATTGTCAAAGTTGACCGGGATATTTTAGTCAAGACCGCTGCAGAAATGATGCGGGATAATGGAATCGGAAGTGTGATTGTGACCAGTGGAGAGGAAATTATCGGCATTTTAACTGATACGGATCTGGTTCGAAGGGTGGTCGCCGCGGGTGCGGACCCGATGCGGACGACGGTCGAAAAAATTATGTCCGCTCCGATTGTCAGCATCGAGGCCGATCGAACCCTGTTGGATGCAAATGATCTAATGGCTAAAGAACATATTCGGCACCTGGGCGTTACCCAGGCTGGAGCCATGGTGGGGATGATTTCTGTTCGGGATCTAGTGGTCTTTTTAACAAATCTTCCTCGAAAGTAAGGACGAGTATGGGATTTCCCGTTCATCGTTTACGTCGTTTGCGGCAACATGACTCGCTTCGGCGCATGGTCAGGGAGACGCAGCTGAATCCGGCTGATTTTATCTATCCCTTATTTGTGACCTTTGGAAAGAACAAGCAAGAACCGATCGCCTCGATGCCTGGCCAATGGCGGTGGTCTGTGGATCGGGTCGTTCAGGAAGCCAAAGCTGCCTGGGAGTCAGGGGTTCCAGCCGTCATCTTATTTGGGATTCCCGAACACAAAGACGAGCGTGGATCTTCCGCCTATGAGAAGGATGGGGTTGTTCAGCGGGCAGTCCGGGCGCTGAAGGACCATTTGCCCGATTTAATAGTGATCACCGATGTGTGCATTGATGAATATACTTCGCATGGTCATTGCGGCATTGTTCGAGACGGCCGGATTCTCAATGATGAAACGCTGGAGTGCCTTCAGGCAATGGCGCTGAGTCATGTGGAAGCGGGAGTGGATATGGTTGCTCCTTCCGATATGATGGATGGCCGGGTTGCCGCGATTCGACAGGCATTGGACCAACAGGGATTTTCTGAAATGCCCATTATGGCCTATTCTGCCAAGTATGCTTCGGCGTTGTATGCCCCGTTTCGTGATGCGGCCTTTTCGAGCCCATCCTTTGGGGACCGACGGTCCTACCAAATGGATGCAGCCAATGCGAGGGAAGCGTTGCGTGAGGTGGAGCTGGACATTCAGGAGGGGGCCGATATTGTGATGGTGAAGCCAGCCTTGTTTTATTTGGATATTCTGCGCCGAGTTCGCGAACTTGCGGCTGTTCCCGTGGCCGCGTATCAAGTAAGTGGGGAATACAGCATGATCAAGGCCGGTGCGCAGTTAGGCTGGGTCAATGAAGCTTCGGTGATGATGGAAAGTTTACTCGCGATTAAACGCGCAGGGGCGGATCTGATCCTCACGTATTTTGCCAAAGAGGCTGCATGTCTCCTCACCCGTGACGGTGTATGAAAATTTCCCGAGGATTACCGGCGGTTCGTCCCGCTTCCTGGCCTGTTCTCACCATTGGCAATTTTGATGGCCAGCATTTGGGACACCGTGCTCTTGTACAGGTTGTCGTGGATTGCGCCCGGCAGATCAAAGGATATCCAATGGTCCTGTCCTTCGCTCCGCATCCTGTGGAGGTGTTGCGTCCCGGATCTGTCCATAAATTTTTATCTGATGATAAGGAAAAGATAGCGTTCTTTGATCGTCTAGGGGTCGGGGAGCTGGTGATTCTCCCTTTCACCAGGGAGTTAGCCGGCCTGAGGCCGGAGGAGTTTGTTCGTCAGGTTCTCCGTGACGGGCTTGGGATTCGAAAGCTGTTTGTTGGAGAAAATTTTGTATTCGGTAAGGGAAGAAGTGGAGGCGTGAAGGATCTGGTTGCATTAGGGACACAAGCCGATTTTTCCGTTGAGCCGATAGCGCCCGTCATTGTGGGACAGAAGGTGGTGAGTTCGACGCGCATTCGTCAATGCCTGACCCTTGGAGACGTGGGGCAGGGTGCGCAATGTTTGGGGCGCCCCTATATGTTAGAGGGGATTGTGATTCCGGGCGAAAAGCGAGGGAAACAGTTTGGATGGCCGACGGCCAATCTTCGACTCCCCGGACATCGTGTTCTTCCTGCGGATGGTGTCTATGCCACCCTGACAGTGTTGAAAGGGGAATGCCTGGATTCCATTGCCTATATCGGCACGCGGCCGACGTTTTCCGAAGAGGAACGTTTATTGGAAGTGCACATGTTTGATAAGACTCTTCAGCTTTATGGAGAAAACATTTCAGTGCATTTTATTGAAAGAGTGAGGGGGGATATGGTGTTTGCCAATTCCCAGGATCTCGTGAGTCAAATGGCACAGGATGGCCAGCGAGCCAGGGAGATCTTGCGGAACTATTCAGAAGGGCCCCGAATTCCTGCGGTCGTTCAGGGAGAAAAGGTATAGATGAGTCGTCTCGCTCCTGTCATTGGAATGGAACGAAAGGTTGACCAGGCTATTCGGGCAAAGGGATTATTCGCGTCAAGAGATCGGATCGTGGTGGCGGTTTCCGGTGGCCCTGATTCTATAGCCCTTTTTCGGTGTTTGGTGGAGTTGCGCACCCGGTGGCATTGGGACATCTGTATCGGTCATGTGGACCATGGATTTCGCGGAGCCGAAAGTGAAGGGGATGCGAAGTTCGTGGAGGCGTTAGGTGAGAGATTTGGAGTGCCCGTCCTCGTCCGCCGGCTCCATCTGAATAAATACGATGTAAAATTGAAGAAGGAATCACTCCAGGAATATGCCCGAAGAGCGCGGTACCGGGCATTAGAGCAAATGGTCCTTGACCGGAAAGCGACAAAGTTAGCGCTTGGGCATACGGCAGACGATCAAGCCGAGACGGTTCTTATGTGGATGCTACGTGGGTGTGGAACCGGTGGATTAGGGGGCATCCCTCCCAGGCGAGGAATGTATGTCGTTCGTCCATTGCTTGATATCCATCGAAGTGAAATTGTGGCGTATCTGGAGGAGAGGCAGGAGGAATCGAGATTAGATTCCACCAATGTTCAATCGGTGTACCTTCGGAATCGCATTCGTCAGCACCTGATTCCTCAATTGAAACAGTATTCGCCGGGGATTGTGAATGTGTTGACCCGGCAGGCACATATTCTTCGGGATGATCATGCATACCTGGAGACATTAACGGATGAGGCGTTCCACCGCACGTGTGTGACGGACACCATGGGAGAACGGCAATTTGACCGTATGGCGCTTTTAAACGTACCGTTACCTATTCGTCGGAGAGTGGTCCGCCAGAGTCTTCAGATCATTGCGGGACACCAGCAGAGCCCGAGGTTTGATTTGGTGGAACGGGTATTAGATCGGTTAGAGCATGGGCAGTCTGGTTGGACGATCGTATATAAAGGCGTGAGGGTTGGACAGGAATATGATCGTCTGGTGATTTGCTCCTGTGAGGAAATGCAAAAACCTGGAAGGGACTCTTCCGGGATGAGTGTGATGCCTTTATCCATCCCTGGTGAGGTGCTTTGGTACCCCACGGGGCACCGTTTTTCGATTTCAACACAATCATCTTCAGTAATGAATCGTCAGGCACACCACTCAGAGATTTACCTTGATCCGGCGAGATTTACTCCTGAATTAATATTGCGAAGTTGGAGGCCCGGAGATATTTTTTGCCCTAAGGGACTTGGTGGCCGACAAAAAAAAATCCAGGATTTTTTTTCGGATCTTAAATTACCCCGTTCCAAGCGAAACAAGGTACCTCTATTGGTTGCGCCTGAGGGAATTGTCTGGGTTGGTGGATTGCGAGCGGATGAACGTTTCCAGGTTTCATCATCCACGACCTCGGCCCTTATGGCCAGGATGATCATGTAATATGGAAGTCTCTATGGATCAAATCTTTGGAAAACCACTGGTTACACAAGAAGCCATGAGGGCGCGCATTAAGGACCTGGGAAAGCAAATTTCTCAGGATTATCAAGACAAGGATCTTTTGGTTGTCGGGGTCCTCAAAGGGGCCTATGTGTTTTTTGCCGACCTGGTTCGAGTCATACGATTGCCGATTCAGATTGATTTTTTGATTGCCAAAAGTCATAAAACCATCGGTAGTTCGGCCAAAAAGGTGAAAGTGTGGTCAGAGTTAACCGAAAAGATCAATAATCGCCATGTGTTGCTGGTAGAAGATATCGTGGACTCTGGATTGACTGCCCAGTTTTTAGTCAAAACATTGATGAAGAAGAAGCCAGCCTCTGTGGCAGTCTGCGCGTTAATTAGTAAGCCTGCCAATCGAAAGGTGGAAGTTGATTTGCGGTATGTAGGGTTTGAAGTGCCTTCGACCTATGTTGTGGGATATGGGCTGGATTTCAAGCAAAAATATCGAAATCTTCCTTACCTGGCTAAACTCGACCCGAAGTTGGTTCGAGAAGACTCGCAGTCTTGATGCGGTTGTCAGTTCTAAAAAGTGCGTGATAGAATCAATTGGTTAGGCTAATGGCTCAACGGTACGGCTCTTTATGACATTTGAATTGCTAAGGGGGTTACCCTCGGTATGAATTCTCGGGTGAAAAACTTACTGTTTTGGGTGTTTGTGTGTTTGTTCATGATTTTGTTGTTCAACCTCTTTACGGTGCCCAACCAGCACCCTGAAGATCCGGTCATCTTTAGCGATTTCATGGCTCACTTGGAAAAAGGAGATGTTGAACGAGTTATTATCAAGAACAACAATATCAGTGCGATTTTGAAAGATGGTACCCGGATCCAAACCTATTCGGTTGAGTATCCAGACCTTGTTAAGGTCCTCCAGGAAAAATCCGTACAAATTGAAGCCAAACCACCTGAAGATAATCCCTGGTACATCACCTTCCTGCTCTCATGGGGACCGTTTGTCCTCTTTTTGGGATTGTGGTTTTTCCTGATGCGTCAGATGCAAATGGGCGGCAACCGGGCTCTGTCATTTGGAAAAAGCCGTGCCCGCCTCCTAACCGAAGAGAAGAAAAAAATCACGTTTGCGGATGTCGCCGGGGTGGATGAGGCAAAAGAGGAAGTGGTCGAAATCATTGATTTTCTGAAAGACCCTGCCAAATTCCAAAAATTGGGTGGGCGTATTCCTAAGGGAGTCTTGATTGTTGGGCCTCCCGGGACAGGAAAAACCTTGTTAGCAAAAGCGATTGCTGGAGAGGCTGGTGTGCCGTTTTTCAGCATTAGTGGATCGGATTTTGTAGAAATGTTTGTCGGAGTTGGAGCTTCCCGTGTTAGAGATCTCTTCGAGCAGGGGAAAAAACATGCGCCTTGTATCATTTTTATTGATGAAATCGATGCGGTAGGCCGATTGCGCGGGGCAGGTCTTGGGGGAGGGCATGATGAACGGGAACAGACACTAAATCAATTATTAGTTGAAATGGATGGGTTTGATACCACGGAAGGCGTGATCCTGATTGCGGCCACCAATAGACCTGATGTGCTGGATCCCGCCCTGTTACGACCAGGCCGGTTTGATCGTCAAGTTGTCGTGAATCGTCCCGACGTTCGAGGGAGAGGGGAAATTCTAAAGGTTCATACTAAAAAAGTCCCTGTGTCGTCGGATGTGGATTTGGAACAAATTGCCAGAGGGACTCCAGGATTTTCAGGGGCTGATTTGGAAAACCTGGTAAACGAAGCGGCCTTGTGGGCTGCTCGCCTGGATAAAAAAACTGTTGATCAGATAGATTTTGAAAATGCCAAAGATAAGGTATTAATGGGTGTCGAGCGTAAGAGCATGGTTCTGACTGAGGAGGAAAAGCGCACGACGGCATTTCATGAGGCCGGTCATGCTTTGATGGCGAAACTCTTACCAGGAACGGATCCGGTTCATAAGGTCACCATTATCCCTCGGGGACGGGCATTGGGCATGACGATGCAATTGCCCATCGATGACCGACATAGTTACTCGAAGGAATTCTTGTACAATACACTTTCTATTTTGTTTGGCGGGCGCGTGGCAGAGGAATTGATCTTTAAAAGCGTGACGACCGGGGCTGGGAATGATATTGAGCGGGCCACTGATTTGGCGAGAAAAATGGTTTGCGAATGGGGTATGAGTGAAAAATTGGGTCCCCTGACATTTGGAAAAAAAGACGAAGAAGTTTTCTTGGGGCGTGATTTTGGTTCGCGTCGAGATTTTAGTGATCAAGTGGCTTTAGAAATTGACAAGGAAGTCAAACGGCTTGTGGTCGAATCTTATGAACGAACGACCAGGATGCTAACTGAACACATACATACATTACGGGCCATTGCGGAAGCGTTGTTGGAGAAAGAGGTATTAGACGGCATTGAAATTGAAAAAATTGTTCAACAGTCATCTTCCCTTGAGCAGGCTGCGGCCGTGTAACGAGATTTCCTGGTTTTTCCCTCATTCAGAATAGCCAGACAATTCTCTTTCCGGGCTGAGCTGTTTTAATTTCCACCCATCCCCTTTTGTTATGAAACCCTCAATAGATTCAACCCCTTGTTTTCATTGAGATCATGTTTTTTTTCCACCGTGGGTCTAGAGCATGTTAATCGGGCTCCCAACTATAATGAGACCTTCACCTTAAAAAATTATCTACCAAACGTTACCTCCCCACTATTCTTTTTTGTCCATTCGCTGGCTTTTCTAATCAATCAATTCGTTGAAATTGATAAGATGGAACGCCCTATTTGATGGTTAAAACCCACCATGACCATGAGTTGGTTAACGGCATAAGCGCATGAAACCCGCAGCTGTCTCAGGGCCAACTTCTCCTACGATCCGATGCCGGGAAAAGATGATGCCCATTGGGCCAAAGGTCTTAATCATGGGTATCTTGAACGTAACCCCGGATTCTTTTTCTGAGGCTGGACATTGCCTTAAACCTGAGACAGCCATTGAACGGGCACAACAGATGATTGCCGAGGGAGCGGACTTGATTGATATCGGAGGGGAATCGACGAGGCCAGGAGCGTCATATGTGGACAGGGATGAGGAAATAAGGCGCATTGCTCCCATTCTGAGGGTGTTGAGAAAACTCACCAATATCCCTATTTCTATTGATACTCGCAAAGCAGCTGTGGCTCGAACCGCATTGGATCTAGGGGCCGATATCATCAATGATGTGAGCGCTCTTCAAGATGATCCACAAATGGCTCAATTAATTCAAGAAACCGGAGCGGGGGTGGTCCTCATGCACCGGCAAGGGCATAGTCTAAATATGCAGCATGCCCCACAATACAAAGATGTCGTTGTTGAAATTAAAGACTTTTTATCTGAACGGATCTCCATGGCTCGATCGGTGGGGATTCCGGCAGATCATATTATGGTTGATCCGGGAATCGGGTTTGGGAAAACCCTTGATCATAATCTAGAAATTCTTCGTAACATTGGGAAATTCCTTCCAATGGGATACCCTATTTTAATAGGGGTGTCACGGAAGGCCTTCATAGGCACATTAACGGGAAAGCCGGTTGGTAAGCGGGAGTTCGGGAATGCCGCTGCGGTGGCGGCTGCTGTCTGGCAGGGGGCACATATTGTACGAGTTCATGAGGTGGGAGCTATGCACGATGCTATTCAGGTGGCTCAAGCTTTACAGAAATTGTGCGACAAGTAATAGAGTCGGTGGTAAGATCTCTCTCCGCGGCTTTTTCACCGCTTTGTCCGGTTTACGACAGTGCTCGGACCGAAATTTTTGAATTGTCTTGCAGACCTGTGATGCACCACTTATGAGCGGTGCGACAAAATATATTTTTCGCTACACAATTCGATTTATGGTCTGAGCTCATTATTAAAAAAGGGAATCACATGGGAAAACTATTCGGTACGGATGGGGTGCGTGGGGTCGCGAACCTGGATCCGATGACTAGCGAAATGGCTATGAAATTAGGACGGGCGGCGGCCCATGTTTTTAGGAAACGTGAGGGACGACATAAAATCATCATCGGCAAAGATACTCGTGTGTCCGGGTATATGCTGGAGTCTGCCTTAACTGCCGGACTGTGCTCTATGGGTGTGGATGTTTTATTAGTCGGACCCTTACCGACCCCGGCAATTGCGTTCATGACCCGTAGCTTGAGAGCGGATGCCGGAGTGATGATTTCTGCTTCTCACAATCCCTATCAGGATAATGGCATAAAATTTTTTTCAAATGACGGAATGAAATTGCCGGATGAACTGGAACATCGTATTGAGAATCTTATTCTTTCCAATGAAATCGAGCATATTCGACCGACTGCTGAGGCCATCGGGAAAGCCTATCGCATTGATGATGCTGAAGGACGATATATTGAGTTCGTCAAGCGCTCGCTTCCCCGTGAAATGGATTTTCAGAATATGCGAATTGTTTTGGATTGTGCCCATGGAGCAGCGTATCACGTTTTCCCAAAGGTCATTCATGAATTAGGCGCGAAGGTCTGGGTGATGGGCAATGAACCTGACGGTCTCAATATTAATGACGGGTGTGGCGCGGTGCACCCGGAACGATTACAGCAGATGGTTCGAGACCGGAAGGCCGACCTCGGTATTGCCCTGGACGGAGATGCGGATCGGGCTTTGTTTGTCTGTGAGAAGGGACAGGTGGTCGATGGAGATCATGCCTTGGCGGCTTTTGCTCTTGACCTTAAAAGGCTAGGCCGATTACGGCACAATACCGTTGTTGGAACCGTGATGAGTAATTTTGGGTTTGAGGTCTGTATGCGAGAAGCTGGTATCAATTTGGTACGAACGGCTGTTGGGGATCGATATATCTTGGAGCGAATGGTGGCCGAAGATTTTAATCTGGGTGGAGAGCAATCCGGCCATATGATCTTTTTGGATTATCATACGAGCGGTGATGGAATGATCTCCGCCTTGCAAATGCTGAAGCTGATGAAGCGGGCTCAAAAACCATTGTCGGAAATTGCCATGTGTATGCATTCTACGCCTCAAGTGTTGGTGGGGGTCACCGTTCCGCGCAAGCCTGACCTGCAGAGCCTCCCACAGTTACAGCAGGCTATTCAGGACAAAGAGCGGGTGCTGAATGGAACCGGAAGGATTCTTGTACGTTATTCCGGTACGGAACCGTTGTTGCGAGTGATGGTTGAAGGTCAAGATAACCAGGTCATTCAGGAGATTGCAGAAGATTTAATTGCAGTGGTGAAGTCCTGCATTCAGTAAGGATCAGGATTCCTCTTCCATCTTTCGGTTGTTCCCTTGCCTGAAAAATTTGTCATTTAGCCCGAAGTAGACACAAAAGGTGGAAAGGTCTGTTTCTGACTAGCTTCATAAGTTTGCGTTGAATACTGGATTCTTTTACGGGCAATGTTTTCCCGAGGCAGTGGATTACCATAACCTCTATTTTGTTATGGAATCTGGAAGAATGGCAACCGCTGTCGTTGGTCTTGCTAAAAAGTCTCATTAACCCTATGCACTGTCCTAGGTGATACTCCTTGGAGTAGTGTCCTACCTCACTGGGCTGTGGTTTGGCCCGTTTCTAACCTTCTTCCCCCTATCACTTTTGGGTGCTCTTTTTATTTTTGGGTGCATTCTCACCTGGTTTGAACAACAGCGACGCCTCACTCGAAAAACCGGGTTCATCCTGTTTGCCCTTGTGGTGGGAGGAATCGGCCATGCTTATTGGGCATCGACCACGCAAGGGGAATCGAATCTAGTTACCGAGTCGGATGAACAGCCTATCTTCCTTGAAGGAACTATTGTCGAACCGGTCAGGCAGACTCCGGACGGGCTAGTTTTGCTGGTGGAGGCGACCCATATGGTGAAACAGGGAGAGGAGCAGACGGCTTATGGGCGAATCCGTCTAACTTGGCGGGAGCCGGGTGCTTTTACATTAATCTATGGTGATCATGTCGCCTTTATGGCCCGAGTACGCGAACCCTATGGAACCATGAACCCTGGCGGATTTCATTATGGACAATATCTAAAACAGCAAGGAATTCAGGCTGTTGCGACCGTGCAAGGCCCGGAAGCCATCAGGATTCATGGCCTCCAAGAGCTGACTGCCCGTGGGTTTATATTGGGTGTGATCGATCGCTGGCGCCAATCGATTCATTCTGCGGCGGTCTCCAGTCTCACAAACCCTGCATTAGGATTGTTCCTAGGTATGGTATTGGGAGAGCAAAGTTATATTGAGTCGGATATTCGAGATGCCTTTATGGCCAGCGGAACCGTCCATATTCTCTCGATCTCCGGGTCTCATTTAGGGTTATTGGCCTTGTTGATTTTTGCCGGCGCACGATGGAGCCTGTGCCAGTTACCGACGTTTTGGCTGGAACAACTTTCGTTACGCCTCACCGCCACACGGTTTGCGGTCCTGATCACATTGCCGGCCGTCTCCTTTTATACCTTGCTGGCGGGAGCGGAAATGGCGACGGTTCGCTCATGGATCATGATTGTGGTGTGTTGTGCCGGCATATGGTTGGGAAGGGAACGCAATCTGGTGACGGCGTTAGCCCTAGCCGCGCTTCTTATGGTTTTACCGCATCCGGAGGCCATTCATGATATTTCTTTCCAGTTATCCTATCTGTCAGTTGCTGCAATTGCCCTCGTGGCCCAGGCCCGTAAGGAAAAAGAATCCAATCTATCCGGAATAGATGCAGTCTTCCCACCAGCAAAACCGACATGGCTCCTGGGTCTCTGGCGTAAGGCTGTACTTGCCTGGCTGATAACCCTCGCAGTCAGCTTGACCACGTTGCCTTTGGTGGCCCATGACTTTCATCAAATCCCGTGGCTGGGGTTATTGACTAATATGGTGATTGTGCCCCTGGTCGGCGCTTTAATGATTCCCCTAGGTTTGTTGTCAGGGATGATCGTCTTAGCGGGGGGAGGAGCAACTCTTCCTTTGTCCGGTCTGAATCAATGGGTCTTTGACTGGCTCGCGGAGGTCGTGATGATGCTCTCACATGTTCCCGGAGCGGCCTGGTATGTCGCATCGCCGAGCATGAGTTCGATGATCGTCTTTTGGGGAATGCTGGCCGCGGGTGTGGCTATGTGGCATCGACAGCTGATCCGATGGGGGTGTGGCACAATCCTGCTCGCGATTCTGCTGTGGTGGGGATGGTCCCCACGCACAGGGTGGAATCCGGGAACGGTACGTGTCACGTTCCTGGATGTAGGACAAGGAGATGCCACCCTCATTGAATTACCTGACGGTCAAACCGTCTTGATCGATGGCGGTCCATCCTATCGACGATTGGATATGGGACGTGCGGTCATCGGGCCCTATCTCTGGAATCAGGGTATCCGAAGGCTGGATCATGTGGTTGCCACGCATCCGCAATGGGATCATGTGGGTGGATTGCCGTGGGTGTTGGATACGTTTGAGGTGGGACACTATTGGGATAATGGCATCTCTCGTCCGGAACGTTTTTTTTCTCGCCTCCACTTGGCGGTGAAATCTGCCGGACTTCAGGAACAGACAAGCACAGCTGGAACTGTCATTGTCAGCCCGGGACCTTGCTCTCTGACGGTGCTGGCACCTTTCTCCCGCCAAGGGATAGAGGAATATGGATCCTGGATAGTGTCGAGTGGAAGGGATCTTAATAATCAATCGCTCGTCACCAGGCTCGAATGCGGACCGCATTCATTTTTGTTCACGGCCGATGCGGAACAGCAATCTCTGAATGAATTGCTGCAGGTTTCTAATGGTCTTTCTGCCCGCATCGTGAAAGTGCCGCATCATGGAGCGAAAAGTTCTCTGCATCGTGAATGGGTGAATCGCCTTCAAGCTGAAGCAATGGTTGTTTCGGTGGGTGCCCATAACCGGTATGGACATCCAGCTCCTGAGGTGTTGGATGCGTATGAACAACGAGGCCTTCCTGTATATCGGACTGATCGCGATGGAGCGATCTGGTTCATCGCAAGTCTTGGATCGGACGACATGACGGTTCGAACAGCAAAGGAGGGAAGTCTGCTCCAGGTTCAGGCCGGCCCTCGTATGTGGGGAGAGGAATGGGGAAATTGGATTCGATTATGGAATCGATAAAAAGCTTTTTCCTATAACCTGCCCTGTGGACTATTGGGTCTTCCTCATGTTTGGCTCTCTCGCCGCATTGCGAATCCATCGTGGACGTTTTAGGATAAACTGGCCTATTCGATAACTGGTGCGGGGGTGGGTCTATTTCCGCATATGAGGAGGAGAGATATGTTAAATTTTGTATCACCGTTCTACGCTAACCTCTGGGACAGATGTGCCAGCCACAGGTAAAATGATGAATATGGGAGTGTTGAATAATAAAGATTTTCAAGGGCAAATTGGCCCAGGATTAGATCACTCATCAAAGGCTCCGGGTCGGTTCAAAAAAGTCTATCCAGCAAGGCCGCAGCCGCTTTTGCGCGCGGAGCGTACGCTTAGTAGGTGAGCACGGAAAAATCGCGAGAACGCCGCTGGCGGCTTTTTTCAACAGACCCAATATCAGGATCGGTTAGTGCCATTAAAGGAGTCTCATGGCGAATCAAGAGCAATTGAAGCTCATCAAGGCGGGTGTAAATGTCTGGAATGCATGGAGAAAAGCCAATCCTTCCATTCGAATAGATTTGAGTGGAGGAAATTTTTCCAGACTGGAATTATCCTGTGTCGATTTGGCTGGTGCCAACTTGCAAGATGTCAATTTCAATCACGCGAATCTTTCAGGTGCCATATTGTCCGGGGCTAATTTGACTGAGTCCAGTTTGTTTGAAGCAAATTTGACCGGTGCGAACCTGGAAAATGCGAATGTGAGTGACGCGGATCTTCTCGGGGTCATACTTATACGGGCGAATCTGGAGCGGGCACATCTCGCTAAAACGGACTTAACAGGGGCAGATCTCACCGAAGCAAATCTTACCGAAGCGAATCTTCTTTTGGCTAATTTGCAACGTGCAAAACTCATTGAGGCCAATTTGGAGGGATGTAAGCTGCGAGAAGCAAACCTGGGGCAGGCGGATCTTGCGAGCGCCAATCTTGGTCGCGCTGATTTGGCGCAGGCCAATCTCAAGCAAGCGAATCTAGGGGGTGCGAACGTTGAGCAGGCTTCACTGATTCAGGTGAATTTGCAGGAGGCTAATCTTCAGAATCTTTTCAACATGACTCTCTTTCAATTGTCAAAAGCCAGATCGTTGCGGCAGGCTCGACTAGACGCGCCAGTCTATGCACAGCTTGCAGAGGAGTATCCTCATGTATGTGGGGAGAATTAGTTCAAAGACATTGTGAGGCACCAAGAAATCTTCACCCGTGATGAAGAATTCCCAACGCGGACAAGAAAAGCATGTCAATATTGGAAAACGAGATAGTCGATTTTAATCCGGGAAAAAGAAATTTGGCGGTTTTCTTGTGTAAAAAGAAAAGAGGGATTGTCTAGAATGAGGGAGAGTGAATTTGCTGCCCGCTTGATTTTCCAGGAGGGATAGGCTCCCGCCTGTAGGTCTCCTTAGGTGCGAATGCCGCTGACAATCTGCAGAACCATGGCCGTGAGGAACATGAGACTGATACCGGTGAAGACCCCATAGGCCGATTGAACCCGTCGGGTAGCGGTATAGAAAATCGTCGTTAGAGAAAAGATCACGTATAACAGCGAGCCCGCAGCTAACGCAAAAAACATGATGGTAAAGTAGTGAGATACCGCGAATCCGCTGATTAAAGTTCCCAGACAAGTTGGCAGACCTGCCAGCAATCCCATCAAAATGATATCTTTGAAGCTTGGCCTTGATTTTCCAGCCGAGCCGATTATGGCAAATCCTTCTGTCCCATTATGTAGGGCAAAGCCCAAAATGAGGACCCCGCTTAAGACCCATTCGCCCTGCATGTAGGCGGCGCCGATCGCCAGTCCTTCGCCCAAATTATGGAGCCCCATTCCCAGGGCAATCATGTAGGGGAGAAATAGCTTGGATGGCTCTGTCCGGTTCCGACCCTGCTGGCGTTGCTCAATGAGCACCAGTCCCACAAATCCGATTAGCAAGCTTCCGAGAAAGGCGACCCACGATAGGACATCTGTCGCGCCCGTGAATTCCACGGCCTCGTGCATGAGGTCAAAAAAGAGGTAGACAAGTACCCCGGTGGCGATTCCGGTTAAATAGCCTTCCCACGCCCTGCTCATGGCCCTTGCAATTATTAAGGCCAGGACGATGCCAAGATAAATCGGGAAAACCCCGGCAATCGCGCCAAGCCCAAGTAATGATCCAATTGTTTCCATAAATTAAACTTATCAAATATTAAAGTTTGTTGGCAATAATGAAACTTGGTTTCATTTTCAAATTAAAATGGGATTTAGTATCAGGGAACCCCGGATGTATGAATAGTCTCCAATAGTGCTCGGGGTTGAGAGAGCGGTTCCCATTTCAGGATGGTTAGTGAGTCATCGACATAGACAGGATGTCGCATGCCGTTGAGCACACTGGTTACACCCGGGATACTGGCAACCGCCCAGAGGGCTTTACGGGCGAAGGGTTCTTCCCGTTTGGATTCTGGTAAGAGGGGGTCAATAAGCTTACGAATTTCAGAGATTTTTTTTGCACTTTTTTGTGCGGCCTCCATGCGCATGACCTTGAGGAGGGAGACGAGCTCAGGGACATAGCGATCCCGCCACGATTCCCATATTTGTTCCTCTTCCTGTTTTCCGGAGAAATGTCGGGTGAGCAGTTGGAAGACCTGATTGGCATGGGGGGCAATCGTTTGTGATTCAATTTGGTCCCAGTGCTCGAGATTTTGGATGGACGGACGAATTCGTTTCAGTTCTTCGGCCCAGTTGAAATAATCCAACGGAGCAGCTCCTTTCTCAGGTTTAGGGACCTGGGGTGCTAACACCTGCTTGTAGTCGTGCTCCAGCGCGGCGACCTTTGGTTGTTGGGCCTCAAAGTTCGTATTGGAAATTTCCACCTGAGGGTCTGCGAGGCGGATCATGCCTGCGCCTTTTCCAGGAATGGCATTCAGAGGCCGGTTCACCAGGATAGCAATGTTGGCTTCCTGGGCAAATGCCAAGACCGTTTGGACCTGTTCGGGTCCGGTATTGGGCGTGAGCAGTGCTCCCGATTCAAACACATTCATCGGGAGTTGCAGTATTCGAAAATGATGGTGCGGAATGCCGGCATGTTTTGCTGCAGCTTCAGCGGCCTTGAGCATGCGAGAAAGTGAGGTGGCTTCGGGATTATCGGGTTTGGCTGTGCAGGTATTGGAGGAGACTCCATAGTATTGCAACCGGCCGGCCACGATCTGTGTCTCCAGATAAGAAAAAGCCTGTTGCAGGCGGCGATAAAACTCCTGCCGGAGATCTTCACGTCTGATGGGATCAATCGACAAGTTCCTGTTCTTGGCATCGGACAGAAAATATTCTGGATTATGCAGGAGGCAGATATCCAGGGTTTCCAGCCCCAGGCGGTCAAGGGACAGAGTCAGTTGTTCTTCTAGAAATGAAGGATGGAGGCAATGCCAGATGCCTTCCCCATATTTGACCATCTCGGGAAACGGTTTGCCGGCTTGTTCCCTGGCCTCAGCGCGCGAAAGATTATTTCCCTGGACGTAACCGATTTTTGAAACCACGATGACTTCATCACGAGAGACAACCTCTTTAGCGATGAGATCCTTGAGCACGACACCCACCAAGCGTTCGCTCTCACCGTCCGCATAATTGGTGGACGTATCGATAAGGTTGCACCCGCCTTGTAAAGATTTTTCAAGTGCTCTTCGGTGGTCTTCCACTCCAAGGTTGATCCGGTAACCACCAAAGCCTATGCGAGAAGTGGTCAATCCGGTTGAACCCAAAGACGTATATCCGTGGGAAGAAGGGCGCGAATCCTGGGGGCTGGCCAGGATCCTGGCCACGTACTGCCCCGTCCCTTGAGGAGTGGCATGTCCGGAAAGCCCTTGGCTGGTTAGTGCTTGCACGGGTGGTTCTGGTGAGGTGATGGTCCCCTGAGGATAGGTCAATACCTCAATGGCCTCTTGAGGATCGGTAATCGGAGCCTGGCAGGCAAAGTTCTTACAGACATAGAGTGCGGCTTGCCCATTGACCAGGGTCTTCCCAGTTAACAGAGGATGAGGGGTTTCAGCCTCCAGCTCTTGCCGATAGGCCAAAATGCGATACGGTACGAAACACGCATTGACCACCGTGCGGAGTTGGCTATATCCCTTGTTTGTAGGAGATCCCACAAGAGCTAATTCCACCGGGCCTCGTAATAAAAGGTCGACGACCATGAGACTTTTGGGAAACCCTCGCGGCACCTGACCGATTTGTTGTCCATAGGCACGAATAGCATTGGTCGCGGCTTTCCGAAAGTCTTCCCGATCATGGTGAAATGATAAGCGGGCTAACGCCGATGCAGCCACCGCATTTCCACTGGGAGTTGCGCCATCGGCACCTTCCCTTCCCCGGATAATTAAGGCTTCATGATCGGCGGCTGTGGTAAAGAATCCTCCATGGTCTCGATCCTCAAAGTCTTCAAGGAGGCGTTCAGCTAATGAGACCGCCTCATGGAGGTACCGTTCATACCCCGTGGCTTCATAGACATCGATCATTGCCTCGGTCGCATAGGCATAATCTTCCAAGCAGGCATTGAGGTGGGCATGTCCTGCCCGATAGGTACGCCAGAGCCGGCTTTCAGGCCGTGAAAGCGTGGTCAGCAGAAAATCGGCGGCCCGAACGGCACCATCCAGATACGGTTGGTGGTTGAAAACTCGGCCGGCTTCCGCCATCGTTCCGATCATCATGCCATTCCAGGCGGTAATGATTTTATCATCGAGTCCCGGCGGAACACGTTTCAGACGAGACTGATACACGGTAGATTTTGTCCGCATGATTGTCTCGCCTAAGTCCCCAGGGGAACAGCCTAACTCCTCCGCGACGGTTTCTAGAGATTTTTTTGTGCGAGGGATGTTGGTGTGCTCCCAATTGCCTTCATCCGTGATGTCAAAATAGGCGCAGAAGCGAGCGGCGTCTTGTTCGTTTGTCAGAATTTCACGTATCTGTTCCGGCGTCCACACGAAAAACTTGCCTTCTACTCCCTCGCTGTCTGCATCAGTGGCTGAATAAAACCCGCCTTCCGGTGCGGTCATTTCTCGCAAAATGTAATCTAAGGTCTCTGTGGCGACCTGGCGGTATCGATTCTCACCTGTGACTTGAAACGCTTCGACGTATGTCCGTGCAAGGAGTGCGTTGTCATACAGCATTTTTTCAAAGTGCGGGGCTAACCATTCGTCATCGGTAGAATAGCGAGCAAATCCTCCACCGATATGATCATACAGTCCGCCTTCGGCCATCCCATCAAGGGTTTTGGTGACCATGGCGAGGATTTTTTTTTCTCGACTCCAGTGATATTGGCGCAGGAGAAAGGAGAGGCCGGTGGCCGGTGGGAATTTTGGTGCACGTCCAAATCCTCCGTAACGTGCGTCGAAATCACGGGCATATTGCTTGACGGCATCTTCAATCTCCGCTGCACCAACGGCGAGGGGAGATGCGGGTTGCAGGGCATTTCGCAAGCGTGCGGTGAATCGACTGGCTTGTTGGGTGATGTTAGATTGATCTTTCTTCCACCCCTCCCCAATATTTGTCAGGATTGATCCGAATCCCGGACGACCATAGCGGTCGGTGGGAGGGAAATAGGTTCCCGCAAAAATGGGTTCCTGATCAGGGGTGAGAAAAACGGTCATGGGCCATCCGCCGTGTCCCTGGTTCATGGCGGTCGTGGCTTGCATATAGATTTCATCCAAATCCGGACGTTCTTCCCTGTCCACTTTGATATTTACAAAGTACCGGTTCATCAGATCCGCGATGGCCTGATTTTCAAAGGATTCCCGCTCCATTACATGGCACCAATGGCAGGCTGAATAGCCAATGGAGAGCAGGATAGGCTTATTTTCTTTTTTTGCCAGATTCAATGCCTCTTCTCCCCAGGGGAACCAATCTACCGGGTTGTAGGCATGTTGGAGGAGATAGGGGCTGGTTTCGTGACTCAGTCGATTGGGTTGGCGTTCTGTTGTGGATTCAGACATAAAGGCTTTTCACTCAACGTGATGCAGGATAATTAATAATAGAGTCGGTGTACTCTGGGATAATTAATACGTTAGGAAAAAGAGGTATTATGGTTGCTGCTCTCCGAGGCTTCGTTCATAGAGCAACACCTTCCATCCATCTTCCTCAGAAATGAAACCCTTGGGCTGGACAACTGGTAGCATCCCTGTTCCAGGGACCCGTCCTGTCTGTCCCATGCTTCCGTTTTTGAGGACCCACATCATTTCACCCGGTGTTCGATAGGTGTTAAACTTCGGGTTGGTGAAATTTCTCGGTTGAATGGGAAGGTTTTTGGCGGCCGGCCCATTTCCTTTTCCTTCGGCCCCATGACAACTAATACAGCCTCCACGTCCCAGAAAGATTTCTTTTCCTTCGGCAAGGATTTCCGAAGTGGGCTCAATGGGAGGTTTCGCCGATTTGGCTTTGGCTATCTCATTTGAGGGGACTCTGGAGATTTTGATGTTGAATTCACCACCAGCGCTGCCATAGCCGGCAGGGTTGACTGACCAGGCCGGTGGCGTAAGGATGATGGAGAGAATAAAGCTCCTTCCCAAAATAAGCAGGTAGTAATTCATGAAACCCTCCTTCAATAAGATTTAGGAAAGGCTGGAAAAAGTTCAATATTTGAGAGATCACTCCAATTCCTTACATCTTAAGATCTTCGAGGGTTACAAAGGTCATCAGGATACCAATCATCAAGCTGGGGGGCAATCTCAGCCATTTATTAACTATTTTTAATTGGGGTCTCCCTTTCAAGTCACAACAAACATCCTTATGAAGTGGACAATTGTGGTACAATCGGCTCAAAATTTTCCTTGAGCATTGGCAATATGGCGTTAAATGAGCACAATCGACGGAAATTTGTGGCTGGCATGAGTCGGCGGATTGCCAAGCTTCGCGATCAGTCTGAGCAAAGCTTGGACTTTGCTATTGAAACGATGTTTCAAGAGCGGACAGAGGCCTATTTGCATGTTGAGCAGGGGTTGATCGAAGTTGATCGGATGTTGGGGCTGGTTGAGGGGGAGCTGGAGAATATTACAGAATTGACTACCGCCCAGCGCTTGGAGTCGCGCTTAGAATTTATTGAGGACCGGTTTGAAGAATTTGAAAGCGAGATCAGGCAGCGTCCTCGCCGTCGAAGGCACAAGATCAATCTCTTTAATTTTTTTAAGGCTGCTGGCGGAGGCGGAGGAGAGGGAGAGCCCACTTCTGTTCGTGGGGAAATTCGTTCGTCTGTCCAAGCCTATGAAGTGCTGGGTGTTGAATTTGGAAGTCCTTTGCCAGTGGTGACTCGAGCCTTTCGAGAGCGGGCGAAGAAAATTCATCCTGATATTCGCCAAGGTGACCGCAGTTCCGAGCCGGAACTGCGGCGTATTATCGAAGCCTACCAATTTCTCAAAACCGATTATTTCGGCAGTTCGGCCTCAGATTCTATCCAGCGGCCATTTTGACGAGTGGCCCGGCTCAATTCTTACGCGAAGACTTTGTTAAAGAAGTTTGGTGACGGTTTCCGGAGGGCGGGCGAGGATTACCTGATCCCCTTTTTGGACCAGAGGACGCTGGATGAGGTCCGGGTGTTTGATGAGGATGTCTAATAATTCATCATCGGTGAATTCTGAGTTCTGTAAGTTCAGCTTTTTGTAGATCTCTTCCTTTTTACGGATAATTTCTGACGATTTAATCCCTGCTTTCTTGAGTAGCCCTTTGAGCGTGGATTTGGAAAAAGTTTTTTCGTAATAGTTAATGGTCGTAAAGGGTTGTCCGCTTTCCTCCACCAGTTTGATGACCTGTCGGCAGGTGGAGCATGTTGGTTTGTGATAAATAAGGATGTCAGCCATAAATACGCCTCCTTTGTGAATGGTCTGTCAGTTCCATCAGCCTTGACCTCCTTTTTGAGGCCATGCTACAAGCTGGTCCAGCTGTTAGCGAAGGATCAGTCTGATGGATACATACGACAGAAGGATTTTGCCAGAATGAGCGAGCCAAACCCAGCTCAAGACTTTTTTTGTGCTTCCGAGACCGAGCGAACCTTAAAGGATCTTCGACTTAAACGTAAAGGTCAGCCCGTGTATGTGATGGGTCATGAAGATCGATATAAGGGCAAGGAAGGGGTATTTGAATTTTTT